>ONCS01000032.1 GCA_900316375.1 uncultured Succinatimonas sp. | reverse complement strand
TCGCGTTCTGCAGGGGCATAGTTCTAATGGTAGAACAGCGGTCTCCAAAACCGACGGTTGTGAGTTCGAGTCTTACTGCCCCTGCCACTAATCTTAAGTTCTCAAAATCTCCCAATCAATTTTGAAAGTCAATGCAAGATCTTGTAAGATCGTTGTATCTTTTCGTGTGCCTTAAAACTAAAGATAGATTATGGTTTTTAAATCAAAAGTTGTGACTTGGGAATTAAAGCAAGGTGTGGTTCCTTTATTTGCTAAAGCAAATGAGCAAACATTTCAAGTTCAAGTACAACCTTCTAATCAAGTAAGCCCTGTTGTAAATAATCAAAACAATCAAGAAGTTGCAACTCAAGTAGCTACTTCAACTGAAAATACTGTAGCGACATTACCTCATGTTGAAGCAGTTAATAATGCTGAGGTATCACACTCTGAAGCTATAAGTAAAGATACTTCTCTACAAGATCAGGAAAAACAGAACCTACAAACAGCTTCACCTATTTCTAATAGCACTGAGCCTCTACTACAAAATAAGCCACAAGATAAGGTACAAGACATAACAGAAGAGCCTGCCTCTCAAGATAATCTACAGCCTGATGTAACAACTCTTGCTAAAGTAGAGCTTAAAGCTAATTTGCAAGAGAAGTCTCAAGAAGAAAGCCCTAAAGTAGTACCTCAAGTACAGCCACAGCATATTGATGAGCACAAGTTTGTACCAAGTGCGCAAAATGCCGTAGTTGATGGTATTGAGGTCAACACTCAAGCTGTAGCTCCAACTGGTCCTAAGTGGATGTCGCTTCCTTATAAATTAAGAAAGTTAAGAGCTGATGTCTTTATCAATAAGAAATCTGATGTTGATTATCTAGAGGGCTTAGTAAACTTTCTTGTCTCAAAGGGACTTGATGTTAAAGACTATGATGACAGCGTGCATTATCTACCATCAGATGTTTTACTTTTAGATAAAACTGATTTAGTAACTCAAGGTACAGTGTATATTCTACAAGCTGGTAAAAAAGCAATTTGGCAAGATTTAAAACAAGAATTTGGAGATAGGCTTAAATAAGATGGCACAAAGCTTTACTACAAGAGTAGTCACTACCTCTGAATTTAACTTGATCCCTTCAATGATCAAAGTTGAAATTCGCTGCCATAAAGATCCATGGCCAGAGGATGCAATTAAAGAGTGCTTTGCTGACAGCTATTTAATTGTCGGATTGTTTGATAAAAACACCCAAGGTGATGAGGTGCATGAGAAACTGATAGGTTTTTCTGTCATCTATAACACCAAATTTACAACAGATATTTTAACTATTGGCGTGGATCCTGATTATCAAGGTAAAAAGCTAGGTACTAAGCTTTTAAAAGACACCTTATTAGAGGCAATTAAGATTGGCGTTGAAGAATGTTATCTTGAGGTAAGGGTAAGTAATATTATTGCTATCAATTTATATGAAAAGTTTGGCTTTGAAAAAGTAGGATTACGTAAAGAATACTACTCTCCACTTCATCCTGGGGAGAAAGGCGAAGACGCTCACACCATGTCTTTAATTAACTTCGATGAAAAGATGCTAAATGCCATTAACTAGTCTTACAAGAGGCGATTTAATTTCTTTAAATTTAACTATTTTGTAAATTCTAGATACACTCCACAAATTTAAACCTTCCTTGAAAAAAGTCCTTTTTTATCTAGAAATTCAAAAAAATCTAGATAATTTAAACGGTTACATGAAATTCATTGCACTAAATCAATGCAATGCGTTTAATAAAACTTATACCTAGAAAATTTAATAATCCTTTATAAATCAATAACATATCAGTATATTATACGAAAAATACCTTGTTAAGGCTCATTTTTTACTATTTTGTCATATGCAATTCAAATAAGAACCTATAATATGAAAGATACTAAGACAGAAGTCTTTGATTTTCTGAGGGAGTAGATCCTTTTCTCAAGGCTCAAGCCTTAGCAGGGGAATTGAAACTATACTAAATTCTAAGGTCGCATTGTGCGACTACTACAAACAAGGAAATGCAATGTTAATAGGTATTCCTAAAGAGAGCTTGAAAGGTGAAACAAGAGTTGCTGCAACTCCTGATACCGTTGCTAAGCTTTTAAAATTAGGCTTTGACGTAGCTGTTCAAAGCGGTGCTGGTGCGCTAGCAAGTTTTGACGATGCTTCTTACGAGGCAGCTGGCGCTAAGGTTGTAAATGAGAAGGAAGCTTGGAAAGCTGATATCATTTTCAAACTAAATGCTCCAACTGACGCTGAGATCGAATTAACTCATGAAGGCCAGACTCTTGTAAGTTTCATTCGTCCTGCTCAAAACCAAGAGTTAGTTGATAAGCTAAATGCTAAGAAAGTTACTTGCATGGCTATGGACATGGTGCCACGTATTTCACGTGCTCAGTCTCTAGATGCTTTATCATCAACTGCTAATATTTCTGGTTACCGTGCTGTAATTGAAGCTGCTCACGCATTTGGTCGCTTCTTTACAGGTCAGGTAACTGCTGCAGGTAAAGTACCTCCAGCTAAGGTTATGGTTATCGGTGCTGGTGTTGCAGGTCTTGCTGCAATTGGTACCGCTCACTCACTAGGCGCTATTGTTCGTGCATTTGATACTCGTTTAGAAGTAGCAGATCAGATTAAGTCAATGGGCGGTGAGTTCTTACGCTTAGACTTCAAGAATGAAGAAGGTGGCTCATCAGACGGTTACGCTAAGGTAATGTCAGACGAGTTCATCAAAGCTGAGATGGAGTTATTTGCTAAGCAGTGTAAAGAAGTTGATATTATCATTACCACTGCTGCAATTCCTGGCAAGAAGGCACCTCGCCTAATTACTAAGGAAATGGTTGCATCAATGAAGGCTGGCTCTGTTATCGTTGATCTAGCAGCTGCAACTGGCGGTAACTGTGAAGGCACCGTAGCAGGTGAGGTTATCACCACTGAAAACGGCGTAAAGATGATTGGTTATACTGATCTAGCAGCTCGTCTTCCTGCTCAATCTTCACAGCTATACTCAACTAACTTAGTAAATCTAGCTAAACTTCTTTGCAAGAACAAAGATGGCAACATCAATGTTGACTTTGAAGATGTTGTATTACGCAACATGACTGTTACTAAGGATGGTGAGGTTACTTTCCCACCTCCAAAGATTTCAGTATCAGCAGCTCCTCAGCAGAAGAAAGCAGAAGCTCCTGCAAAGGTAGAGCCAAAGAAGGCAAATCCTGCTATCAAGATTGGCGCTTTAGTAGGTCTTGTTGTTCTATTCATGCTAATGGGCGCATACGCTCCAGAGAAGTTCTTACCTCACTTCACCGTATTCGTATTAGCTTGCGTAGTTGGTTACTATGTAGTTTGGAACGTATCTCATTCACTACACACTCCATTGATGTCAGTTACTAACGCTATCTCTGGTATCGTGATTGTAGGTGCAATGCTTCAGATCACCAATTCAATTGTAATTGGTATTTTAGCTTTCATCGGTGTGTTACTAGTATCTATCAATATCTTTGGTGGTTTCGCGGTAACTCGTCGTATGCTTGCAATGTTCCGTAAGCAGCAGTAGTAGGTTTTAAGGAGAATATATAAATGTTAGGTTTAACCCATATGGCCTACATCCTTGCAGCGCTATTATTCATTATGGCTCTTGCAGGATTATCTAAGCAGGAAACTGCAAAGCAAGGCTGCTTATCAGGTATGGTAGGTATGGCAATTGCTTTAATTGCTACCTTTGCTCACGTTACTGCAGTAGGCTTTGCAGCAATTATTGTTGCAATGCTAATCGGTGCTGTAATTGGTATCTACGTTGCTCGTAAGGTACAAATGACTCAGATGCCTGAGTTAATTGCTTGCTTACACAGCTTCGTAGGTTTAGCTGCAGTATTAGTTGGTTTTAATAGCTTCATTCACTTAGGTATTACCCCAGAGGCTGTTTGCCAAGTAGCAAAAGATGCAACCCCTGAAGAGGCTTTAAATACCTTAGCAGCATGTAAAGATGCTGTAGTTGATGCTGTAAAGAATGCTCCAACTAATGCAGAGTTTAATACTGAGTTAGTTGAGATCTTCTTAGGTATCTTCATCGGTGCTGTAACCTTCACTGGTTCTATCGTTGCATACGGTAAGTTAAACGGTACCTACAAGTTACGTATCTTTAAGTCAGCTCCTTTAACCTTACCATTTGGTAATGCTCTAAACTTAGCTGCTTTAGTAGTTTCATTTGTACTAATGATTTGGTTCGTAGGTGCAGGTGATGTTACTAAGCTCTCAGCACCAGCTATCCCATTGATTGTAATGACAATTATTGCATTAGTATTTGGTGTTCACTTAGTGGCTGCTATTGGCGGCGCGGACATGCCAGTTGTGATTTCGATGCTAAACTCATACTCTGGTTGGGCTGCTGCTGCATCTGGCTTCATGTTAGAAAACGATCTTCTAATTGTAACAGGTGCTTTAGTAGGTTCATCAGGTGCAATTCTATCTTACATTATGTGTAAGGCAATGAATCGTTCATTTATCTCTGTTATTGCAGGTGGCTTTGGTAATGCTCCTGCTAAGAAGCAAGATGCTGAAGAGATGGGCGAGTATCATGAGTTAAAGGCTCCAGAAGTTGCTGAACTATTAAAGAATTCAAGCTCTGTTATCATCACCCCAGGCTATGGTATGGCTGTGTCTCAAGCACAGGCAGCTGTTGCTTCAATGACTGAGAAGTTAAAGGCTCGCGGTGTTGAAGTTCGCTTTGCAATTCACCCTGTAGCAGGTCGTCTACCAGGTCATATGAATGTTCTATTAGCTGAGGCTAAGGTTCCATATGATATCGTATTCGAGATGGATGAGATCAATGATGATTTCGAGAACACCGATACCGTTCTAGTTATCGGTGCTAACGATACTGTAAACCCTGCAGCATCTGAAGATCCTTCATCACCAATTGCAGGTATGCCTGTTCTTGAAGTTTGGAAGGCTAAGAATGTAGTTGTATTCAAGCGTTCAATGAACGTTGGCTACGCTGGTGTGCAGAATCCTTTATTCTTTAAGGAAAATACATCAATGTGCTTTGGCGATGCTAAGAAGACAGTTGAAGACATCGTTGCTAACTTATAGTTTTTAGCAAATCTGTAAATAAAAGGCTTCAGTCAAAACTGAGGCCTTTTTTAATGATAAATAATCGTTTATAATTCTGACCACATGAGATGACGACGGGCATATCGTTATAGTTTCCTTTGTTTTCCTGACAAAACTATTACAATATCACGTTGTTCTCATGTACCCAAAAATGTCTAAATTGCTTGCCTTTCCATAAAATCTGCCTGATATAAATTTCCAAGAACATCTACGTGCAGTTTAGTAATGCTCTTTACTTGCATATAAGCAATTCTTTTCTCAAGTTTTTCATCCCTATCATGGGATTTTAAAAGAATGCTACATCTATGCCTGTCAAATTCAGCATAATATCCTCTAAAAAGGCCATCCTTAGTGTCAACTTCTAGGAAGTCATTTTTATAGACTGAAAGACAAAATTCATAGCTATTATCAAGTGTTAACCAGTCTTTTTGCCTTTTGCCTTTTACTGCAATTTTATTAGGAAGTTCTTTTTGATTAACATAAACAGGGATTGCATAGTATTTGTCATTTTTCTTAAAGAAATCTATTCTGTGTATGTCCCCGTTAGAAACTATTCCTCCTCTAACTAGTATTCCTGATTTTATCTGCAGAATGCTTACCTTTCTAATTAGTGGTGCATTTTTAGGATCTTTACAAGGCATATAAATTGGCGTTGCAAAGGCTTTTTCTCCATCATCGTTAAACTCTATTAACCTCTGTTTTAGCACATTATACAGATTGATATTGCGCTGTTTATCTACCATGCACTCTAGTTTCTTTAGGTTTAGTTTTTTAAGAGGAACGCGAACTACAACTTCTTCATTTTCTAGTGATTTTATTTTATAAATGGTGTCGCCATGAGCTTTACCTTGTTTTAATCGCTTAGGTGCTCTTGAAACATTGAGTGTTTTAACTCGTTTTAAATCATTAAAATCGTAAGTTCCTAATTGACTTAGTCTATCAATTAGAATCTGTCGGTTATCCTCATTTACTCTAAAATCAACTTCATTTGAAAAGTGCTTCCAAGGAAGTTTAAGCACATTAGAAAGTGATATAACTTCATCTGTGAATTGAGGATCCTTAGAAAAATCTTCTAAAGTTCCGATATCACTTTTTTTAGATATTCTTTCAATTGCATTTAAAATACTGAAAGAGCATCCTGCAATCACTGCAGCATCAGTTGCATGATGTCTGTCATTTTTTAATCTATTTTTCTTTATTCCCCAATGCTGTCTTAATAAACTAGTTAAGTTACTTGGGACAACTAGGCACCTACTATTTGATTTATTGGCATTTAAAAGAAGATATGATTCTATGAAATTTTTTGCAAACGAACAGATATAAGCAGTATCTCTTAAGTGTCTTGCCTTAAAATTTGTGGCAGCTTCTCTTTCAAAATTAGCAAGCATTAAATTACTTATTTTTAATCGAGAGAAATTTGAGTTACCAAGTACTCTTTGTTTATATGATTCTATATTAAGGTTCTCTTGATAAATGTATTCAAGCGCTGTTCTATTTCCTTTATCTTTGTTTTCTTTAGAAAGTACAATTGCTTTGTTATTAAATGAATTGTCAAAGCTTTTTGAATAAGGAATGATATGATCAACTTGCACGTAAAAGTCTTCAAGAAGTCTTTCTTCATCAATTATTGCTCCAGTGTAAGTGCTTATTCCATTTTGCTCTTTGAAAAGTTTAAATTTTTCAAAGTTAGATACATTAAAGTTGTGTAGACCGTACTTAGATACAAACTCATCTTTGAGTTTACAGTTCTTTTTATATAGAAGATTTAATTTATGATCTTCTTCAAGTCTTTGCTCAGCAGTTTTTGATAACTCTCGTGCAAGCTCGATGTGGATCTCATCTGGAGAATCATACTTCTTGATTACGGCATTGATTACTTTTCTTGTTTGGTTTAATGCTTTTAAGACAATTGGATTATCTGGAAGATCTAAAATCTTTGAATTTTTTACGATTTTGCCATTGTTTTCTAAATATATTGAAGGCAAATATTTATGTTTGATGATAGGTTCTTGGGAGATTAGGCTATAGTTGTAGCCAGCTTTAGCGCTAGCAGTTTCATAAGCTAGACCTTCTTCCATAAATGGTATAAATTTAGCTAAAGCTTTTTCTGAAAATGAAGCAAACTTTGTAAAGCGCAAGGTACTTAAAGCGACTATTTCTTCTTGTGTAAGATCAAGCTTACCTAAGCGTTCAATGATTTCAGCATCATCTTTAAATACAGTCAAAATGAAGACAATTTTATTGTATTTATCAACATTGCCTTGCTTTATATCTTGAAGAAGATAATTCCAAGAATCTTTTAGATCTGCTTTTTCAAAGGCTTTTCTTATGTTGATCCACGCATCCATAGCATGGAATTTGACAGACTTAGTTAGATTAGATGTAAATTCAGCACTTTTTAGGTGGAACTGATCTTTTGACCAAATGTACGATTTTATGAGTTTGTTTTCTAATGCTTTAAAAGTAATATCGTTTTTGATCTCAAAAATTATGTCTTTTAATGACATGAACTCATAATGCGTTAAAGAGCGTTCTTTGTAGTCAGCATCTACAACTTTTAATCTAGATAATTTTGTAAGCCACACATGACGCATCGCAAAGTAGTTAGCTTTAGGCGCGCGGTACTCATTTGCTTCAAATCTGCAACGATCTACTTGTTTTAGAATTTGCTCACCTTGAATAGATGGTCTTTGTTGCCATAAAAATCCTGACTTTCTATCACCAACACCTAAAACGCCAGTCATTAGCTCTTCTGTAACATCGTTGTTGCCAAGTGACTTTTGACAGGTGAATATGGTATTAAGCTCTTTATCGAGTTCAACTCTTGAAATACACTTAGTATAGTCACCATCTTTGTTACGATAGTGATTAGGAAATTCATTAAAGATCATCTGACCGATGGTTTTGTAGCCTTTATCAAGCATGATTTGCTCATTTGAAGATAAGGCTTTTTTTATTAGTCCATCTTCATTATTTGTAGAGCATGAACTAACCCAGTAGAAACCTCGATGATTGCATATGTGATAGATGATTAAGGCAAGCTCGTCAGAGGTTATCTTCTCTGTTAAAGCTTTAGCTCTTAATTCCCAAATATCTTTATGGAGGGGATTTTGTAAGATAATGTTTTTATCATTGATAAGCTCAAGTTTTAGCAAAAGATTTAAAAGACCTTTTAATCTTGATGCTTTGTGCTTGATTTGATGACGTTGTCGGCGCGCATCTGCTCTTACTTGATTTAACGTAGCTTTGGTAACAGGATCTTCAGAGACATCAAAAGTTCTAACTCCAAGACCGATGATGCGTTTACCTTCTTCAATTAAAGCCCAACCAACTGAGCCGATACCTATATCTAGGCCAAGTATCATTTTATTCATAAAAAACTAAGGTTCCGTACAATAAATTCTGAGCCTTAATTATATCGGAAAATTTGAATGTTGTATATAAAAAATCAATATAAAGAATTTAAGTGATTATGAATTTAAAAGAATAAACATACAAAAAAGAAAAATATGTATGTAAATTTGGTAAGTAAAGAATATTGAAAATAGATAACGTCTTTAATATAATAACTATGTAATTGTTTTGTCAGGAAAACAAACGTTACTGTGACTTTGCCTTCTTGGTCACTCACGCCCTGCAATAGCAGGGCACACTTCAAAATTTCATCTCACACCAAATAAATCAAAAAAGCCCCATGATCTCTCATGAGGCCAATGTGAAAATATCAACGAAATGGTAAATCGCTTATAGCTTATGATCTAACTTAATAGTCATTAGCTTTTGAACTCTTTCGCTATCTGCGTTGTGGGTAAACTCTAGCTTTACATCAGCCTTTTTACCATCAAAGCTAAAGCTCTTATCTTGATTTAAAGTGTAATCTTTAATCTTAGCTTTCTTATGTTCTGTATCATGTACCTTAAGCTCAAGACCAAAATCATTGTCGTTAGTAACAATTAAGGTCTTTTCATCAGGTAGTACTACTAAGCCTTCAGCCTTTTCGATATCCCAGCCGTATTCACGCAGATCAACTAATAATTGTTTTTTAGCTAATTTAAAGCCACCTGCGTCTTTGAAAAATTCTGGCTCTAATCCATCTTTTAAAGCATTAGTTAAATCATCAGCTTTAGAAAAGTCCACGCGATAGATGCGGTTTTGCATCTTCTTGTTCTTATCTTTTGCCTGCTCAATGATTAAAAACTCGTGATCATTGATTACGGTAATGTCTCCAAGCTTAGCATCGCCTGGTTTCTTGTAATCGGTATTGATAGGGTAACCTACAGTTTTAACTTCATGGGTTAAAGGATCAAAGATCACAACACGGCAAAATGAAGCTGTGTTACCAGATTTCTTATCTCCACGCTTGATGTTTAAAACACTTTGCTCCATTAGAACAAGCTTGCCATTTGGAAGAATTGACACACCTTCAGCTCCACGATTTGGAGTACGGTATTTTAAAATCTCAGGTAAGCCATTACCAGGCCAATACTTCTCCTCAAGAACACCATCAGGAGAGAACTTCATTAAAAATGGACCGTACTCATCACTAATCCACATATTGCCATCTTTATCAAAAACAAGACCTTCAGTATCTAAGCCATTATCGTCAAAGCCAAGCATTTGATTATTATCATCTAAAGCACGTTCTAGAGTAGAACCTGGTAGTCCTTGATGAATAGGAAGACCTGTAATTAAGCTACCATCAGCGTTTTTTAGGTGAATGATCTTATCGACATGAGCTAAACCGTCTTTAAAGGAGATCACGCCTACTTGTGGATTAAATTTAGGAGTTGGGAAATACTTTGATACTTGTACTTTGCCATTTTCATCAACAACGTTAGGACCATCAGCATTAGGACCACGGTCTGTTAAGCCATATAAAACTACAGTGCCATCGTCTTTTACTTCTTTTAAAGCCAAAGCTGAGCCAAAACCTGTTAAAAAGCCATCTTTAAATAATGGGTTAGATCCTTCGTACTGTACGTAATCTTTTGCTGGTACTTGAACCTCTGCCCATGAAGTTTCAATAGCGTGTGCGTTAGAGCCAAATGCAATGGTAAAAGTGATTGCGCCTACTGCGTATAATGCGCTTGAGATTAGATTTGTTTTCATAATTTTCCTTTTTGTTATTAACCAAGGCTATTAAACACGTCTAAAGTTAAAAGCAAATGCTTATCTTGTTAAGGCAAAGTAAAAATCTAACTTATTGAAAACACGTTATTTTGCAAAATAGTTAAAAATTTTTCAAAAAAGTTTTAAAGTTTTGGGTATGAAATACCGATAATGTACGTAATAGGGTAGAAGCGTGTTTTACCCAAGGAGAGAATATGGCTATCGATTCAAGTGCATTAACTAGTATCAATAATGCTATTGCTAGCTATACTAAACAAGATAATAACGATTATAAAAAGCAACTTCAAAGCAATCAAAGTTCATTGGTAAATCGCGTATCAACAGCTGCTGCCGATGCGCTAACCTATACTCGTCATAGAGTTGCATTTGAAGAGAAGATGAAGATTGCTAATGAGGCAGATGATACTGTTTCAATTAGCAAAGAGTCTTTAAAGAAGCTTCAAGATTACAATAAGTTTGGTGTGGCTTCAGATGATAAGAAAGCAAGTTCAAGCTCATCTGGCTACACCTATGATTATCAGGCAATTAAGAAAAAGAACCTAGAAAATCAAAAGGCTTTTGAAGCAGACGTAGCCAAGCGTTATGGCAAGAAGAGTGATGCTGTAAATAGCGATAAGACTGATACTACAGTAAACAAAGATGCAACAGCTAATAAAGATGCTAATGTCAAAACTGATGCTGTCAAGGATACTGTAGCTAAGGTTGATTCTACTCAAAAGAGCGATACAACTACTAAGACTGATACTACTAAAACTGAGAGCAGCGCAACTGAGACTAAGAAAACTCAGTACAGCTATGACTACAACTCAATGAAAGCCAAAGACGCGCAAAACGCAGCTAAAATTGAGCAAGAGGTTAAAGCTC
Organism: uncultured Succinatimonas sp.; assembly: GCA_900316375.1. Classification (GTDB taxonomy): domain Bacteria; phylum Pseudomonadota; class Gammaproteobacteria; order Enterobacterales; family Succinivibrionaceae; genus Succinivibrio. Next base: position 1,612 of record ONCS01000032.1, on the reverse strand, counting down.
AGTTTAAAGGCCAAAATAGCCCTGACAGTATCGTAAGTTAACCTCTTTTGTCTTTAAGTTTATAAGGCCAGGCTTAGTCCTGGCTTTTTTCGTTTTCAGTCTGCAAAATCACCCAAGAGATAGCACTTACACCAGCTGTAGCCTCACCTGAGGTGGAAATTACACGAGCAATTTTAGCTGAGCTATTGATAACAATCATTGAGGTGACAGTAGACTCTAACTGCTCATTGACTTCATCAAAGTTTACAGTAAAGACAATATCGCCTTTAGCAACTGTATCGCCTAAGTGGAGCTTTGGAGTAAAACCTACACCGTTAAAAGAGTTAGTGCCAATACCACAGGTAACATACACTTCAACACCAGTTTCATTATTACGTACTGCAAAGGCATTGTTTGAAGCGATAAATCTAGAGATCACGCCAGAGCATGGAGCGACAACTTTATTATCAGTAGGCACTATAGCTACACCATCGCCCATCAGCTTTTCAGAGATCACTAAATCTGGTACTTCTTTTAAAGTAATAATCGAGCCACTTACAGGGGCGACTAGCTCTAAATCCGCCTCGTTTTTAGCATCTTCAGTGATGGTATCTTTGTGTTTGAAAAATGAAAATAAACCCATGGTAAATCCTTTAAGCAACTATAAATTTTGAATAACTTCAGTTAGCTCTTTTCCAGTGTAGATATTCATGATCTTTTGATAAAGCTCATTTGAAAAATGTGGGGCAATCTCATGCTCTAAGTTTAAGCGCTCCACATGTGCTTTTAAGTTGGTGATATTGTACGCACCAGTTACTAAATATGTAACACCTAGCTTGTAGAAAAAAGGTAAAAGCTCGGTGCGAGAGGCAAAGCGGCCTGCAATACCTAAGGTTGTCCCTGCTTCAAATGCAGCCTTGGCTGCCATCACAATCATTTTTGCTAATACAGGAGTAAAAGCATTATCTGGTGGACATGGGGCAGAGGCGTATTCAGCAAGCGATGAAGTACCAATTAGCATCATCGAACCTTCTTTTGCAATAGCAGGTGCAGATAGTACAGCAGCCGGGGTTTCAATCATGAAAGATAATTCCATTGAACCGTGGCTAATACTCTCGTTTTCAAGCTCTTCAATAGCTTGATGGGCAAGAGATACTAAATAGTCCTTTTCAGTAATTTTAGTAACTAAAGGAAAGACAATGGTGATCTTCTGCCCAATGCAGGCACGCAGTAGTGCTCTAATTTCCTTTTTCAATAGATTTGAGCCTACACAAGCACCATAATCTTTTAAAGGTCCTGATTCATCTAATTTGATGTTAAACAAAGGCTTTTTATCATCAGCAAAGTCAAAGGTTCTAGCTGTAATTGGGGCGTTTTTGTTGATAGTTTTAAAGATCTTGTAGAAAGTATCAGTCATCTCCTCTTCACTTGGCTCATAGGTAGAACTTAAAAACAAAAACTCGCTACGTAACAGTCCTAAACCGTGAGTGGTAATTAAAGAGTTATTGATACTTTGGCCAACAGTACCTACGGCGCAGGCAATGGTGATATTTAAAAGTGAGTCATCGTTTATCTGATCAGCGTATAGATCTTGTCTTGATAACATCGAGTCAGTGATATCTTGCTCTGGCTC
>ONCS01000031.1 GCA_900316375.1 uncultured Succinatimonas sp. | reverse complement strand
GCCTTGAATAATGTGGGATTCAATACCATCTACAAGTTGTTTTTGAATGTTGTCTTGTTTTAATTCAACAAATTTAACTTGTTCCCATTCATTTTGATTAAAAGGTGCACTCTTATCTAAGGTTACAAGATTAGAGATATAAAGCCACTGAGATAAGCTACCTGCGTAGAAGATTGGGGTTAGCTTATTTCTAATCATCTGAGCAATAAAACGTCTGGTGATCTGAGGTTTTGCGCAGATTGAATATAAAGTGTTAGATAGATTTAATGAAAGTAAATCTTGAGTTGATTGAATGTACTTAAAGTTAGGAGTGTTAATAACTGATTTAAAGTTATTGCTTAAAATTTGCTCTAAGTTATCAACTCTTTGCTTGAGGATATCATGAGCCTTATAGAGACACTCGTTGATATCTTTGTAAGGGTAGGCAAGATTTACGCACTTAAACTTTTTATTTAGCTGAGCAAGCCCTTGAGCTAATTGAGTGGTTGCTTCATGACCTGGCTCGTCATCATCTAAACAAATATAGAATGTGTGTTCTTGAGCAGATTCACTAATTTTATTTAAAAGGTGTCTAACATTACCAATGCCACCTAAAGCTAAAGCTTTATAGCCTAAGGTTTCTAAACTTAAAGCATCAAATTCGCCTTCGGTGATAAAAATAGTACCAGGTTGAATTAAGACTTCATGGTTGTAGATATCAAAGAAGCCTTTTTTCTTATAGCGTTCATTTTTATTATCTGACTCAAGATCAGTGTTGCGTACACAATAGCCATGTACACCGTAAGGAATGATGGCTGCTTTCCAATATAGAGGTTGTCCTGAAAGTTTATCAATTTCAGCAACAAACTTTTCATCAAAGCCTAAGCGGAATCTTTGAATAACGTTCTCTGATAAACCTCTATCTTTAAAGTAAGATGTTTTACCAACATTTGATGAGCATTGATTTACATAATCAGTAAAATCAAAGGCATTTTCATGGTTAATACTGCCAAATGGGGATAATTGATTATCGCCAAATCTAGTATGATTTTGATTTACCTGAGAATGGAACTGATCATTTATAGATCCAAAGCCTTGAGATGAAAACTCGTTATTTGCGCTTTGATTTTGAGGTGCAGCGTTTAGACCTTGAATTTGACCAAATGGATCATCAAAGTTTTGTGGATTTATATTTGATGGAGTGGCTTGTCTTTGATTATATGGTCTTAATCTTGCCTCTTCAAAAGGGGAAGCTGCATTAAAATGATTAGGATTATCTTGTCTATAAGAGTCTTCTTTTGCATCATTTGCAATACTAAAAGGAGAAGATGAGTCTTGAGATGAGCCAAAACTATCATTAGCAATTTCAAAAGTAGGTCTTTTGATAGTAGTGCGAACTTGCTCGTCTTGAACTGCTTTTAATTTATCCATTAAGCTAAATGGGATTTTGCCAACAAACATCTCATAAGCTCTAGCAAATTGACGTGAATAGTCAGTTATATTTTCATCAAGACCAATTAAATCAAAGATATTGTAATTAGCATTACAGTGGAAACATCTTACAGTATTAGTTTCAGCGTTATAGCTCATACTAGGAAGATGTGCTAAATCTCTTGGATTTACACAATTGAAATTTGAATTGATATTGATACCTTTAGTCTTCAAATACTCAGGTAACTTACTTAATAAAAACTTTCTTGTATTTTCAAAATCTAAATCTTGCATATCGTGTCCACTATCGTTGAGTAATTTTTGAAATAATCCATGAAGAGATTAAAAGACCTGCGGTTGCAGTAACGCTCATTGAGGCGCCAAAAGCTGGTAAATCTCCACTGATATAATCTTCTTTTGATGAGTAAATTGGTTTTTCATTAGAGAAAGTACAGCTTATATTGAACTTTTTACCGTTTGATGGAAAGCCGTATTCTTTTCTTAATTTGTTACGTAATTTTGAAATTAAAGCATCGCCATTAGCTGTTGCAATATCCCCAATATTAAGCTTGGTAGGATCGATCCTGCCACCTGCGCCACCTGCTTCAATAAATACTGTGTTATGGTGATACATGTAATTGCAAACATAGGCTTTAGCATCGATATCATCAATGCAATCACAAACAAAGTCATCACGACCTTGCATAACTTCATCAATATTCTCAGGAGTTAATTTGATATTTAAAACTTCTACTTTAAGCTCTGGATTTATCTCAAGTAGTCTATCTGCTAAAACTTGTGCTTTAGATTGACCACAGGTCTTAGTGGTAGTGTGCAATTGACGATTAGAATTTGTAATTTCGATGGTGTCATTGTCAATTAAGGTAAGAGAACCAATACCAGTTCTACATAAAGCCTCGGTTGCCCATGAACCAATACCACCTACGCCAATTACAGTAACGTGTGCTTGCTGCAACTTTTCAAAACCATCGTTACCGTAGAGGGCTCTAATGCCTCTAAATGCTAACTTTTTATTAAAATCCATCTTTTTTCCTTAAAGCTCTCTGCCTTAATTATCTTTCTAATTATAGCTTGTATTACAAATAAGATGTCTAGCTAGCGTTTAATTTTTGTGTGATCTGTTGTCTATCCATGAAAAAAACTGAAAATTATTCACAGACATTGGGAATTAACTAAGAAAAACATAGCCTATAAGATGCTATTTTCTTGAAAGGTTGGATAATCTTGATATAATATTGCGCGGATCGCAAGTGATTGTTCATGATCCCGTAGCTCAGGTGGATAGAGTATCGGTTTCCGAAGCCGGTGGTCATGAGTTCGACTCTCATCGGGATCACCACAATTCATTTTTTTTTAGTCATGCGAAAGTGGCGAAATTGGTAGACGCGCAAGCTTCAGGTGTTTGTACCGCAAGGCGTGAGGGTTCGAGTCCCTTCTTTCGCACCATTAACTTATTAATATATAAGTAAAAAATATCTAAAATATTCCCACTTAAATGTATGCTAATTTGTATGTAAATTCAAATGGGAGTTTACGCTTTTTATCCTACATGTCTTTCAAATCTAGTAAATCCTAAGATCGTCTCAATCTCTTTCATTGCATCTTGAGGAATTACCAAACCACTTGCTTTTAAGTTATTTTCAAGTTGAGATACCTTTGAACAACCAGCAATTACACTACTTATTTCTTTTCTTTGTAAAATCCAAGCTGTAGCTAAAATAGCTAAATTAGTACCTAGATCATTTGCAACTTTCTCAAGCTTTTCAACTTTATCAAGATTTTCATCGGTTAATAAGGCATTGATTTGCTTATCTGCTTGATGAGTTGCACGAGAGCCCTCTGGGTATGGTTGACCTTTCTTGTATTTACCTGTGAGCAGACCTTGAGATAATGGAGAGAAGGTAGTTATACCTATGCCATATTTTGAGCATACATCCATAAGCTCATGCTCAATGTATCTATCCATCATGTTGTATTGAGGCTGGATCATAGAAATTGGATGTAAGTGGTATTCTTTGATGATCTTTTGCGCCTCTTCAATTCTAGCAGCAGTCCACTCTTCACTTACACCATAGTAAAGAACCTTACCTTGTGTTACTAAATCACTCATAGCGCGAAGTTTCTCTTCGAGAGGAGTGCTCTCATCATAGCGGTGGCAAAAATAGAAATCTAGATAATCTAAATTCATATTTTTGAGTGTTTGATCGATGCTTTCAAAAATGTGTTTACGAGAAAGGCCTCTGTCATTTACTCCTGTGCCTGTTGGGAAGTAAACCTTACTTGAGATAACTAGTTCTCGGCGAGGAAAATCTTTTAAAACTTTACCTAAGAACTTTTCTGCAGCTCCTGCACTATAAGCATCAGCACAATCAAAAAAGTTAATACCACTTTCGTAAGCTAGTTTTACAATTTTCTTAGCTTCATCTTCTTGAGCAGATCCTGTTAGATCAGTCATCCAGGTACCTAATGAGATCTCACTTACTTTAATGCCAGATTTTCCTAAATTTCTATAAAGCATATTCTTTCCTTAATTGTTTGATTTGACTATTTAAGTATAGGTCATAAAAAAGGCCTCTAAGGTAAATTAGAGGCCTGAATGCACTTAATGTTTAAAAAATTAGTAAGCTGCTAACTTTTGTAGATCAGCTTCAGTGGTCTTATCGGTAATAGTGATAAGCTCAGTGCCGGTTAGACGAGCAAAGAGAGCGATATCATCAGTTGTTAAAGCTGTTGATACAACACTGTGGTGAGCACCACCTGCTAAACACCAAGCTTCAGTACCAATGTTGAAGTTTGGCTTATGACGATACATGATGCGTGCTACAGGTAGTTTTGGCATTGGTTTTGGCTGTTTTACAAGCTCAATTTCAGCACAGATAATTCTGAAATGATCGCCCATATCAACTAAGGTTACCTGAATACCATCACCTTCAACACCGTCGAAGATTAAACGAGCAGGATCTTCTTTACCACCAATACCTAAAGGTAGAACATCAATTTCAGGCTTGGTCTTAGCAAAGTTTACAGGAACTTCTAGCATGTGAGATGCTAACTCTAACTCTTCACCTTCGGTTAAATCGTAGGTGTAATCCTCAATAAAGCCAGTTGAGCCTTCACGACCTTCTGACATCTTCATTAAAACAGCTGATAATGCAGAGATCTTGTAGTCACCCTCAGGACCAAAGCCGATGCCTTTGCCCATTAAGTTCTGAGCTGCGATACCTGGTAATTGCTTTAGACCATATAGATCTTGGAAGGTATCAGCAAATGCACCGATGCCATGTTTTGCAAAGAACTTTTCAAAGCCTACTTCATACTTAGCCTGTTCGCGAACAGCTGCAATATTAGTAGTCTTCATGGTGTACTTAGAAGTGTACTCTTCCATCTTCTTATCAATTTCTTGCTCAGTAACTTCGTTCATCATCTTAACTACGTCACCTAAAGCAAAGTAATTGCACTCCCAACCAAACTTGATCTGTGACTCAACACGATCACCGTCGGTTACAGCAACTTCACGCATGTTGTTACCAAATGAAGCAACCTTTAAGTGCTTTGAGAAGTTGATAGCTTTAGCTACATCGATAAAGCGAGAAATGCGCTTTATAACTTTCTCTTGTTTATAGAATCCAGATACAACCTCATGAGGAATACGAAGACGTGCTACGATAAAGCCGTACTCTCTATCACCATGAGCTGCTTGGTTTAGGTTCATGAAATCCATATCGATGGTGTCATATGGAAGTTTTTCGTTAGCCTGGGTGTGTAAGTGAATTAGAGGTTTTCTTAACTCTTGTAAGCCCTTGATCCACATCTTAGCAGGTGAGAAGGTGTGCATCCATGTCATAACACCGATGCACTCGTCATCGCAACTTACCTTGCGCATATTTTCAATGCATGACTCTGAGTTTAAAACTAGAGGTAATAATTCAACTTCTACTTGGCCTTTGAATTGCTCATTGAAGAATGCGGTCATGCCCTCAGCATCTTTTTTAACTTGCTTTAAGCACTCATCACCGTAAAGGTCTTGTGAACCTACAACAAAATATAACTTACTCATGATATTTCCTTAAGTTTGAAAGTAAATTTGAAAAGCCTCCATTAATGGAGGCTTTGTAAAACTATTTAATAACGTTTAGAGACTGTCTATCAGCGAATAGGGCAACGAACATTAAGAATACGATACCTTGAATTAGCTGCATGGTCTGTGTAGTAAAGCCAATCATGGTTAGACCTGAGCTTAATACTACATAAAGTAGAGAGCCTACGATAAAGTTAGTGAAACGTACCATTGCACCACCAGAGATAGGCATACCACCTAAAACTAGAGCAATTAGGATCTGAGTTTCTAACTGATTACCACCTGATGAGGTTACAGAACCAACTTTAATTGCACTAATGAATGCTGCAAAGCCTGTAATTGCACCTGATAGAACGTATACCCAGAACTTTAATCTGTCAGTACGGATACCTGAGAACTTAGCTGCCTTTTCACCAGCACCGATAGCCTTTAAGTTTGTACCAAACTTAGTGCAGCTAAAGAATAAGAAGCCGATGATAACTACAATTGCTGTGCAGGTGATCTTGAATGCTGTGCTATCAAGATCGATTAAGTTAAAGCTATCGTCTGATACTGGAGCGTTAGTAGTTAAGTACTTAATCAAACCACGGAATAAGAACATGGTACAAATAGTTACAATGAAGGATTTAATCTTTCTATTTACATAGAAGTAACCGTTCACTGCACCAATTGCAGCACCTGTTAAAATACCGCCTATAACTGCAATCACAATGCCATACTGCGCAAGCGTACATACCACAATTGCAGACAAGCCTAAGATTGAACCTTGGGAGAAGTCTAGACCACCCATTGTCATGATAAAGAACACGCCCATTGAAGCAATCATAATCACATAAACTTCTGATAGTGATAAAGATAGCTTAGTCCAAATCTTACCGTCGGTTAAGAAGTAGAACAAAATGAAAATTAGTACTAAACCTACAACTGGTAGAAGAGTACGAATAAGTTTCATTGTGTGAAGCTTTTTAAGCTCCTTTTCTTTGTTTTGCAATGCAACTGAATCTGACATAATTATCTCCTTAAACCATCATAGAGATTAGGCTGTTTTCGTTAAGTTCTTTGCTACGAGGTAGCTCGCCTTTGATTGCACCGTCTTTCATAATTACGATACGGTCGCACATACCGATAAGCTCCATCAACTCCTCAGAGATCATGATGATTGACTTACCATCCTTTCTCATTCTGTCCATTAACTGGTAGATATCTTGTTTTACCTTAATATCAATACCACGGGTAGGTGAGTCAAGTACGACGATGTCAGAGCCCTTACCAATCCAACGTGCTAGTACCACTTTCTGTTTGTTACCACCTGATAGCTCAGATACGAACTGTTCAGTGTTAACCATTTTTACAGACATTTCTTTAGCAAACTTCTGAGCAAAGTCCTTAATTAAATGCCAGTTTAAGAACTTAGTGTGAGATAGAGTTAGCTTATCTAAAGATGGTAGAGCGATGTTATCTTGAATACTTTGGTTCAAAACAATTGACTCGTTATCTCTATCTTTAGAGGTATATGCAATAGAGTGGGCAATTGCAGTTGGAATATTGTTGATGTGAGTACCATCAGCTAAAACCACTTCACCTTCTCTATCGTAGCTTGCACCAAAGATTGCTTTACCAATCTCATGCATGCCTGACTCTGATAGACCACCAAAGCCTAAGATTTCGCCTTTATGAAGGTCAAAACTTACATTGTTTAATAGTTTTGGAACAGATACGTTCTTAACAGATAGAACAACCTCATCAGAGATTGGAGTACCATAATCATTACGATAGTAATCACCAGTAATTTCACGACCTACCATGAGCTTTTTAAGGCTATCTTCAGTCATGTCTTTACTCTTTACAGTATCGATGTACTCGCCATCACGTAATACAGTGATGGTATCTGATTTATCAAGAATTTCTGGTAAATCGTGAGAGATGAAGATAATGGTATTGCCTTCATCACGGATACGATTCATGTGCTTGTAAAGCTCTTCACGACCTTCTTGAGATAGTGCTGTAGTAGTCTCATCGATAACTACAATCTTTGGATGGAAGTAGGTTGCTTTAACAATCTCAATTAACTTTCTATCCTCGAAGTTGTAATCATCCACTAGGTTTTGAGCTTTAATGTGGTCAAATCCATACTCATGTAGTAGCTTATTGGCCTCAGCATTCATTGCAATGGTGTTACGAATACCATATTTAATGAAACGCTCTTCATGACCTAAGAAGATGTTTTCTGCAACAGTCAATCCTGATAGTGTTCCTAACTCTTGCACGATAATTGAAACACCGTGATTGTTTGCATCAACTTGGTTTTTAGAATGGATCTCTTCACCATCTAGAATAAACTTGCCGCTTTCTAATTGGTAAATACCAGTTAACATATTTGTTAAGGTCGATTTACCTGAACCATTCTCACCAATTAGTGCATGAACTTCGCCCTTGTTAATATCAAAGGAGACATTGTTTAGAGCGCGATTGATACCAAAGTGCTTGGTAACGTTTCTAACTTGTAATCTTACTTCACTCATTTTGAACTCCTATTTAACAATCTCGCCTTTGGTTACTTTAGTAGTTAAGGTGATGATTACTAGAAGTGCTAAACCTGTGATCACGTCTTGAATTGCGGTTGGAGCACCAAGTGAAATGAAACCGAAGAAAATAATGTTTACGATAAACTCACCTAAGATAATTGCTTGAAGTGGAATACCGTATTTCATAAATGCTAGACCGAAGAAGCATCCCATGGTAGGAATGAAGTTACGAGTCATAGATGACATACCGGTAACTGCAACCATTGATGAACCATATGAAATGGTTAAAACAGCCATAGCACCGAAGAAGGCACCTGAAAGGATAAATGCGATAACTTTCCATTTATCAACATTGATACCCATGTTCTTAGCAACAAACTCATCAGAGCCAATTGCGTAGGTATATGTTCCAAATTTGGTGTAATTTAAAAGACCCCATGCAATTATGAAGGTAAAGATTGCAAGAATGATGTTGCCTGGCATTGAACCGAATGCTCTTAAATCACCTGGAAGTGTTAACTCTTTACCACCTGCCATATAGTTTGCAACAGCTTCGTAAATTAGAGCTAAACCTGCTGTAACAATCATTGAAGGAATACGTAATTTAACGTAGAAAAATCCGTTGCAAAGACCAACTAGAGCACCAGTTGCAATTGCACCTGCGATAAGACCAAAGTAGCCTAGGTCAAAAATGGTAGCAAGCTGACAGCCTACAATTGCAGATAAAATGATGTTAGCACCGATTGAGAAATCGAATAAGCCCATATCCATCACGAAGTAGAATCCGATTGCACCTACTGTTGCAATCAAACTTGCTTGGAAGTAGCTCAGAAGATTTGAAGGTGAACCGAAGTTGTCAGGGGTTAAAACCTTAAAGATTGCCCAAGACAAGATCACAAGTGCAATTAGCACAATGTAACCTTTGGTTGCGCCGGAGAGATTTTTTATTCCAGTCATATGCTTGTCCTTATGTTATTTAGAAAAATGAAGTTTCATTTTTCATGTAGTAACCTTTTTACTTAGCAACTATTTGAAACTATGCGTTATTTTTGTAATTTGTATTTTATTTTGCTGTAAAGATAGTTCAAATCGCTTTAGTATTTTAAGCTTAGATGCAATTTGTTGTGTTTGCACGTAAACGTTTACGATTATTTAATATGTCGCACGTTTTTTGTAATTTTTTATGAAAATTTTTTGATAAAGATCTCAAAATTTTTTTTGAAAAAGTCTTTGTAAACTTGATAAAAATCATGCTTTAGATCGCATTCGTAGAGCATGTTCAATAACTCTATACTTAAGTTGTATATTACTTTTATCATTTTTGCAAATCGCACACATATGAACGATTTATTTTACAAATTAAAATTTTTGAGAAGTAAAACTAAAATTTTAAACAAATGTTACTTTTTAAAAATCATATAACATATTGAAAAATCGATAAAAAATGTGTTTTTGAAAATTTTGTCTAGATTTTAATTATCGAAATTGTGATCTCCGCATACGTTTGCGTAAAAAAACTTACTATCATATATATTAGTTTTGAGACAAAAACAAACATCTCAAATGTCAGACGCAAGTCTGTAATTAACATAAGGAAGATACTATGAAGTTTACTTTAAAGAAGTTTGCAAAAGCGATTGCTTGCACTGTCGTAGCTGCTGGTATTGCATCATTTAGCAATCCTGCAAATGCAATTGAGAACAAAGACATCAAGATTGGTGTTTCAATTTGGTCATCAACCGATGTTCTAGGTTCATGCTGTAAGAAAGTTTTAGACGAGGCTGCTAAAGCTTTAGGTGTTAACGTTCAGTACGTTGACCAGGCACACGTTTCAGAGAAAGTTACCGCATCTGTTGAGAAGTTAGCTGCAGCAGGTTGCCAAGGTATTATTATTTGTAACTCATCAGATACTGAAATGGTATCTGCAATTAAGACTGCTAATGCAAACCAAGTATACTTAGCACAGTTCTTCCGTATCATTTCTAAGGAAGCAAGCCCACAGATTTATAAGATGGCTACTAAGTCAGATTACTACATCGGTGCAGTTCACGAGGATGAGCCTGATAACGGTGTTCACTTAGTTAACATCCTATTAAACAAAGGTTGCCGTAACATTGGTCTAATTGGTTGGGAGCAAGGTGATGCTACCTGGTTAGGTCGTTGGGCAGGTTACAAAGCTGGTGTTGAGCAGTGGAATAAAGATCATCCAAATGATAAGGCTACTTTATCAGAGCCTCAATACGCAGGTACTTCATCAGAAGGTGGTTCAAAGGCTGCTGAAGCTTTAATGGCTGCAAATCCTAAGCTAGACGCTTTAATCCCAGCAGGTGGTGGCGGTGATCCTTTACAGGGCGCTATCGCTGCAGTTGAGCGTGCTGGTAAGACTGGTTCAATTTCAATTGTATCAACTGACTTCTTACCTGATTTAGGTCAAAGATTAGCAAACGGCTCAATGGCTGGTCAGTCAGGCGGTCACTACTGCGATCCTCTAATTGCATTCATGGCTGTATACAATGCTATTAAGGGCAACTACAAGGACTTTGGTGGTAAGTTTGAAGACATCACCTTCCCATATCTATATGTTTCATCACCAGATGATTACAAAGATTATGAGAAATACTTCGTTGATCGACTACCATTCACTGATGCAGAGTTAGTTGATATGTCAAATCTTGACTTAGAAGGCTTAAAGGCTGCTGCAGCTAAGATCTCTATTGAAGATGCTGCTGCTCGTGCTGCTAAGTAATCTAACTTAATAGAATAATAATCTCCTTTTCAAAAGTAGTAATTTACCTCAGCTTCGGCTGAGGTTTTTTTTGTCTATAAATCAGTGAATTAACAATTATCTTCAATTCTTAACCTTAATTTTACAATGTGATATCCATCAATTAACTTTTGATTTTTAACATTTACCTCGTGATATAAAATACTTATAGAGGTTATAAATGAAAAATCTAAAATCATCACTTTTGGCTTTAGCTGTTGCAACAACAGTTTTATCAATCAATGCTGCACAGGCAAATGAAGACGTATATAACCGTTCAGCTGTTGGCAACATTACAGTTACAGGTGGTGCATCACGTATTCATGGCGACATGAGCCAAATGTATGAAGAGCAATTAAAGTTAGCTCGTAAGACTCATGCTAAGAATGTGATCCTTTTAATTGGCGATGGTATGGGCGATAGCGAAATTACTGCAGCTCGTAACTTTGCACACGGCGCAGGCGGTGCTTTCAAAGGCCTTGATGCTCTACCTATCACCGGTCAATACACTCACTATTCATTAAATAAAGACACTCATCTACCAGATTATGTAACTGATTCTGCTGCATCTGGCACTGCTTGGGCAACTGGTACTAAATCATACAACGGCGCAATTGGTGTTGATGTTGATGGTAAAGCTGTTCCAACTCTAATTGAACTTGCTAAGAAGAAAGGTTTAGCTACTGGTGATGTATCAACAGCTGAAATCCAAGATGCAACTCCTGCTGTTTTAATCTCACACGTTACCCATCGTAAGTGCTACGGTCCTCAAGCTACTTTAGAGAAGTGCCCTGCTAACGCTCTAGAGAATGGTGGTTTAGGCTCAATTTCAGAGCAGTTAATTGCAACTCGTGCTGATGTTACTTTAGGTGGCGGTATGAAGTCATTTAAAGAAACAGCTACAGCTGGTAAGTACAAAGGTCAAACCTTATTAGATCAGGCAAAAGCAGAAGGCTTTACCGTTGTAACTGACACTCAAGGCTTAGATGGTGTTAAAGTTGCAAATCAAAAGACCCCAGTATTAGGTTTATTCTCAGAAGGCAACATGCCAATCCGTCTAAAGGGCCCACAAGCTTCTTTCCACGGTAATTTAGATAAGCCTGCTGTAAAATGCGAAGTTAACAAAGAGCGTGTTGAGTCAATTCCAAAGCTAGCTTTCATGACTCAAAAGGCAATTGATCTTCTAAAAGTAAACAAGAAAGGCTTCTTCTTACAGGTAGAAGGTGCTTCAATTGATAAGCAAGCTCACAAGAACAATCCTTGCGGTCAGTTTGGCGAGACTATGGATCTTGATGAGGCTGTACAAGTTGCTTTAGATTTTGCTAAGAAAGATGGCAATACTTTAGTTATCGTAACAGCTGATCATGCTCATGCTACTCAGATTGTTTACCCTAATGCAAAAGCTCCTGGTTACACTCAGGCTGTGATCACCGCTGATGGTGCTCCAATGTCAATTTCTTATGGTAACTCTGAAGATGTTGATGATGCGGGTCACACAGGTGCTCAGCTACGTGTTGCAGCATATGGTCCTGGTGCTGTTAACGTAATGGGCTTAACCGATCAGACTGATTTATTTAAGACTATTACCTCTGTATTAAACTTAAAGTAATTTAAGTAATCAAAAGGGCAGGTGTGACCTGCCTTTTTATCCCATAGTAAAAAGGCGAGCTTAAAGCTCGCCTTTTGTGTATGTAATTAAATTTCTAGATGATGAAATTAGAAATCATAATTACGATAATGAGTACAGGGATTACGAAGCGGGTTAAGATCTTAAATGGAATGATCCAAGTAAACTTGAATCTGCCATCTGAGGTTAACTCAGTCCATAACTGACGAGTTGTCATCTTCCAGCCTACAAATAATGCAGCACCTAAACCTGTTAGAGGAAGAATAATCTTAGCTGTAAAGTAATCTAAGAAGTCAAAGAAATTCATGCCAAAGAAGATTGGTGAATCCCATGGACCATAAGATAATGAAGCGCAGCAACCGATCACAAAACCAACTCCGGTTACATAAGCTGCAGCCTTATGACGAGAAATATTAGCTTTTTCTGCTAAGAATGCAGTTGATACTTCGTGTAAGAAAATACATGAGGTAATTGCAGCTACAAATAGAATTAAGTAGAAAGCTAAAGGAATTAACCAAGCTAAGAAAGGGATTTCCTCAAGAGCTGAGTTAAATACGTTAGGTAGTGAAATAAATACTAAACCTGCACCGGATGAAGGCTCCATGCCTGAAACAGAGAACACAGCAGGGAAGATGATTAAACCTGCTAAAACTGCTACTAAGGTATCTAACATACCTACAGATAATGCAGTTCTATTTAAGTTAACATCGCGACGGAAGTATGAAGCGTATGTAACTAGACCCATACCTAATGAGAATGAGTAGAAACATTGACCTAAGGCTGATAGACAAACTGTAGGGGTAATATCCTCAAAGTTTGGTGAGAATAAGAATTTATAGCCCTCAGCTGCACCTGGCATGGTAGCAGCGAATGCTACAAGTAATAGCATGATGATAAATAAAGCAGGAACTAATAGCTTTGATACACGTTCAATACCCTTTTGTACGCCAGATACGATCACATAATGCATCATACCCATAATGATTGCTAGACAAACAATTGGTTTCCATGGGTTAGAGATAAAACTTCCAAAGTGATTAGCAAAAGCATTTGAACCATCTGTAGTTACTTCATGGCCTAAGGTTACGAAGTGACCTGATACTGCATCCCAAATATAGTAAGCAACCCAACCTACAACTACAGCGTAGTAGCAGAAAATGGTAAATGCTACAAGCACTGAGGCAGTACCTACAAATTTCCAATGTGACTTTGGAGCTAATACGCTGTAAGCGTTTCCTACGTTAGCTCTTGCGTGTCTACCAATGGCAAACTCTGAGATTAAAAGAGGAATACCAAAAACGAAAATAATGGCAATGTAAACTAATAAAAAGGCTGCACCACCATTTTGACCTGCTTGGGTTGGGAAACGCCAAATGTTACCTAATCCTACAGCAGATCCTGCAGCTGCTAATAATCCGCCTAACTTAGAGGCGAATCCTAATCTGTCGTAATTACTCATAGAGTTTTTTCCATAATAAATTGATAATTTTGGTTTGCACCAAATTTGGGTAAATTATAAGGCATAAAGTACAAAATCAGAAATTTTACCAAAGAATGGCTTATTTAAGGGCAAGTAATTTGTAATAATGCGAAATGTTGCACTGTTTTACACAAAAAAATAGGGTGCAATTGCACCCCATATTTGAAATAAATTCAGATTAAAGACCTAAATCAGCTCTGATCTGATCACACCATTGCTTAATTCTTTCATCGGTAAGCTCTGGTTGATTATCCTCATCGATAGCAAGACCTACAAAGTGGTCATGATCTAAAAGAGGTAGAGGACTTGTAAAGTCATAGCCTTGAGTTGGCCAAAAACCGATAAACTCAGCACCACGATATTGGAAAGTCTCATAGAGCATGCCCATGCCATCTAAGAAGGTATCAGGATAACCTACTTGATCGCCTGTGCCAAATAAAGCTACAGTCTTACCTGAAAAATCCATCTTCTGAAGCTTAGGCATGAATGCGTCCCAATCTTCTTGAAGCTCACCAATACTCCAAGTTGAAGTACCGATAATTAGTTTTTTATAGTCGCTCATCTTGTCGCCATCTTTAGAGATATTGAAAAGATCAACTTTATCAGCACCAAGCTCATTTACAATCTTTTGAGCAACTTGGCCAGTTACGCCTGTATATGTGCCGTAAAATAATGCAACTTCTTTCATGATTTAACAACCTTTAGAAAAATAACTGTCACTATTATATTGATTATTTGTGACACTTTTTTCTAGTTGCTAACCTTTATCAAGTTTATTGAAATTTCTTTGCTAACATGAATGAAAAATAGGACAATGTCTTAAGTATTTTCTAAATTTTGGAACACATATGAGCGATTTTATTGTAGATGAGAGCCGTTTTGTCTTAAAAGATGAAGACACCGTGTCATTCTTTCCTGAAGAATACAAGTTAGCTTGTGGTATTACCATCGCTGAAAAAGAAGATGAAACCGATACTTGGCAGCTTTATACCTCTAAAGATGGTAAGCACTATATTCTAGCAGTCACATCTTTTTTACATGACAAATGGGTTGAGTCAAAGTTACTTTCTGAATCTGACTTTCAAAAGGTTTTAGTTAAAGGTCAGGATATTTATTTAGTTTTTTCTAAAACTAACAAAAGATTAGTGCGACTTACTAACATTAGTGTTCATAAATCACTTCGTTTTGCTTTAGCTTTATATTCTGCTTTTGCCCATACTAGAAATTTAGATATTGAGAGTAATTTACGTGACGGCATCTATTTTGAAGATAAAAGCTTAATTCTTCCAACCTATTCATTAGTAGGTAAAGTTAAAGATAAAGCTTTATTTGAAAATTGCTTACGTGAAGGAGTAGAGGCAGAAAACTTAGCAACTCCTGACGGCATCAATGATTCTTTGTCATTTGTGTATGTTAAAAACTATCTAAAGAAAAAATTTGCCATCAAATTACAATCTGAGCCATTACTTGAAAGTGGTGAAGCGGTTGATGATTTCATGTTAGGTCAGAATACTCATGCTTTAATCGTAGCACCTCTTGTTTTAAGAGCTCATTATCAAGTCTTTGATACTACAACTGACAAGTATCTACTAGTTATGGATAAGCTTTGGGCAGAAGCTTTAATGTCAACTTCATTAGTAAGTCAAATTAGCTTAAATACCGCACCAATTGCAGGTAAGATTTACTATGTTTACTGCCTAAGCAAAGAATTTGCTTTAGAAAATATGGATGATAGATTCTTTTGTTTAGATCATGAAAATGCTTTTGAGCTAGCTCAAGCAATCCATAGAACTAGAAAAATAGTTAAGTCTTCTGATTTAACTAAAGCACTATATGTTCAGCAATTAGGTGTTTTACTTCCTGAAGTATTTTCAGAGCATACAGAAGACAATGATGGCGCTTTAATGGGTCAGTGTCTGTGTGAAGGCCCTTTTGCGATGTGCCCATTTATGGAAGATGTGAATGAGAATTTAGTAACAGTTGCATCTAATATCTAAAATTAGTTTTTAGAAAAAATAAGCCCGAAAGCAAAACTTTCGGGCTTTTTAGATCTTCTTACTTAATCTTATTATTCAGGCTTTGCCATCTGAATTTGATCGTTTAATGCTTTATTGTGCTTATCAGCTTTCTTCTGTTTATCTTCAGCTGAAACTTTCTTTGTGAAGTATCTCATAACTAGTACGAAGAAGATAGGCACATAGAAGATTGCAAGTACAGTAGCAGTTAACATACCACCGATCACGCAGTAACCAATTTCGTTACGACCTGCAGCACCAGCACCAGATGATAGTGCTAGAGGGGTAACACCTAAGATAAATGCCATAGAGGTCATCAAAATAGGACGGAAACGAAGTTTAGCTGCGTGGATAACTGCATCTGTTAATCTCTCGCCACGGTCATATAGATCTTTAGCAAACTCAACAATCAAAATTGCGTTCTTAGCTGCTAGACCTACAGTGGTTAACAGACCTACTTGGAAGTACACGTCATTAGTTAATGAAGTTCTTACAGGAACGTATTGAGTCAAAATTGCAGCGGCAATAGCACCAATAATACCTAGAGGAACCACTAGCATAACCGCAAAAGGAATTGACCAACTTTCATATAGTGCAGCTAGTGATAAGAACACAACTAGTAATGAAACTAGGTATAGAGAAGGACCTTGGGCACCAGCTAGTTTTTCTTGATATGAAACACCATACCATGAAATACCATAGCCTTGTGGTAATACCTCTTTTGCAATACGCTCAATCTCATCCATTGCCTGACCAGATGAAACGCCAGGAACTGCTGAACCTTGAATTTCCATAGCGCCTAATCCATTGAAACGCTCAAGCTTTGGAGAACCGTAGGTCCACTCAGTAGATACGAAAGCAGAGAAAGGAACCATCTGTCCTGTAGTTCTACTCTTTACATACCACTTTTGTAGATCTTTTTCGGTCATACGATCTTCGGTTTCACCTTGGACAAATACCTTCTTAATGCGGTTTCTATCCATGAAGTTGTCAATGTAAGCAGAACCCCAAGCTACAGAGAAAGTAGTATTAATATCTGATACATCTAAGCCTAGTGACATAGCCTTTTCGTAATCGATATTAAGTTTTAACTGAGGAGAGTCATCCATACCATTAGCACGTACCTGTGTTAAAAGTGGAGACTGGTTTGCAGCATAAACTAAAGCATTTCTCTGTTTTAGTAATTCATCATGTCCATTTGAGCCTTGATCAACTAAATAGAAGTCAAAACCATTAGCCACGCCTAATTCAGGAATTGCAGGTAAGTTAAACGCAAAAGCTAAACCATCACGAATACCGCCTAAAAGAGGCATGTATGCTCTATTTGCAATGCTATCTGCATGCTGGTCTAGTGATGGTCTTTCAGCCCAATCTTGAAGTTTAATAAAACCCATACCTGCGTTTTGGCCAGAGCCTGCAAAAGAGAAACCTGCAACGGTCATAATTGAGTAGACATTCTCTTTTTCTGCTCCTAAGAAGTACTGACGTACTTGAGATAAAACGTTAGTAGTCTTCTCAAGGGTAGAACCAGCAGGTAAGTTAACCATGGTCATTAGAACGCCTTGGTCTTCTGAAGGTAAGAATGAAGTAGGAATTCTTGTAAAGCCAAATACTAAGGCTACACAAATTACAACGTAACCTACAAGGAATCTTCCCATCTTCTTTACGATAGTCTTAACGCGTTTTTGATAAGCATCAGACATATAAGCAAAGAAACCATTCCACCAAGTAAGTAACTTACGAATTGGAGAGTAAAGTTTGTCAAAACGTTCATTTAGCTTGGTAAACCAAGTAACTTTCTTCTCTTCTTTAGCATTAGCAGGAAGCAGAATTGTTGCACAAAGTGCAGGTGTTAAGATAATTGCAATTACAACAGATAGAACCATTGCAGATACAATGGTAATAGAGAACTGTCTGTAAATAATACCAGTAGATCCACCAAAGAAAGCCATAGGAACGAATACAGCAGATAACACTAGGGCAATACCGATAAGTGCACCTGTAATTTCATCCATTGATTTAACAGTTGCCTGCTTTGTAGATAGCTCTGGCTCTTCATGCAAAATACGCTCTACGTTTTCTACCACCACAATCGCATCGTCAACTAACAGACCGATTGCAAGCACTAAACCGAACATGGTTAGAGTGTTGATGGAGAATCCACAAACTTGCATGATGGCAAATGTACCTAAAAGAACAACTGGCACTGTAATTGAAGGAATTAAAGTTGCTCTAAAGTTCTGCAAGAATAAGTACATGATGAACACAACTAAGATAATAGCTTCGATCATAGTGTGGAACACTTCGTTGATAGAAACTTGAATGAAGTCAGTTGTGTCGTAAGGATATGTTGGCTGTGCCCACTCAGGGAAGTAAGGCTGAAGCTTTGCGATCTCCTCTTTTACTCTCTTTGCTGTATCTAGAGCGTTAGCTCCTGATGCTAGTTTTACAGCAAGACCAGAGCAAGGGTAGCCATTATAGGTAGCTGCTGCGTTGTAGAACTCAGAACCTAACTCAACGCGTGCAATATCTTTTAAGTAAACTTTAGTACCGTCTTGATTTACTTTTAATAAGATTTTTTCAAATTGTTCAGCATTCTCTAATCTCTTTTGACCGGTAATAGTATATGCATACTGTTGACCAGGAACAGCAGGAGTACCGCCAATAGAACCATAAGTAACCTGAGCGTTTTGTGCTTGGATTGCTGCAAGTACTTCGCCTGCTGACATTGCAAAGTTGTTTAACTTTTTAGGATCAAGCCAAACACGAATAGCGTACTTAGAACCGAAGATCTCTAGAGAACCTACACCTTTTACACGAGATAAAGGCTCTTTTAGATTGGCTTCTAAGTAGTCAGATAGATCAGAGTCACCATGGATACCATCAGTTGCATATAAACTGAACACTAAAAGGAATGAGTCAGTTGATTTTGCAACATCAACACCATTTTGCTGAACAGATGTAGGTAGCTGAGATTGAGTCTGCTGCATCTTATTTTGCACCTGAACCTGTGCAATATCAGCATTGGTACCTGGTTCAAATGTAATTTGGATACTTGCATTACCATAAGAATCAGATGAAGAGTCCATATACATGTAGCCATCAAGACCAGTCATGTTTTGCTCAATAATCTGAGTTACAGATCTTTCTACAGTTGATGCATCTGCACCAGGGTATGAAGCTTCAATACGTACTGATGGAGGTGCAATTGTAGGATACTGCGAAATTGGCAGGGTGTTCACAGAGAACAAGCCTGCAAGCATAATGCAGATTGCAATCACCCAAGCAAAAATTGGGCGATTAATAAAGAAACGTGCCATTTATTTACATTTCTCCAATATTACTTAGCTTGTTGTTGCTGCTGTTGTGCTTGAGCATTTGGATCAATTGGCATTACAGGCATACCATCACGGATTTTTTGAGTATTGCTTGTAATTACTCTGTCGCCAGCTTTTAAGCCTTCGGTTACTACAAAGTATTTATCGTATTCAGCGCCAACTTTAATGTTACGACGCTCAACGATGTTTTTATCATTTAGAACATAAGCGTAGCTCAAGCCTGTAGCCTCTCTTTGAACGCCGTTAGCAATTACTAATAAAGAGTTTGGCTGGATACCTTGATTGATATCTGCTCTTAAGAAGGTACCTGGTAGTAGGACATGATCTGGATTTGGAACAATTGCACGAAGATTTACCATGTCAGTTGATTGATCAACACTAACTTCGGCAAATTCTAAAGTACCAGGATGGGCATATTTAGTGCCATCTGAGAAGTAAACATCAACTGTTGCTTTACCATCAATTAAAAGCTTACCATCAGTTAGCTTTGCCTTTAACTTACGATAGTCATCAGATGATTGACCTAAGTCAACATACATAGGATCAAGTTGCTGAATGGTAGTTAATGGGGTTGCTTGACCTACAGATGCTAAAGCACCTTCAGTTAAGTTTGAACGATTGATAGTACCAGTAATAGGTGCATAAACCTTAGTATAAGCTAAATCAATATTTGCCTTACTTAAAGCAGCTTCTGCTGATTGAACTGAAGCTTTTGCACTTAGGTAACTTGCTTGTGCATCATCGTACTCTTGCTTACTTACAGCTTTTTCTTTTAACAAGCTTGAGTAACGCTCTGCACGTAATTGAGTAGAGTGTAGATTGGCTTTAGCACTTGCTAATGATGCTTGTGCACTCTTAACGTTTGCCTCGTATACAGAAGGATCGATTTGGTATAACTGCTGACCTTGCTGAACGGTTGAACCTTCTTCAAATAAACGCTTTTGAAGAATACCTGTTACCTGTGGTCTAACTTCTGCTTTGCGAGTAGGATTAGCTCTACCAGTTAGATGATCAACTAAAGGAATATCTTTAGCTTCAACAGTAAAAATATCAACAGGTAAAGCATGCTGTTGCTGTTGAGGAGCCTCACCACAAGCTGTTAATGCAATTGATGCAAATAAAGCGCATGGAAATAAGTACTTATTTACTTTTGACATTGACATATGTTTTATTTCCTTCAATAAATGAAGCGGTCTGTACAGAATAATTTTGAGTTAAGTTGACAAGATTCTCAAATCTAACTGCACATTATCTTATAAATACAAGATTTTCGTATTACACAGATTTAAGATTTTTGTCAGTAATTCTTTGTTCTTAGGACGAAGTATTGTAATTGTTGTTAAAAAAATCAGTCCATAGCTTAGCTAATTTTATCAAAAATCAATCAGTTATCTAAGCATTTTTTAACTAAAAAAGGTTGAAAATAAGCCAATGTGGTTGATAATGACTTTAATGTTAGTTTATTTTGGCTGGAGGCTATATGCCAAGAAATGCTAATAACAATGGAATAGATACCAAAAAGTCCATTCTTGCAAGTGCAAAAAGGCTGATTGCAAGAAGAGGCTATGAGAACACGAGTTTGTCAGATATTGCAAAATATGCTGGAGTTACTCGTGGATCAGTATATTGGCACTTTGAAAACAAAGAAGAACTTCTCATTGCTCTTTTAGATTCTTTAGAAGAAGACTTTCCAAGTTGTAAATATATTAAGGCAGCATGCAATCCAAAAGAAGAAAATCCATTGCTAATGCTCAAAAATTGGGTTTTGTATATGGTAGATGATCTTGATGTGGAGTTTTTAAGCTCACGTTTTGTAGCGGAATTCATGAAGATCGTACATGGCTCTGTAAGAAATAAAGAGTTACAAGAAAGACTTAAAAAAAGAATAGAGATTAGAAATAATTTTACGGCCTTAGCTTTAAAAAATGCTGTTAACAAAGGTCAACTACCAAAGAATCTTGATATAGAAGCAGCCTCTCAGCACTTAATTATGTTTTTCATTGGTTTTCTGCATCAAAGTCGCGATAATCAAGTTGATAAGATTAAGCAAGATTACGCGAAATATGTTGATTGGGAATTCGAGCTTTTAGAAAGAATCACAACAGATTTTGTCTCTAGTAATTAAGAAATTATCTGAATTTTGTTGCATATATGATCTACTTGCGGTAATTTGCATTAAACATACAAAATCATAAAAATGCATCTTTAAACTAAAGGATTTTCTATGCCAAGAAAAACTCATGATAATTCTCTTGATACAAGAAAAGCAATTTTAGCTAGTGCTAAGCGTTTATTCTCAAGACGTGGTTTTGAAAGTACTAGTTTATCTGATATTGCAAAATATGCTGGTGTTACTCGTGGTGCAATCTATTGGCATTTTGAAAATAAAGAAGAGTTACTGTTAGCTCTTTTAGATTCAATTGAAGAAGATCAGTCTTATTCAAAGTATTTAAAAGAAGCTTGTGCTCCTACAGAATCAGATCCTTTAGGTAAACTAAAGTTGTGGGTTTTAGGTATTGTTGAAGATCTTGATGTTGAGTTTTTAAATTCAGCATTCGTTCAATTGATTATTAAGATTCTAAATGGATCTTCTGGTAATAAAAATCTTCAGCAAAGGCTTAAAGATAGACAAGAGCAAAGAAATAATGATTTAGTTTTGGCTTTAAGAAATGCTGTAGCGCGTGGTCAATTACCAAGCAACCTTGTAGTCCAAACTGCAGCTGAGCACTTGAATATGTTCTGCATAGGATACATAAATCAGTGCAGAGACAATCGTGCCGATAGAATTATGCGTGATTTTTCTCTGTTTGTTGATTGGGAATTTGAAACATTTAAGCACATCACAACCAATGTGCTCTCATTAAACTAACTATTTTACGGTGCCGTCTTCATTTAATCCAATGCAGGCTGCATCAATTCCTTGTTCGGCAACAATCTTTGCAGTCTTTGGAAGTAGTCTAGGTTTTCCTTCCTTATCAACTGCTACATAGGTGTAATTAGCCTCTGTAACTAAATGCCTCTCAGCGTGCTCATTAGTTTCACTTTCAATTAACTTTTTAACCCAAATTTCAAGATGAACTTTCATTGAGGTGTGTCCTACGTGTACACATTTTCCATAGCAACATACAACATCACCTACACTTACAGGCTTTAAAAAGCTCATTGCATCAACTGCAACTGTTACTACACGGCCATTGGCTACTTCACGGGCTAAAATAGCTCCTGAAATATCCATTTGTGACATGATCCAACCGCCAAAAATATCTCCTGCAGGATTCGTGTCTCCTGGCATTGCTAGAGTTCTTAATAGTAAATTGCCAACAGGAGGGTGTTTTCTTATCTGTAAATTTTTATCAGCCATAAAGTGCACTCAAGAAACTTTTGAAATAATATGTATAATGATATCCCTATACACAGTTTAGTCCACAATCGATAGTGATTTTTTTATGCAACTTACTCAAATAGATTTTGATAAACAGCAAGTGCACTTAAGAAATGTTTCAAGAACATTTGCACTTACCATTCCCATGCTCCCAAAGTCACTTATTGATTACATCTCTAATGCCTATCTTTTATGTCGTATTGCAGATACTGTCGAAGATGATCCAATTGCGGCAGATAAGCAAAAAATTTCTTGGTTAATTTCTTTTGCTGATTTTTGTGCCAATGAGTTTTCAGATGATATGCAATTACTCTCTTTGCACAAACAAGCTGTGGAAATGGTCTCAGCTGGAGCTAAGAAAAGTGAGCTAGAGTTAATGAAGGATATGTTAGGTGTGATTTCAAGAACTAGAACCTATCCTCGTAAAATTCAACAGATTTTAGCAAAAGGCGTATCTATCTTAAGTTTTGGTATGGCAAAGTCTATTAAAGGTCTTAATATCAAGACTTTAGATGATGTAGATGAGTACTGCTACTATGTTGCAGGTGTAGTAGGCGAATTATTAGCAGCCTTATTCTGCGAACATAACCATAGTATAGATAAACATAATTTGATGGCATTATCTGTAAGTTTTGGTGAAGGTCTTCAACTTACAAATATTTTAAAAGATAGAGCAGAAGATGCTAAGCGTAATGTCCACTATTTGCCTTTAGCAAATAAAGATGGAGTTAAATCAGAGATAGATGAATATATCGCTATCTGCCAAGGTCACTTAGATGATGCCTTAACATTTATCTGTAGCGTGCCTCAAAGTGAGTATGGTATAAGATTATTCTGCTTGCTCAATATCGCGATGGCTACAGCTACTTTAAAAGTGGTTTATAAAAATGATCCAACTTCAGAAATAAAGCCTAAAATTACACGCAATCAAGTTAAGACTTTATATGTGTTAAGCAGATTTTGTGCGAGAAGTAATTTTCTTTCAAAGATGTTGTTTAAGTTTATTTCGCGCTCAGTAAAAAGAAACAGCCGCGATGCTATAAAATTACGCGCAAAAGTTTCTTGTTGGGAGCAAAAATTAAGTTTCTTATCATTACAAGAAGGAATATCTAATGATTAAGTTATTAAAATCAATTTTTATTACAGCCATTGTTGCAATGTCTGTATTATCTGCAGCTTCTGCTAAAGAGTACAAAGAAGGTAAAGACTACGAAGTAAGAGCTGAGAACAAAACCACCACTCCTGAAATTAGAGAGTTCTTCTCATTCTTCTGTAATCACTGCAATGCCATGGATGAGAACTTCTCAAAGGTAAAAGAGCATTTTAAGAGCAAAGCAAAGTATGTTTATAACCCAATTGGTCTTTTAGGCGGTGATTTAGGCGTTGAAACTCAGTTTGCTTATGCAATTGCTCTTAATATTGGCATTGAAGAAGAGCTTCGTAACACATTATTAGATAAGATCCACAACAAAGATGAACTACCTCAAGATCACAGCTACTTTGTTGATTTATTTGCAAGCTTTGGGGTTCCTGAAGATCAATATGAACGTGATTATTCAAACTTTGTAACTCAGGCTAAAGTTGCTGAATATGACAGAAAAATGAAAGAGCTTAAGATTGAAGCTGTACCTGAGATTGTAGTAAATGGTAAGTACTTTGTTAAATCAGATGATTTAGAGTCAGTTGAAGATTACATCAATGTAATTGATTACTTATTAACTCTTCCATAATTCTCTTACTCACAAACAAATACAGTGAAAGCACCCCCCCCCACTTAAAGCTTCGCTTTTGAAGTGGGGGCTTCTTTGCTTTTTTTAGGAAGTTGCCTTCCTAATTATGAGCAAAGTTTCTGCT
>ONCS01000007.1 GCA_900316375.1 uncultured Succinatimonas sp. | reverse complement strand
TCTTACAACAGAGTTGTCAAATTATTTTACCGCGCACTTATATCACCGCCGTAAACGACGGTGTTTTACGTGCGCTTATTGATAAAACTTAAAAATCAGGCAATACCTTCAAAAGCTCAAGATAAGCAAAATCTATAAATTAAATCACAGCCTTATCTTGAGCTTTAATCAAGATACACAACTTACGTCTTAATCTCTTCCTTAATCCACAGCCTTGATAAGCCCCTGCGCCAAAAGCTTATCTAAAGTTTCAATCATCAAAAAGGCTGGGTAGCCAATCTTCTCGCAATGCTCAATAAAGTCCATGGTGCCATCGGCGTAGGCAATAAAGTTACGAAGGGCAAAGACGTTGTTAGCAGAGCCTCGGTAGCTAATAGTTGGGTATAAGCCACGCTTACCTAATTGAGGCTCACAAAATACTGTTACCTGGTACTTATGATTGTGCTCTAAAATTTCAATCACGCGTAACATTGCTTTAATCGAACCTTCAAAGCCTTCAACAGATACAAAGTTAAGATCATCAAGTGAGGTATGGTACTCTTTGTAGCATCCAAACTTAGAGCGACAGAAAGAGCATACAGGTAAATCTACCCTTGGTGCGTTGTATTGTCTTTCATCTGATCCACGGTATAAAAAGCTATAGGCTTTAAAGTTTTTGTCAGTCCACTTTAGGACATGATTTAATACTCTGTCAGTTACCGTATTGTTATATCGAGTCTGGACATAAGAGTAGGCTAAATTATCTCCAACACAGGTTAAAACAATACCAGAGATCACATGCTCTTTTAAATAATCTAGGTTATGAGCTAAATAGGTGATGGAGCCTACAGTCTCTGGGGTAAATAAAAAGCGATAGGAGTATTGAAGATTGCCTTCCTTTTGCTTCTCTTCAAGATATTTAATTAAGGCAATGGCAACAGCAGGACCTGAGCACTCGTTGTTAGCCATCTGCGGGTGACAAATGTAGGTTGTAAAGAGAATTTCTTTGTCAGATTTTCCCTTAATGACATACTCACCAATGTTTAATACACCATCAAACTTACGACTTTTAATTACGGCATGATATTTTTGAGGATGTACTTGATCCTGACGTTCTATGTCTTCAAGTTGATTTTTACTCATGCAAAAGCCAACTCTGTCTTGATAGTAAGAGGTAACGTAGGGGATGGCATCAACTGAGGCATGATCAACGAAGATTAGCTTTTTTAAATCCTCAAAGGATAGATACTCATCAATGGGTAGTGAGTAGCCTAAAACATGCAGGTTTTGATTTTGCATATCGATAAGGCGGTGACCTGTCTCATCTTCAATATAACATTCAGTGCAGTCCCACTCTTGAGGAATAGTCCAGTCAAAGACTTGTGTGCCTGATTTAAACTCTAAGGTCTTTATCCCTAGTACATACTCTTTTAAAACCTCTAAAGACTTTCTAAAGCCAGGACCAGTTAAAGAGCGCATGATAGGGTAGAGACGCTCTACTAGGTGATAGCAGTCACTACCTGTAAATGGTGGGGTGAAAATTTGGTACATGGTAATTGTGTCTTGTCTTGTTTATTTTGTCTTCTTTTGATTGTGTTGATTGCATAGTATCAATCTTATTAGTTCATTTGTCGACTAAAAGTGTTGGAAATTAAGGCTCTGACAGTATTTTAAATTTTGCACTTTATTTCTAACCAATCTTCTCTTATATATCTCTTCTTAAAACTTGCTTAATAACCTATAATATAAGCATATAAATAGAGGATTTCAGTATGTTCTTAGATGTTGAAAATACAGTATTTAAAAAAAGCGTCCAAGGCTCTTATGTGGATAAAAGTGAGATTATATCTGACTTAAATTCACTTTTAGACGATCCTAAAAGATTTGTATTAATTTCAAGATCAAGACGTTTCGGTAAAACCTATACCATCAGAATGCTTAATGCGTATTACTCAAAAAGATGCGATAGTAAAGAGATCTTCGATAAACTTAAAATTTCTAAATATCCAACATATGAAGAAAATCTCAATAAATACCATGTGTTGTATCTTGATATGCAGAGCTTTGCATCATCCTTAGATAAGGAAGGGAAAGAGTATTTAAGTAATTTTCATGAGCAACTGACTCAAGAATTAGTTGAGAACTTTCCTAAAGCTTTTAAAAAGGAAGTAAAAAATGATTTTCCTAAAGCTTTGAAGCAAGTTTATTCAATTTATCGTGAAAAGTTTATTGTTTTAGTCGATGAATGGGATTATGCACTGCGTGTTTATCAGAATGCAAAGATCACTGAAGAATATGTTGATCTGTTGAGATCCCTATTTAAAGATGACATCTGCGCTAATTGCTTTTCGTTAGTATATATGACAGGTATTCTTCCAATTAAACGTTATGACACAGAATCATCGCTTAATAATTTTGATGAATTTACTATGGAATCTCCTGGTAAGTATGCTAAGTATTTTGGTTTTACTGAAAGTGAAGTAAAAGAGCTTTGCTCTGAGCATAACTTATCATTTAATCTTGCAAAAACATGGTACGACGGTTATAAGCTCGAAGGAATTGATATTTATAATCCTAACTCAATCATATCTTTACTTGAGAGAAGACAATATACAAGCTATTGGCGAAAAACTGGAAGTTTAGATGTTGTAACCGCCGCGTTGAAGTTGGATTTTGGTAATGTAAGACAAGACTTAATCGCTTTATTAAGTGGTGCTGAAATCATGCCAATAAACTTTGATAAATATAATAGCGATATTAAGAATGTTAAGGAAACTAACGATATTTTAGCTTATCTAGTCCACTTAGGGTATTTGGCCTATGATAACACTAAAAATCGAGTTTATATTCCTAATAATGAAGTTCGACTTGCCATTGTTGATGCCTTAAAGATAGATAACTCAAAGTTAGTTATTGATAAGATAAAAGAATCAGAAGAGTTTATTAAAAATTTGGTAGCTCAAGATGAACAAAAAGTTGCTTCATATATTGAGAAAATCCATAATTCTAATGTCTCTATTCTTACTTATAATAGTGAAGTATCCTTACGTTATGTTTTGATGATGGCAATGTTCAGTAGCGATGGTATTTATCAAAATGCTTTGCAGGAGCTTCCATCAGAAAAAGGATTTGCTGATCTTGCCTACATTCCACTTATACAGCAGGCAGGCGTATATCCAAGTTTAGTGATCGAGCTAAAATGGAATAAAGATGTGAATACAGCTTTATCTCAGATCAAAGACAAGCAGTACACTGATGTGTTAAAACAAACGGCAAGAGAATGTTTGCTAGTAGGTATTAACTATGATGTTGAGACTAAAAAGCACACTTGCAAGATTGAAAAAATGAAGCTAGATGCTGATTTTTAGAGTCTTTTATCCACTAACCGGATGCGAAAACACTGCCATTTATGGCGGTGATGAGCATCAAAGTAAACTGTTTTAAGCATTGTAAGCTA
>ONCS01000221.1 GCA_900316375.1 uncultured Succinatimonas sp. | reverse complement strand
TTTACAGATAATATTTTATCATAATCACACGTCTTTATCAATTAAAATACCTTCAAAAACCGCATTCTTAAGCTATTTTTAGCAAAATCTCTACGACATTTTCAGAGTAAAAACATAATTATATTTTTAAAGAGCAAATACGGTGTTAAACCGCTTGTTTATCCCATTTTAGGTCTGATCCTAAACTGGGAAAGTTGAGTTGTTTATCCGTAAAGCTTACGGCTTTAGAAACATCGAAAGTATGATCGATTTACTCATGCTTGGATGCTCTAACATTTTAATTCCACTTCCTAACAGATGTGGAAATGGTATCAAAGTAGCATAGAATAAGGCTCCATCGTGGTTCTACTTTTGATTTTTACCCATTGTTAGCCACGAAGAGCCAAATAATTCTTTGATTTTAAAGATAAAATTAAAATAATCTGTCAAGGTAATTTGCACTTTTGTAACCTAAGTAAAAAAATCTTGCCTAAGTGGTAAAAAGTGCAAATAAGCTCAAGGCATTTTGCTTGTCTTCGTGTATATTAATAGCTAATTAAAAAATACGAAACCGAGTTTATTATGCCTTTTATTAAGAAATCTTTTATCTCTGATAGGTTAATTCCTGGTGTTGCCATTGAAAAGCTCATCGGGCAATACGTCAGCTTAAAAAAGTCAGGTGCTAACTACACTTGTTGCTGTCCTTTCCATCATGAAAAGACTCCTTCTTTTTGTGTGACCCCTTCAAAACAGATGTATCACTGCTTTGGCTGTAAAGCTCATGGCAATGCCATCGACTTTGTCATGAAGTTTAAAAATGTCGGCTTTGTCGAGGCTGTAGAAGAGGTAGCTCAATTTGCCGGCATTCAAATTGAATATGAAGAAGGCGGTAAGTTTAAGTCAAAAGAAGAAGTAGATAAGCAAAAAGAGTACTACGACTTAATGGATAAGTGCGCTACCTTATTTACTCAGACTTTAAACTCTGAAGAAGGACGCGTAGGCTTAGACTACTTTATGCAAAAGCGTCAGCTAAGCCGTGATACCATTATTAAGTGCCGTTTAGGTTTTGCTCCTAAAAATCCTAAATTCTTACAAGAAAAACTGTGCAAAGAGCCTCGTCATGAGCAAATGCTAATTGACCTAGGTGTACTTGTCCGCGGTGAATATGGCGTGCACTCGATGTTTCGTAACCGCGTGATGATCCCGATTTTTGATAAACGCGGACGCATAATTTCTTTTGGTGGTCGTACTATGGGTGATGATAAGCCTAAGTACATGAACACTAAAGAAACACCAATTTACAGAAAGCGCAATGAGCTCTTTGGTCTTTATGAAACTCTAAAGGCTAATAACAACCGCCCTCCTAAGATTGTCGTTTGTGAAGGCTACATGGATGTGATCTCGGTTAGACAGGCAGGTTGCTCTTATGCTGTAGCTTCCTTAGGAACAGCTACTACCCCTGAGCAAATTAACGAGATGTTTCGTTACACCGATGAGGTAATTTGCTGCTACGATGGTGATAGCGCAGGAAGGCACGCAGCCTGGCACGCCTTAGAGACGGTGACCCCAATTTTACAAGAGAACAAAGTAATTCGTTTTGCTTTCTTGCCTCCAGAGCATGATCCTGATTCTTTTGTACGTGAAAAAGGTTTAAGTGCATTTAATGAATTTCTAACCAAAGCCATGAGCTATCCAGAGTTTTTGATAGTTCATAAGTCTCAAGAATACGATTTAAAAGATCCAAACTCTTTATCGATGTTTGTAGCTGATACCGTCAAGTTTATTAAATCAATTCCAATTAGTGCACTACAGTCTGTGTCATTAAAGCTTTTAGCAGTCCCATCAGGTATTGCTGAAAACCAGCTTTATGACATGTTAAAAGATCAAAGAGTTGAGACTAAACCTATTTACAAATCTCAATTTGAAAAAGAGTTTGATCAAGAGGTTGTAACTGAACATCCTGGCAATGACATCTTTAAAACTCCAATGCGCAAGCTCATGGCTTTTATTGTGCAGCAGCCAATTGTAGTTTCAAGATGTTTCCATGAGTTTAAGTTAAAAGAGTTTGTATCATTAGTAGAAAGACTTAATATCAAAGGTGTAGCGCAGTTAAAGTGGCTTTTATCTTTAATTGAACAAAAGCCTGATATTACTCCTGCTATCATCAAAGAAATTGCGCGTGATACTGAGTATGAAAAGATTGTATTAAAGCTACAAGATGCACCTTTAAACTTAGTCTTTGATACAGGTACTTCTATTCAAGAGCTATCTTTAGTTGATAGAATTGATGTCTTTGCACAAATCATAGGAGAAGTTCTAACTAAGCCTTACAAGGATAAAGCTACCATCCTTAAACTTAGCATGATGAAAGGCTCAAAGAGTGCTGCCCGTGATTACGAGACCATTCAAAAAGAGATCTTGCAAAGACGCAGATAGGAAATTTAAGAAAAGCTTTAAAATCTAAAATTTTGAAAAATATGGAAGGAGAATGCAAAAAAGGAGATCTAAGCTTAAATTGTTGTCTTGACTACAAATACTCTTAGATTGTACAATAAGCCTCCGTTAAGGCCCATTAGCTCAGTTGGTTAGAGCAGACGACTCATAATCGTTTGGTGACTGGTTCAAGTCCAGTATGGGCCACCACCAATTATCAATTATCCTTATAAATCAAGGCGCTACAAAAATTGCAGCGCTTTTTTCATATCTTTTTTTAATCCTTAATTTGATTATATAAAGCAGGGCACTTGCTGTAAGCATCTTGAGTAGCAGTCTGCCAATGGCCGTTAATCTTAACCATGACAGCACCTCTTGAAGAGCCTGAAACTAGGCGTACTTTCTTACCGATAGCGTATTTACAAGAAAATGGCATATCTACAACTAATGGGCCATTATCTGAATCAATAGATAGTCTTACACCATCTTTACGATTACCAACTTTAGATAGGCCGTGACCTGCTAAACCACCAACGGCTGCACCTACTAAGGTACCTGTAGATTTACCATTGATTAGGTTGCCAAGTAGGGCACCTGCTGCTGCACCTAATAGCATATTGGTGTTTTTATCATAATTTCCAGTATTGATATCAATTGCTTCCATATCAGTAATGGTACCGTTGAAATATGAGCTTACATTACCTGCTGTGGTGAGCTCATTAGTACAAGCAGTAAGGA
Source organism: uncultured Succinatimonas sp. (assembly GCA_900316375.1). Lineage (GTDB taxonomy): Bacteria > Pseudomonadota > Gammaproteobacteria > Enterobacterales > Succinivibrionaceae > Succinivibrio. Next base: position 1,543 of record ONCS01000221.1, on the reverse strand, counting down.
TTAAAGTTGATGAAATAGCAGTTGCAGTTAATAAGGTTTTAGTAAACTTAATCATATAAAAACTCCAAAACTTTTTTCTAATCTTAGTTTTTAGATCTTAGTTTAAACTTAGGAAAGAGATTAGCCATTTGCTAAAATATCTCATATTCTTAAAGCATAGGTTGATTATGGCAAAAAAGCAAAAACAAATTCCATTTAAGTCATATCCAGATCTTCAAAAGTTGACGGTTATTAAAGTTAATGACAAAGGTCAGGGTATTGCCTTACTTGATGAATATGAGATTTACCTAGATGATGTAATTGTAGGCGAGGAGGTTTTAGCCTCAATCGAGCCACCCTTTGTAAATGGCTCAAAACGCCGCCCAGGCATTATCAAGGAGTACTTAAAAAAGTCAGATAAGCGTTGTGATAATAACGCTATCTTAGATGTGCCTTCGGTGTATGCATTAGGTAATTTAAAGTATGAAGAGACTTTAAAAGTAAAAGCTCAAGATATTTTAAATGCTTTAAACAAGGCAGGTGTTGAATATCAAAAAGACCTTGAAGTAGTGCCTACTGATATTAGCAAAGTAAGTAGATTTAAGAGTATTCGCTATTTTGCAAACTCCACTGATGGGCTTATCAATGGCTACTATTTACCTCACAGCCACAATGTACAAAAGGTAAGTTCATCCCTAATGGAACCACAGTGGTTTAGTGAGCTTGCAAATGGCTTATGCGCAGAATTTACCCAAATAGGACTTACAGCTTTTGATGAGATTGAAAAGACTGGCTCTTTAAAATCATTGCTACTTCGCGATACTTTAGATGGCAGATTGTGCGTGCTAGTTGTAAGCCGTGCTTTAAGTGATGACGAAAAATCTTTATATAAAAAAGTCTGTGACAATTTTAAAGTAGATGCCATCTTTATCAATGTCAATCAAACCTTGGGCAATCAGGTTATAGACTTTAAAAAAGAGAACATGATCTCTTTGACAGATAAAACCATAATTGACTTTAAACTTGATGATTTTACTTTTAAAGTAGGACCTACCACTTTCTTGCAAGTAAACTATGAAATTGCCCAAAAACTCTATACAGAGGCAGTTTTACACTGTGCTAAAGCTTCTCATGGCACCGCTTTAGATTTGTGCTGTGGCGTAGGTACCATGTCATTGTGCCTATCAAAGTACTTTTCTAAGGTCATAGGTGTGGAGATAGTAGAAGACTCGATAAAAGCAGCAAATGACAATACTCTTTTAAATAAGGTGTCGAATACTACTTTTATCTGTGGAGATATCAAAGATACGGTAGCAGCGCTTGTAAAAGACAATGATGTAGATGCAATTATTTTAGATCCATCTCGTGTAGGGGCAGGTGACGAGGTAATTAAAGCCATATCAAAGTGTAAGCAAGTTAAATTATCCTATATCTTTTGCTCACTTAAAGCCTTAAGTCGTGATGTTAAAACTCTTACTGAGCAAGGCTTTGTCCTTGAAGAGGTGAAAGGTTTTGACATGTTCCCATTTAGCTCTCATGTGGAGACATTATGTACATTTTCCAA
>ONCS01000072.1 GCA_900316375.1 uncultured Succinatimonas sp. | reverse complement strand
CCATTTAATATTTCTTAAATTTAAAGAGCAGATCACACTTTGTAAAAAAGTGTTATATTTCAACAAGATACTAAGATCTTGGGTATAATTTAAAAAATCAAAATGATCAACAAATCGGAGAATTCTACCGTGGCTCAAACTGAAGTTGCAACACTGAAATACTTAATTGATGTTAATGGACCAAATTTTTTGCGTGATCATCCTTATGAGGTATACCAAAAACTTTTAGGAACGCCTACAACTGATGATAAAACTTCTAGAGCTATTCTTTTTGCTCTAGTAAGTAATATTGATAAGATTGCATTACAAGAGCGCGACTACCTGACTCTCTCTTCGATTATTCAAAATGATTGCGACTTAAAAAAGAAAACTTCAGATAAACTTGCTCAAATTTTTCTTGAACTCTATTCAGACGAGAATATTAAAGAGTGGAAAGACAACAATTTGTCAGGTTGGAAAGAGTTTGTTGGACAGAACCTTAAAGTTGATTGGGAAGGATGTTCTGTGTGGTCTTATCGTGGTGGATCTGTCACTTGTCATTACAACGCCAAAATTGCGCTTAAACCACTAGAAAACATACAACCTTCAGAAGAACTTTTAGAAGAATTAAAAAAGAATCCGTTCATGGACAGCTATGATATAGGCAGATTCTATCAAGATAGCTTAACTAAATACCTTGATGACGATTTTGATGAATATGTTTCAGCGGATGATTACTATGAGCCAGTAGTTGAAGATTTCGGTGTTGATTATGCGGTAAAGGATTGGTGTAAAAAGAACGGCTTTGAAATGATTAGTAGCGAGGGATCTGGTCATGATGATGGGTATGATCCTGACTTTTACTAATCTAGGTCGTGGAGCGGGCAACGGGAATCGAACCCGCGCTAAAAGCTTGGGAAGCTTCAGTTCTACCATTAAACTATGCCCGCAAGGGAAGATGATTGTAAGTCTTGAAAAGCAAGAACCTATCAATAGTAATAGGTGCCAACAATCAACGGCACCTATCATATCTTAAATTAGCTTAAATTGCTAATTTTCTTTTAATATATTGAATGCTATCAACAATTGTATTGGTATCAGTAGCAGAGGAAGCTGAAGTTACACACTTAAGTCCTGCCATATCACCATCAATTAACTCGCCATAAGCGGTAAGTGGTAATACTTGACCTAAGACCTTCAAGCCCATAGATTTAAGCTCACGATACACAGCAACGGTGTATTCAGCACCTTTGGTGTATAGTGCCTGAATATCAGGTCTCTTTTCTAATACCTTTTGTACAATCTGACCATAGGCTGTGGAGATGATTTCAAGTGCTTCAGTTGGAGTACGATTAGTCTTCATCAAAAGCTCTTTATACTCAACAGAGATTTGATTATTAAGCTCCATGTTATCTGATACTGCAAAAGAGATAGTGTAGTTATCAAACTTAGTTGAGATCTCGTCAACCACACGGTTAATCTCTGCATTGCGATGCTGTTGATCCTCAAGTAGCTCTAAGTTGTGGATAGTTACCACATTAACCTTTTCTTCAAGTTTAAGCATTTCAACTTGAGCTGCAATTAAAGGATTTACACCACCTACAATACCAAAGATCTTCGCGCCAGAGGCAGCAGTGGCTACTGACTTAGTACGCATTACCTTACGGGCAAGAGTTGCGGTAAATGGACCAGGATCTACAGCTAAAAACTTAATTTTAGATAAGACTACAGCATCAGCAATTAAGTTGATGTCCTCTTGTGAGGTACAATCAAGCACAATAGCACGTACGCCATCTTCAGCTAGGGCTTTAATTCTTGCAGCTAGATTTTCAGTGCCCTTTAAGTATTCTTTTAAGTGCAGAGCCTCTGCCTTGTACTGAAACTTTTCAGTGAAAAGATCAGCAACACGCCCAGACTCAGCTGGGTATAAGTCCTCAAGGCCTGCTAGGGATTTTTGAAGTGGCTTACCATCAACTAGGATATAGCCACCTACGTTAGTACGATGTAGGGCAGGGAAGGCAGGAACTACAATAGCAACACGATCACTATCACCTAAAGCATCTAATAGAGCCTCAGTTTCAGCGCAGGTGTTACCACGCATCGCAGGATCGATACGTTTTGCGTAAAGTTTTACTTCTTTTGATTTTAAAAGCTTAGCTGCTGAGAACACCATTTGATAGCTTTGCTGAGCAGTTAAGTTACGTGAATTAGTTGAGTAAACTAGGCAATCGAAATTCGCAGTCTTTTCATCTTTAAGACCTCTTGCGTTCATAAGTGAGCATACTGAATTGCCGTTTTTCTCAAGCATTGAGCCTACAGAGCTACCGCCTGTGATCTCATCTGCTATTACTATGCATTGTGGCATTAAATAATCTCCATTAGCTAAGATCGATTTTTGCAAGCTAAATAAAATTAACCTAAGCTTGCAATCTTAGCGCGTAGGGTTAAAACACTTGATGGTACAACTGACATCTCATCGATGCCTAACTGAATGAGCTTGCCTAAGAACTTCTCGTCAGATGCTAGCTCGCCACAGATACCCACCCAAATTCCGGCGGCATGACCATTTTTAATCGTAGTTTCAATTAGTCTTACTACGGCATGATGATATGGATTTAGGTAGGTGCCTAAATCAGCATTTTGCCTGTCAGCAGCTAGGGTAAACTGGGTTAAATCGTTAGTACCAATACTAAAGAAATCAACAAGAGGAGCGAGTTCATCTGAGATTAACGCAGCAGCAGGTGTTTCTACCATGATGCCAAACTCAACGTTATCAGCAAACTCTAGCTCTTGAGCTTTAAGCTCTACTTTGATGTCTTCAATAATTCTCTTACACTCAATTACCTCTTCAACTGAGGTGATCATAGGCACCATGATTGATAGGTTGCCAAAAACAGAGGCTCTATACAGAGCGCGTAATTGAGTTTTAAATAAAGCTTTGTTGGTTAAACATAGTCTTATCGCACGCACACCCATAGCAGGGTTTTCTTCAGGCTTTAACATGAAGTATTCAGCAGTTTTATCAGCACCGATATCAAGTGTTCTGATAATTGCCTTCTTCTTCCCCATGCCTTGTAAGACTTTTTTATAAATTGCAAATTGCTCATCTTCAGTTGGATAGTCATGAGCTTGCATGTAAATGTATTCAGATCTAAACAGGCCAATACCTTCAGCATCGGAGGCTTTAATTAAATCAATGTCGGCAAGTGAGCCAGAGTTAGCGTAAAGCCTTATTGATCTTCCCGATCTAGTAACAGTTTCCTTACCTCTGAATTCCTCTAAGTGAGAGTGCTGAGCATCGTCAGTTTTCTTCATCTCAGAATAGCGGGTAATGGTACCTTCATCAGGCTCAATGTAGATGTAACCAGAGTTACCATCTAAGATAGCGTATTTACCTTCTAGATCAGGTGTTAGGCTATCTCCTACACAGACAATTGTCGGAATACCCATGGTTCTAGCAAAGATAGCAGTATGCGATCTTGTAGAGCCTAAAGAGGTGATAATACCGGTTACTTTCTTGCTATCAAGTTGTACGGTCTCTGATGGGACTAAGTCATCGGTTGCAAGGATAATGGGACCAGAGTTGTCAAAGCTAATGCCATGTTTTTTGAGCTTGCCTGCGTGCATCATCAAGATCTCTTTTACACGTCTTGAGATGTCGATAACATCAGCCGCACGACCGCGCATGTAGTCATTGTCCATTTCTAAAAATTGCTTTTCAAAACGACGAGCAACTTTAGTTACAGCGTATTCAGCGTTAGCCTCTTCTTTAACGATGAGCTTTTTTATAGATGATACATAATCAGGATCATCTAACATCATTTGGTGAATTTGAAAGACTACAGCATTTTGTTCACCTAGTTTTTCTAAACTTGCCTCATAAAGGGCACTTAACTGGGCAATAGCGTGAAGTCTTGCTTTTTCAAAACGCTCAATTTCAGAATCAGTGTTATCTACATGAACTTTAGCATCGGTATCGGTAGCTCTTTTTAGAAAAGAAATCTTACCAAAGGCAATGCCTTTGTTAGCAGTAGTGCCTTGTAATACGGCGCTTATTTTCTCTCTAATCAAAATGTCACCTTTTTGCTTTTCTTTGACAAAAGTACTGTTAATTCTTGATTATACAAGACTTTTAGCTACATGTTAGATAGGCACTTAACATTATTGAAAATCTTTCTTGATAAAAATATTTAAAAGATTATGCAACCGTTATACATAATGTGCGATAATATCGTGATGTTTATCATGTTTTAAACATACGATATACCGCTAATTGCAAGTTTTTACTATTATTAGAGGTGCTCATTCTAATAACAACAAGATATCTGTGACATAAATATCATTAAAACACTACAGATGTTGAAAGGACACACTTATGATAAAGAACTTCCACAGCACCTTCTCGCTTCTAGATGAAAGAACAATTCCTTGTGTAGGCTTTGGAACCTACAAAGTCGATCCTGATGAAGATGGTGTTAGCACCTTAGCTCTAGCTATTCAGATGGGCTATCGACACTTTGATACTGCATCTTTATATGGTACAGAAAACGTTTTAGGTGAGGCGATAAAAGAGTCAGGTGTTGACCGCAAAGAGTTCTTTATTACAACTAAAGTTTGGAAAGATGATTTAGAGCCAGAGAAGATTAGAGCCTCTGTTGAAAAGTCACTACAAAACTTAGGCATGGACTATGTTGATCTATTGTTAATCCACTGGCCTCGTGTTGATGAGAATGATGAAAAGTGGGAAGAGAAATTAGCTAAGGCTTGGGAAACTTTTATCGAGCTTAAAAAAGAAGGTAAGACTAAGTCAATTGGTGTATCTAATTTCCTACCTCAGCACTTTGATGCTATCCGTGGTATGGAAACACCAGTTGTTGATCAAATCGAGTTCCATGTAGGTTATATGCAGACAGGTGCTGTAGATTACTGTCACCGTCATAACATTGTAGTTGAAGCCTGGGCACCATTAGGTCGTGGCAAGTTAGTTGAAAACGAAGATGTTGTAAAGATTGCTAAAAAGTACAATGTCTCAACTGCGCAGGTTCTATTAAAATTCTGTTTGCAGCATGATGTACTTCCAATTGCCAAGAGCTCAAACTACTCACGTATGAAAGCTAATATGGAGCTATTTGATTTTGAGTTAGAAGACGAGGACTTAAACGCACTACGCGCTGTTCCTGATAAGACAGGTTGGTCAGGTGAGCACCCAGATTTAGCTATTCCAAAGCTTGTGATTGAAGACGAAGAATAGTTTTAAGTCAAAACTTTCCATCAAAACTAAATTAAAAAAGCCCATCTTAAGTCGTTCTTGAGATGGGCTTTGTGTATCTGTGTCTTTGCTTTTACTTATCTGAATAAGATAAGCTATTTAAAAATCACGTCTTGCACCAGGGCAGAGATGTCAGCTTTTTTGTCAATCTCACCACTTTCAACTAAGTTTAAGATCTGATCTTCACTGTAGATATCCTCTGGGTATACTACAACCACTGCCTTATCCACATCTTTTAAGTAATGACTATTGCCATAGTCATTGTAGCGAGTACCACCAACTGAAATCATAATCTCACTTGGATTGACACTTGCTTTTAACTGCTTTGAGATCTCTTCAGCAGGACCTTCGTATTTTTGATGATTAAACTTTTCAACACTTCAGTTCATAAGCTCTTCATCACAAATCGTTCTTAATTTCTCTAAGACATTAGACAGTGCTCTCATTCAAATTTAGCTTTACGTAATTTTAAGCTTTAAGCAGATGATCTTTTGCTTTTTGTATGCCCTAAAGGTGCGTTGACGTGGTAAAATACAGCAACTTTTTTAAAGGATTTTAATTATGACTGTAAAAACAAGATTTGCCCCATCACCAACCGGTTTTTTACACGTTGGCGGTGCTAGAACAGCATTATTCTCATGGCTATACGCTAGACATTGTAATGGTGAGTTCGTACTACGTATCGAAGATACTGATAGAGAGCGTTCAACTCAAGAAGCTATCGATGCCATTATCGAGTCAATGAAGTGGATCGATTTAAAGTGGGATGAAGGTCCTTACTATCAAACTAAGAGATTTGATAGATACCATGAGGTAATTGAGCAGTTATTAAAAGAAGGCAAGGCTTACAAGTGCTATTGCTCTAAAGAGCGCTTAGAGAAGATGCGTGAAGAGCAGATGAAAAACGGTCTAAAGCCTCGTTATGATGGTCACTGCCGTGATGATCATTCTGAGCACACAGCAGATGAGCCATATGTAATTCGTTTTAGAAACCCAGATGATGGTATTGTTGCCTTTGACGACATGGTAAAAGGCCACATCGAGTTTAAGAACAGCGAGCTTGATGATTTCATCATTCAGCGCTCTGACGGTACTCCAACCTACAACTTCTGCGTAGTAGTTGATGATTGGGATATGGGCATTACCCACATTATCCGTGGTGATGATCATGTTAATAATACCCCTCGTCAGATTAACCTATACAAGGCACTAGGTGCACCTGTACCAGTATTTTGCCATCTTGCTATGATCCTAGGTGATGATGGTACTAAGCTATCAAAGCGTCATGGCGCAGTATCTGTAATGCAGTACCGTGAGGACGGTTACCTACCTGAGGCTTTAGTAAACTATCTAGTGCGTCTTGGTTGGTCACATGGTGATCAAGAGATCTTCTCACGCGAGGAGATGATTAACCTATTCACTCTAGATGCTATTACTAAGTCAGCATCAGGCTTTAACACTAAAAAGCTTGATTGGTTAAATGCTCACTACATGAAGACCTTACCATCTGAAGATGTAGCAAAAGAGCTAGTATGGCATTTAAACCGTATCGGTATTAATGATTTATCACAAGGTCCAAAGCCAGAGAAAATCGTTCGTAACTACTGCGAGCGTACCCATACTCTAAAAGAGATGGCTCAAAAGGCTGCTTGCTACTATCAAGAAATTACTGAGTACGATCCAGCTGGTGTTAAAAAGTGGATCAAAGAAGGCTCTGTTGACGTGCTAAAAGATGCTTTAGAAGCTCTACAAAACCTATCATCATGGGACGCACAGTCTATTGATAAGGTACTTGAAGAGATTGCTCAAAAGCGTGAGATTGGCATGGGTAAAGTAGGTCAGCCTCTACGTATTGCTGTAACTGGTAGTGCTATGTCACCTGGTATTGGCGATACTATGATGTTAGTTGGCCGTGAGCGTACCTTAAAGCGTATTGAAAACGCGATTGCTCACTTTAGCGCATAACCTTAATTTATTTAGGAATAAGGCAGGGCAACCTGCCTTTTAAAATTTTAATGAAATCAATTATTTTTGCTTTATCTGCTCTAACTTTAGTTGCTTGCTCTAGCTTTGAGTTCAAGACTAATCTTGATCCTCAAAACTTCAAAGAGTACTTCAAGCCATCTGCTGCAACTGAGGTAACTGATGCTGATATTGAAAACAAGCCAACTCATCTATTAGGTGTAGTTGAAGGTTTATCTTGCCAGGTAACTGAAGATGATCCTGTAGCAACTGAGGCTAATGCACGTACTGATGCTCGTAAGAAGGCTGCTGATCTTGGTGCTAATGCTATCAAGTTTGGTAAGTGTGTACGCTTAGAAAACACTCCAGCTTGCAAGGTATCAGTTTCTTGCTACGCTAACGCAATTGCAGTTAACGATGACGTCGAAAAGTCAAAGTAACTTTCAAATAGAGCCAATTGGCTTTATCCATTCTCCATATCTTGAGAAATTCGCAGTGCCAAGACAACCAGGCTTGGCACCTGATGCTGTCTCGATTATCGAGTTCTACCCACCCTATAATGATGAGCTTGCCTTTATTAGTTTAGAAGGCTTTTCACATATTCATGTGATCTTCTTATTTGATAAGGTTGAATACACTAAGTTTAGACCAAAGGTGCGTCCTCCACGTTTAGGTGGTAATGTCTCAGTTGGTGTCTTTGCAACCCGTTCTCCTTTTAGACCTAATCGTCTAGGCTTATCAATTGTTAAGCTTAACAAGGTCATTCGTGAAAAAGGCAAGGTACGTTTAGAGGTAAGTGGCGCTGACTTAGTTGACGGTACACCAATTATCGATATTAAGCCTTACATTCCCTTTGTTGACTCAGTACCTGATGCCATAGGTGGCTTTGCAAGTATTCCTCCTGTGCAATATGAGGTAGTCTTCAAAGATGATCTTGATAAGGTACTTTTGCAAGCACTAGGACAAAGACGCTTTGAGGCAGTAGTACAGACCTTATCTCAGGATCCTCGCCCTGCTTATAAAGATGAGACTGATAGTAAGGATTATTGCGCTAAACTTTACAATGTGGATGTACACTTTAAAGTAGTAGACTCAAATATCATCGTCCATCAAGTTATAGTAAATAAAGGAGAGCTTTCATGTTAGCTCGTTTTAAGCACATTTTGTTTGATTTAGATGGTACCATCTATAACACTGAATATGCCTACACTATGGCACTATTTGATGTGGTCAAAAAACACGATCCTAATACTACTGAGACTTATGAGTCACTTACCAGATTTATGGGATCAAGTGCTGAAAACACCAATAAAGAGCTCAACTTTCATCAAGATGACTTTGATGCCTTATCTTGTGAGTGGGCTGAGAATTGTAAAAAGTATTTAAATACTATTAAGCCTTTTGATAACGTAATTGCAGTTATCAAGTACTTAAAAGAAAAGGGCTTAAAGCTAGGTATTATTACAAGCCGAGCTCGTACCATCGGAGGTGAGGTCTGTGACATCGCATCTCCAATGCCAACTGAGCTTAAGCCTTATTTTGATATCTCAATTAGCGCAAGTGACGTTAAAAGAGCTAAGCCATATCCTGATTCTATTCTAAAGTACATGGAGATAACTGGCGCTAGCCGTGATGAGATCTTATTTATTGGTGACACTGAAAGTGACATCAAGTGCGCTAAGGATGCCGGCATTGCTTTTGGCCTTGCCGTATGGGGCACAAGGCTACAGCGCTCTTACAAGATTGATTTTAGCTTTTTAAATCCATGGGATATCGTTTCAGCTATCTTTAGCTATGACAATTTAAACTTTAACTTCTATAAGTGGGCAAAAGAAATTCAAGCTATTGGTCAAATTGGTCTTACCTATACAGAAAACCTATTTGATAAAGAAAGATTTTTACGCTTACGTGAAATTGCTTGTGAGATGGTTGCAACTATTACCTGTGAGCCACTTGTAAATGTTAAACAAGCAATTTGCTTAGATAGAGGCTACATCACCCCAAAAATTGATACCCGTGCAGCGGTCTTTAATGAGCAAGGTGAAATCCTACTAGTACAAGAGGCTATGGGCGGACGTTGGTCAATGCCTGGTGGCTGGTGTGATGAGATGGAAACCCTCTTTTCAAATACGGTCAAAGAAGTACGTGAAGAGGCTGGCATGATTGTAACCCCATATAAGTTTGTGGGCATGCTTAATAAAAGTAAGTGGAATATTTCAAAGCAGCCTTTCCATATCCTAGCTTCCTTTACTATCTGTAAAGCAGGGGAAGGGGACTTTACGCCAAATGATGAGACCTTGCAGCGCAAGTTCTTTAAACTTGAGGATATCCCAGTTAAAGATTTAAGAGTAGGTACCACCACTATTGAGCAAATTAAACTTTGCTTTGAGGCTTATCATACTGAGCACTGGGTACCGGTTATCGATTAAAATACTTAGAAAGTTAAAACAACAAAGACAATTAAAAAAAACAACTACAAAAAAACAATTACAAACAATTAACAGATCAACCTAAGAAAGAATTAGAGGACACTATGCAATTTTTCGTTGATTTACACACTCATACTATCGCATCTGATCATGCTTACTCAACCATCGTTGAGTATGTTAATCAGGCTCAAAAGTGCGGCATTCAAATGTTCGCTACCACCGATCATGGCCCTGATTTAGAAGATGGTCCACACAAGTGGCATTTTAATAATTTAAAGGTAGTACCTCGCATTTGTGATGGTATTGCGGTATTACGTGGTATTGAAGCTAATATTCTTTTTGATGGTAATATTGATGTTGAGTCATATCAGTATAAAAATCTTGATATCGTGTTAGCAGGTTTTCACCCAAATAATCCTCCAACCAATCCTGAAAACCACTTACATCTTTATAAAAAAGTAATGATGAAAGGCAAGGTGGATATTCTAAGCCACCCAGGTTCAGCTAACTACCCATGTGATTATGAGGAGTTATTAGTTGAGGCTAAAGAGCGTAATGTTGCAATTGAGATTAACTCAAGTTCTGATGTTAACACTCGCTTTGGATCTCATGATAACTGCATTAAGATTGCAAAGCTTGCTAAAAAGATTGGTAACACAGTATCTTTAGGCACCGATGCTCACATTAGCTACTATTTAGGTCAATTTGAGCCAGCTTTAGAAATCTGCAAAGAAGCAGACATTAAAGAAGATCAAATTATCAATCGTAGCCCTCTTGCTGTATTAGACTTCTTAGAGTCACGTGGTCACGCCCCAATTACCGAGATCCGCGATTTCTTTTCTAAGAACTAAAAGCTTAAGCATGCAGCTACAAAAACAAGCAATTAAAAAACATTAAAAAAGCCGGCAACTGCCGGCTTTGACTAACATTCAACTATTCAATCTTAAATCTTATTACTTAGTAATTGCGCTAAACCACTTCTTGTATAGCTTATCGTAAGTACCGTTAGCCTTGATCTTCTTTAAACCATCGTTAATTTGATCAGATAGCTTTTTGTTCTTTTTAGAGGTAACAATACCTAGATTTTCATGTGTAAAGTAATCATTTAATAGGTATAGATTCTCATTACCAGTGGTTGCTAAGTAGTACTCTAAAACAGGCTTATCATTAACAGATGCAATACAAGTACCCTTGTTTAGCTCCATGAAAGCTTCAGATGCAGTATTAAACTGAGTTACAACAGCACCAGGAATTTGCTGAGCGTACATAGCACCTGAGGTACCAATCTGAGCACAGATTGCCTTACCTTCTAAATCTTTAGCAGTCTTTACAATGTCTTGTACTTTCTTATTAACTAAAGCACCAAGACCGCCGTTGTAGTAAGGCTCGGTGAAGTTAACAATCTTTTCACGCTCTTTAGTAATGGTAAAGCCTGAGATTGCAACATCAATTTGACCTGTTACAATTGCTGGAATTTGACCATCAAATGGCATGCTTGAAATATCGGTAGCAAAACCTTCAAGCTCAGCGATTGCGTTAATAACGTCGATATCAAAACCAACTAATTCCTGAGAATTTGGATCCATAAACTCAAATGGAGCAAAAGAAGGCTCAGTTGCAACACGTAGAACTGGCTTATCCTCAGCAAATGTTGATGCTGCAGTTACTACTAGGCTTGCAGCTAATACCGCTTTCTTGAAAAAATTCATCATAAAACTCCGGAAACCATAGTTGGTTAAAATTCATAATCTAGCCTATAATTTAAATATAAAAGCAAAATAATGCAAATCGTATCTTAGATTAGGGTAAATGCTCTCAAACGGTGCGATTACCGATAATAATAAGAACAAAGGATGGGAATTATGGCCATAATGCACGAACTTGCCGAAAGGGCAGAACACATTAAGATCTTTAGGAAAAACTTAAAGCTCTCTAAGGGTATCCGTAAAACTGATGTGATTAAAGATGGAGATTTAATCTTTAGACCAGGTACTGCTCGTGACTTAAGACAAATTGAGCTACTTCACTTAGAGCTGTTTAGATTCCCTTTATATGGTTTCTTATCTTGGATTTACCGCTTTAGAGCTCGTGATTTAGTAAGTGTGGTGCAAGATGGCTCAGGCAATATCATTGCCTATGACTTATTCTTTTTCCAACCTTGCGAGATGAATGACAAGATCTTACATGAGCTCTATGTAGGTGTTGCTCATAAATATCAAGACCGCGGTATTGGTGTGAAACTGCGTCAATATTCATCAAACTGCTATGACAATGGCTATATTAACGGTATCTCCACCTTAGCAAGTTTTGATAATATTAAGGCTTTACGTACTGCGCAAAAGGCAGGCTTTGCCATTACTAAAACTTCAGCTAAACCTCTTGCTCACTACTTATTTAAGCATTTGACTAGACGCTTTGATAAGTAGTTGCGTCAAAGCAAGAATAAGCTTAGGTATTAAAAAACAAAAATCCTGCAGTTGAAAACAAATGCAGGATTTTTAGTAATTATCTTGTCTAAGTACTACTTAGTTACTTTCTTAAACTTCAAGCGATGAGGTTGAGCCTCTTCACCTAAGTTAGCTTTCTTCCAAGCCTCATACTCAGTATAGTTACCCTCAAAGAAAGAAACCTTACCCATATCACCATAGTCTAGGATATGAGTTGCAATTCTATCTAAGAACCAACGATCGTGGGAGATCACCATCGCAGCACCTGGGAACTCTAATAAAGCATTTTCTAGAGCACGTAAGGTTTCAACGTCTAAGTCATTAGTAGGCTCGTCTAGTAATAATAAGTTACCGCCAACTTGTAATAGTTTTGCTAGCTGTAAACGGCCTCTTTCACCACCTGATAAGTCACCTACACGTTTTTGCTGATCGGTACCACGGAAGTTAAAACGACCGATGTAAGCACGAGATGGGATCTCGTAAGCGCCAACTTTTAGAATGTCTTGGCCTTGAGAGATTTCCTCATACACGGTGTTCTCATTCTTCATTTGGTCACGGAACTGCTCAACATAAGCGGTAACTACAGTCTCGCCAAGTTTAATAGAGCCAGAATCAGGCTTTTCAATACCGGTCATCATTCTAAATAGAGTTGACTTACCTGCACCGTTAGGACCGATGATACCTACGATAGCACCTTTTGGAATGCTAAAGCTTAAATCATCGATTAGAACTTGATCATCATATGATTTGCATAGATGCTCAACTTCAAGCACAGTCTCACCTAAACGAGGCCCTGGTGGAATGTAAAGCTCGTTAGTTTCGTTACGGCTTTGATACTCAACAGATGACAACTCTTCAAAACGAGATAGACGAGCCTTTGACTTAGCATGACGGCCCTTAGCACCTTGACGTACCCACTCAAGCTCTCGCTCAATGGACTTACGACGTGCTGACTCTGTTGACTCTTCAACCTGTAGACGCTTGTCTTTTTGATCAAGCCATGAAGAGTAGTTGCCTTCCCATGGAATACCCTCACCACGGTCAAGCTCTAAGATCCAGCCTGCTACGTTATCTAAGAAGTATCTATCGTGGGTTACAGCTACCACAGTACCTGGGTACTGATGTAAGAACTGCTCAAGCCAATCAATAGACTCTGCATCCAAGTGGTTAGTAGGCTCATCAAGTAATAACATGTCAGGCTTTTGTAATAAAAGACGGCATAGAGCCACACGGCGTCTTTCACCACCTGATAAAACCTTAATTTGACGATCATTTGGAGGTAATCTTAAAGCATCAGCTGCCTTATCAATTTGTACCTCAAGGTTATGACCATCATGAGCTTGGATGATAGCTTCAAGCTTTGCCTGCTCTTTAGCTAGAGCATCAAAGTCAGCATTCTCATCTGCGTATTCTGCGTAAACCTCATCAAGACGCTTTAGAGCTTTAGATACCTCTTCAAAAGCCTCTTCGATGGTTTCTTTAACGGTCTTTTCTGGATCTAAAACTGGCTCTTGTGGAAGATAGCCAATCTTAATACCAGGTTGTGGACGTGCCTCACCTTCATAATCGGTGTCCACGCCAGCCATAATTTTAATTAAAGTAGACTTACCTGCACCATTTAAACCTAAAACACCAATCTTGGCACCTGGAAAAAATGATAGAGAAATGTCTTTTAGAATTTGACGTTTAGGGGGAACAATCTTTCCAACCCTATTCATTGTATAAATGAACTGAGCCATAATTTTCCTCAAAAAATAGACCACTATATTATAAAGGAGAATGGTATTTTTCTCTATGAACTAGCTATCAATTTAAAGGTAATTGAAAAAAATAGGCAAGATCTGTAATTAAGCCCAAATAGAAGAGAGGGGACATAAGCAATATCTAAAAAAAATAGGCGATAGATGTATTAACAAGTATCGCCTTAATGCTTATGAAAGAAAAGTTTTTTTAAGTTTTTAAAAAGTTAATTAAGAGTCTTGTAACATCTGCAAAGCAATTTGAGGCTTAGAGTTTGCCTGTGTCAAAATTGTTACAGAGCCTTGTTGTAGCATTTGAGCTGAAGTCATTTTAGATACTTCCTCAGCATAATCAGCATCACGAATTTGGGCACGAGAGTCTGATACGTTCTCAGCTACATTTTCTTGGTTACGAATAGTTGACTCTAAACGGTTTTGAATTGCACCTAATTCAGAGCGCTTAGTATCGATAGCGTTAATCATGTAATCGATACCAGCTAATACGATTTGGGCAGCTGACTGAGTTGAAATATCAATACCATAGCCATTTACCTTATATTGGAAGATATCTTCAAACTTATAAGATTGAGCTGTGGTAAAGGTATTACCCTCTGGTAAATCAAAGGTCTCAGAGCCTGCAGTTTTAGCTGCAAGTTTAGCTAAGCTATCAGTATCAAAGCCAATTGATAGGTCAATTTTAATAATTGAGCCAGGATCAGGACTGATTTGGAAACGGGCAATTGAAGCTTGGCCATTTAATAAATCCTGACCACCGAAAGTGGTATCACGAGCAATACGGCACATTTCCTCGTTAAGCTCATCAACTTCATCTTGAAGAGCCTTACGGTTATCATTTGAGTTGGTACCATTTGCTGATTGAATAGCTAGCGTACGAATACGCTCAAGCATAGTGGTAAGCTCTTCCATCGCGCCTTCTGCGGTCTGGGCATAGGCAATGGCGTTTTGAGCATTACGGTTAGTTTGATTTAGTGAGTTTAACTGTACGGTTAATCTATCTGAGGTCTGGACACCGGCTGGATCATCTTTAGCTGAATTGATCTTAAGACCTGAGGATAGCTTTTGATAAGAAACATCTAAGTTTCTTGTAGCTTTATTAACCGAGTTTTGCGCGTAAACTGCGGATAAATTAGTATTTAAGTATAAAGGCATCTTTTCTCTCCATAAGCTTTTTGACAATTTCTTGCCATATATGCTTTATATGAAAAAACTGTGCCAACCTTTAAGGTTGGCACGATGCTTTTACTTAATTTTTTTTAGGCTAAATAACTTAGCTCTTTTGTGACTCTAGATCTTTTAAAGCTCCGCCTAAAGCGTCACTTACACCTAAGTCATCTAAGTTGTGTTCAGCTTCCTCACTTGGTGCTTGAGCTTCATAACTATCATCTTGAGCATAAGTATCAGTTGCACTATCTAAACTCTGAGTTGTGTTTTCTGTAGTTTCTACAGTTTTAACAGGATTTGGATTAGTCTTAAATACTGATAATTGATCTTGTTGGTTTTGAGCAAGATTTCTAATCTCATGTACAGTTTGCTTAGTATCACTGATGTGGTCAAAGCACTCTTCAGTTAGATTGTTAATGTTAGCAATCGAGTGGTTTACATCAGCTGCAATTGAGGTTTGCTCTTGGCAAGATTGTACAATCTGCTCAGACATATCAGTAATGGTGGCAATAATGCCCATAATCTCTTCGATAGCAGAGTTAGCACGACTACTTTGCTGCACAGAGTTATTCATTTCTTCTTCACAAGATGCCACTACCTTCACGCAAGTTTGAACTGCTTTAGATAGGTTAGAAATGGTAGCTGTTACCTCATCAGTAGAAGCTGCAGTTTTTACTGCCAAGTCACGTACTTCGTTTGCGACCACCGCAAAGCCTTTACCATGCTCACCAGAGCGGGCTGCCTCAATAGTTGCGTTTAGTGCAAGTAAGTTAGTTTGATCTGCAATTGCGGCAATGGTTTTAACAATCGAGTTAATCTGTTCACCCATCTCATTGATCTTTTGAATTGCAACAGAGGTGTTCTTTAATTTATCTGATAGGGTATGAGTGGTCGTAATGTTATCTTGCATAGTGCAACGACAAGTATCTGAAGCAGTCTCGGCTGTCTTTACCTCAGATAGGGTGCTTCTAGCAAACTCGGTAACCTTCTCAATGGTGTTTTCCATGTTTGATGTAGCAATAGCCACACTGTGAGCTTTAGATCGTTGTGTCTCCATTGCATCAGCGGTGCTATCAAGCATTGATGAGTTATAGTTAACCATCTCCACCATCTTAGAAAAGTCATCATTTAATTTGTTGACGGTTTTCTGCATAGAATTTGATACCACATCTACTAGGGTATCAATACTACCAATTTCGTTTTTACGATTCTGTCCTTTATCTTGACGTCTAAAGTCACCACTTGCTAGCTTTAACATGGACTTCCAAACATGCTTTACTTCACTGTTAAGTGACTTTGCTAGGAAGATTGACTGTAGAACATATAAAACGATAGTCACAATTAAAACTGAGTATAGTGAATAGAGCACATAGTTATAGCTGTGGGATACTAAATCGCCAGTTTTAATAAGGTTATCAATTCGAGTTACTACCTCAGAGCATTTTTTAAGCTCAACATAGAATGAATTAGCATCATTTGAGGTACTTAAAGCACGAAGAGAACCATCAACAAATCTTTGTAACTCAGAGCGTAATTCTTGAGTGGTGCGATTTGCAGTAAAGAAATGGTTATCTTGGGTATCTGCTAAATTCCTTTTAATGTTATCAATTGCAGTGCTAGCACGAGCTCTAGCAAGAGAGGTATTACCATCATGACTTAAGTCAATGAAGGCTGCATTGACCGCGTTCAAATCTGAGTAGAGTCTATCTACAGTATCACGCTGTGACACATAGGAATTAACATTAGAAATAATAAAATAGGCGCCTACTGCAAAGATAAAGATTGCTAACGCAAAGGATGCAATAATTCTTTGCACGATGGAAATATCGCCAAAGTGAAAGGTGAGTAGTGACTTAAAGAAAGGAGCTGATTTATAAGTATAGCTCTCAAGCTGTGAAGAGCTATCAGCATTTAATGCATCATTTTCCTGAGTTGCGCTGTTCTCAAGATTATCATGTAATTCCATAGAATACGCTCTTTATTTATATTGTTATTTTTAGATCTTAATTGGCTTAAGACATGGTCATGACACTTATTTGTCCATTCTAAAAGATCTTAACGGCAAAACTGTATATTTTTTTCACAATATTTGAAGTTCACTAAGTTTTTTAGGTACAATTCACAGTCACAAGTCATTATCAAGATTTTGTATAAAGCAAAATCCAAGACAGAATAATAAAGATTTTTTACAGGAGCTTATAAAGTGGCAAAAAAAGAGAAACAAGCAAGTAATGTTGTCGCTGTAAATCGTAAAGCTTCCTTTGAATATTTTATCGAAGAGAGAATTGAAGCAGGTCTTGAGTTACAAGGCTGGGAAGTAAAATCTTTAAGAGCTGGCAAATGTAATATTGCTGAGGCTTATGTAACCATTAAAGATGGTGAAGTGATTATGCTAGGCTCTCAAATCAATCCATTAAAGACTAGTTGTGCTTTCGTGGTAAGTGATCCAACTCGTACTCGTAAGCTTTTATTAAAGCGTCGTGAAATCGATAAACTTACAGGTAGCGTACAAAGACAAGGCTATACCTTAATTCCTTTAAAATGCTATTGGAAGGGAAGTTGGGCTAAACTTGAAATTGGTTTATGCCGTGGTAAGCAAGAACACGATAAACGTGACTCAATTAAAGATAGAGAGTGGGCTCGTAGTAAAGAGCGCATCATGAAGAAGAACTTTAAGTAGTTTTCTCTTCAATCTTAAATCATCAAAAACTAAAAGGGCCCTAAGATAAAAACTTAGAGCCCTTTTTGTTAGCAGTATTGACTATTCGTGATGTACGGTTGGGTCAATATGCTTTCTAGTAAACTCAGGATCAGCTAATAATTGCTTTGCCATATCTAAAGCATGGTCAAAATCAACTGCAATTGCACCGTCTAAGTTCTTGTGAATGCCTGCCTTTTGTAGGATTGCACGAGGCTGTGAACGTACAGCTGAGAAGATCACATAAGTCTTGTGCTCACGGCAGATCTTAATAATATCTTCAATTGAGTTCTCACCTGATGCGTCTAAGTAAGGCATGAAACGCATACGTAGAATTAGAATTCTTGGCATTTGCTCAAGTGACTTTAACTTATCGCAGAATTCAGCTGCAAAGCCGTAGAATAGAGGACCGTTAATCTGAAGTACGATTACATCTTCAGGAATTTCAATCTCATCATCAGTTACAGACTCACCATCTTGCTCTTCATATTCGTTGCGGTGGTTTTGGCGACGGATTTCTACAGAGCGTGACATATGACGCATGAATAGTAGAGAAGCAAAAGTTACACCAACACCGATAGCAACGGTTAGATCAACCATTACAGTAAGTAAGAAGGTTAAGAAAAGAATAGTTCTATCAGATGGGCTGATCTTAGCAATTTGAGTGAAGTGTTTTAGATCAGACATACCCCATGAAACCATGAATAGCACTGCAGCTAAGGCAGCCATAGGGATGAAAGCTAGAATATCCATTGCGGTGTATAAGAACACTAATAAGAAGATAGCGTGGAAGATACCAGCTACTGGAGTCCTACCACCTGCTTTAATATTAGTTGCAGTACGAGCAATTGCGCCAGTTGCAGGAATACCACCAAATAAACCTGAGGCTACATTGGCAACACCTTGACCGATTAACTCTTGGTTTAATGAGTGCTTGTGACCAATTAAACCGTCAGCAACTACAGCTGAAAGTAGGGCTTCAATACCTGCTAAGAATGCAATGGTAAATGCTGATGGTACTAATTGACGAATTTCATCTAATGAGAAGGTTGGCCATACTGGGGTTGGAAGACCTGTAGGTAGACTTGGGAACTTACTACCGATAGTCTCAACTGGCATTGAGAAAGCAAATGCTAGAATAGAGATTAAAAGGATAGATACTAAGTAAGATGGGATCTTTGGAGATACTTTCTTACAAATAATGATAGTAGCTAAACCTAAAACACCTAAAGCAGTTGCACAAAGTGATGCTTTATCTAGGTTTGTTAATAACACATACCACTTATTTAAAAAGTCAGCAGGGATGTTATCAACATTTAAACCTATAAAATCCTTAACCTGAGATGAGGCAATAATTACCGCAATACCTGTAGTAAAACCAGTAATTACAGGATAAGGGATGTATTTGATGAGCTTACCTAATTTAGCGTAACCTGCGATAATCAAAATCATACCAGCCATAATTGAGGCGATGATTAGACCATTAAAGCCAAAACGCTGAATTACATCAAAGATAACTACTACGAAGGCACCGGTAGGACCACCAATCTGTACGCGTGAACCACCTAAAAAAGAAATAAAGAAACCTGCTACTACTGCAGTAACAAGGCCTTTATCAGGAGATGCACCAGATGCTACTGCCATTGCCATAGCAAGTGGAAGTGCCACAATTGCAACAGTTAAACCTGCAATCACGTCAGCACGGAAAAGCTTTAGAGAATAGCCTTCACGCATGCAAGTGATAAATGCAGGTACAAAAGGATTTGCTGTTTTCATAAAATAAAAAATCCTAGAGTCTGGTATTAACCAAACTTGAACACATTTAAAAGAGTTGGATTAAAAAGGCGCTAATTTAAGGAAAGCTCGGTAAAATAGGCCTACAAAAAGGTGTGACAATTATATCAAAGTGTAAAAGCTAATTGTTAAGGAGATCAAAAAATTTACAAATTTTCTTGTATCTAGTTTTGTGTCTTCCTTGTATCAAATCTCAATATTTTTTCTCAAATAAAGTTGCGTGTTCTTATTATTAATGTATAATCTGTTCAACTCGTGGGGATGATTTTGGTTTCGACCTGATGCATGAATTCCTAGGAGCATGTCGAGTAGCGAAACCTCGTTAAACATTCGTATAAACATAGTCGCAAACGACGAAAACTACGCTTTAGCAGCTTAATAACCTGCTTTAAAGCCCTCAGTTCTAAGTCTTTCTAGTGACACTTAGTCGCACTGGGGTCAGTTTTTCACTAGATCGTGTGGATGCACCGCTTGTTGTTGAAGCATTAAATGAATTTACAAGCTGGATACTTTGTGGCGTGGCGGTCCGCAGCGGGTATTGAGAGCAAAGATTGCCTAAACATGTAGCGCCGAAGATGAAGTCATTGGGGACCTGGGTTCAAGTCCCAGCATCTCCACCAAAAAATCAATTATCTATATCTTCTTATTTCTTCTTTTAAATCAATTAATAATCTTTTTGATTGGTAATTTTTTTTCTAAATTGTGACCTTGATGTCTTTGAACATTTCTTCAGGAGTCATTTGTTTGATCTGAGATACCATATACCAAGGTAAATAGGTGATCTTGCCATTCTTCTCTATATTGCCCTCACACAATACAAAAGCTTCTTCAAAATTCCAATCTTTAACTTTCATGACATTGTTAAGTGCAAAGTGTTTTCTATAATCATGGCTAGATTTGACTTCTATTGGTATTACTTGAGCGCCTCTTTGAACCACAAAATCAAGTTCACCAACACCTCTTTTGTCTAAATATCTTAGTTCAAGTCCATTAGCAACCAGTGATTGTGCAACTATATTTTCAAAAAATGAACCTAATTTAGCTTTTAAATTACCAGATAAAATATTAAATTGCGTTCCCTGAAAACTCATTGCACATAGTAAGCCACAATCATTTAAGAAAAGTTTAAATAATCTAGACTGCTCATTTAAGCGTAATGGTGCTTTTGGTTCTTTTAGATTAAAACAAGGCAAAGCAACACCTGCATCTTGTAGCCAAATAAAAGCGTCCTCATATTCTCTCATTTTTGCGTGTTCATTAACATTCTTGAGAGTGAACCTTTTGTTGTGAGCATCTAGTTCATTGGGTATGTTATTAAAGATGGCTGTAATTTTATTTTTATCAGTCTGAGAGTATTTTTTTACATCGCCTCTATAAAGATCAATAATTTGATTTTGGACGTATAAAACTTCTTTTAGGTTTCTTCTATTTGAAAATTCTTGTACAGCTGCAGGCATGCCACCAACTATCATGTAGAATCTAAAATTTTCCATAAGTACATTATGAACGACAGTATCCACGGCTATCCTGTTTGAAAAAGCTTCTTTTGCTTGTTCTAATGTACTATCTAAAACCCCCATAGCCATACAAAATTCTTCAAAATCCATTGGGTACATGCGGAATCTATCTTCATAACCAACCGGTAATGATGGTACTTCTTTATACTCCACGCCAAGCAGTGATCCTGATTCGATGTAATCAAATCTCCCATCTATAACTAGGAACTTGATTGCTGTTCTTGCTCTTGGGCATTCTTGTATTTCATCAAAGAAAATTAAAGTTTTACCAGGGGTTAATGTTCTGCCAAGAAAAGTCTGAAGTCTTAAAATAATCTTATCTGCTTTTAATGAATCTTGAAAAATATACCCAAGATCTTAGTATCTTGTTGAAATATAACACTTTTTTACAAAGTGTGATCTGCTCTTTAAATTTAAGAAATATTAAAT
>ONCS01000118.1 GCA_900316375.1 uncultured Succinatimonas sp. | reverse complement strand
TATTTGTTTAGACTTATCACTTGGGTTTTCGTAATTCATCTCCAAAAAGCTTTGAAGCATGGAAATAGTAATTGATTTACCAAAGCGTCTTGGACGAGTGAAAAGTATTGAGGCGCTACCATCTTCCATGATGGTTTTGATATATTGCGTTTTATCCACGTAATAACAGTCATTTATAATAAAATCTGAAAATGACTTTATATCAGTAGCAACTTTTTTCAATTGTTCACTCATATTAAATCCTAAGCAAAAGGAAAACTTATCTTCTCTAATTATAGTTTCTTTAAGATGATTTTGTCATGATGGCGCTCATATTTGAGTTGCCTTTTGCATATGTACTAAAGATCAATACTCTCTAAATCATTAGGTACGAACAAGTTGCCATTAAAGTACTGTCTGCCTTCGGCTGTGTAAAGCTCGCGACGTTGATTTAAATTGTCATCCTCTGTGTGGTAGAGAACTAAGTTTTTGATGTCATATTTTGTGGCAATCTCACAGGCCTCTTTGACTGTGGAGTGGTGCTTTTCATAAGGCTTATACTTATCAACATCTTTGTACATGCAAAAAGCTTCATGCAAAAGCCAGTCACAGTCTTTTAAGTAAGGTGCTTCACAATCATGAAATGGCTCATCTCCTAGACAGACTATGCTTTTGCCAGTGCTTGTCTCCATCTTAAAACCAAATTGCTTAATCTTTGTAGATCCGATGTCAAAGAAGGTAATATCATTTTGGTTAATCTTAAGTGTCTGTCCGTCACTTACGGTAATGAAATGAACTCGGTCATTTAAAAACTTTGAGTTCTTTTTTGACATTAACTTAGGTGCTATATCTTGAATTAGGGCAATGACCTCATCATGGCTGTAGATATTGACATCACCTTGATATTCTCCTTTGCCCATATGCTGACAAATAAAGCGTAGCATCCAAAAGACACCGATTAGATGATCTTCATGCTTGTGGGTAATGATGATGTTTTGCATGTCTTTCCAGTTAAGTCCTGCGTGCTTTAACTGATGTAATACTGCATTGCCACCACCGCAATCGACCATGGTGTGTCCATGTTCATCTGCTAAGACAAAGCAAGTATTAAAGCATTCTGTAACTAGGGCAGAGCCGGTGCCTAACATGGTAAGTTTCATATCAAACCTTCAAAATTAAAAAGTAAGTAAAGTTGCAAAAGAAGACTTATGACCTATACTTCAAGTATACGAGAAGTGAGTCAGCTTTGCACTTCTTGCTTAGTATTAACTAGTCTACTAATCTATTAGCAAAATTTGACTTCCTCCCCGCGCTTTAGGGCGGTGAGGAAGTCAATGTTTCTAGACAACTCAATTATAACATTAGGCTCTTTTTGTATGATCTCAGGCTCCTAGATCACACAAAATTCTACGTTGAACCAGAAAATTAGCTCTCTTGATTGCTAATTCTTTCAAAAACAACTTTGCAAGTTTTCTTGTAAAAAGCAATACCATAAACTTTAACTTCATCAATTTCATCATGAAGTTTTCTAATCATGCCTTCAGCGTACTTTTTATCTTTAGCTTGTTTTAAAGCAGCTTGAGCTAGAGATTCCATCTCATCTTCATTTTGAGCAGACTTGATCTCAATAATAAATCCTACGGTAGGTGAATCAAGACTATCTCCAAGTGGTAAAAGGAAAGTAAAATCAGGTCTACCATTGCCATATTCAGCATTAGATGCATATTTGTATTTTGAAGAGGCAAAAACGGAAGAGAAACGACCATTTAAGAAAGCATGATACATACTCTCTTTATCTGTTCCTTTTTGCGTATCGTAGACACTTACATAAGATGCTAGGGTGTTATTAAAATACCTTTGCAAAAGAATTGCTTTATCTTCTTTTAGAGCCCAAATTAAAGTCTTTAATGATTTAGCATATTCTGGATTCTTAACAGTAAAACACCATTTAATTGCTTTTTTGAGCTCTTCTTTGACAGAATTATTAGGTACAACCAGTGAAACTGTAGCCTCTTTGCTATCGTCTCCTATGCTCTTATACTCGGTGTTTTTGGCAATAGTTAAATAACCTGATGAGAATAAAAAACTCCAGAAATGGTTAGAATCTTCACTACCACCTAGGATTTCATAGTTAATGTCTTTTGATAAGGTAACGGTGACACTTTTACCATCTAGTAAGTTTTGTAGGTCCTCTGCATAACTCTCAGGATCTTTTGCGAACATTTGAGACACTAGTTCGATATTACCGGTGCCTCCCCAATAACTTTCAGGATTCATTTTTTTTGAAAGTAAGTCATCAGTTCTGCTTATAACATCCCAAGGGCAGAAGATATCATCATCTCCTATATGATAACCATCGTACCACTCTTGATATTCTGGATATTTGTCATCTAACTTATAGTAAGAAAGCATGGTTTTAACTTCATTTTGAGTAAAACCAAATAATGAAGAGAAACGTGAGTTTTCTAAACCAAAG
>ONCS01000225.1 GCA_900316375.1 uncultured Succinatimonas sp. | reverse complement strand
CAAAATCGAGGGGACGAATAATCTCATTAAAAACATTAGAAGGATGGGATATGGCTATCCCGATGAGGAATATTTTTTCTTGAAAGCAAAAGATCTGAGTCGTCAAAATAAACTCAGATCACACAAGAAATTACATTGAACCAAAAAAGCAAAGAAGCCCCCACTTCAAAAGCGAAGCTTTAAGTGGGGGTTGCTTTCACGGTGAAGTAAACTTAGTAAAGTTTTTGAGAATTTAACTTAATTTGCTTTTAAAGCAACTACTTTCTTGATAGCTGCAACTAAACTTGTAAATACCAAAGCTACCAGCACTACAGATAAACCTAAGTAAGTATCATCTAAACTTAAATCAAAAAACTCACCATCATTGACCAAAGCGAAAGTACAGTCAACAGTCCACATCAAAGCAGATGAGCCTAAGATCACTGTAAGTAAGCTTTTAAAATCTGAGTAAGATCTTTTATTTAAGATATAGCAAAGCACAAAAGCAATCGCTGTAATGATAAGGCACATATTAGCTCCTAAAATTACCTACTATGCTTTGTCACCTAATAATGACTTTGTAAAAGACTTAGCAAATGCAATGACTGCCCAAACTGAAGTTATAGCAAGATCCATTGAACCACCTACAGTTAAGATCTCGTGTAGCATCTCTTGGGTATCTTCAGGGCTATTCATAGCAGTTAAAAATGGGTAGAAAAAAGAGATCTCTCCGTGCCAAATGTGCTCTACTAAAAGTAGTAAGGAGCCTCCTAAAAGCATCTTAATTAAAAGAGATAACTTATTTGAAAGACTGTGCTCATTGTAGGTACCTACAGCCTTTTCATGATGCTCTAAAGTCTTTTTTACACCAAAAGCTACAATTGCCTCGGCAACACATGCGCTAAAACAAGCCATAACAAACTCCTTTTGAAAAACTGCTTTAGAGTATATGGGGTAATAAGCTTTAATTACTTTAGTGCACTAAAAATACAGTAAATGCTATTTTTTAGTGCGAAATTGTTTTGTATTTGTGCAAACGCTTGATCTTCACTAATTGCGCAATGAAGGCCTAATTTTAAATATTTAGAAAACGTTTTACAAAACAAAAGATTGGCGTGGTTTTGAAAATTTGATGGTTAAAACTGTGCGCTAAAAAGGTGAAATAACTTTCCAAAATATAGCAAAATTAACTTTGATTGCACCACAACTAAGATAAGTTAAATTTTTTAAAGATTAAAATTAACGCATTAAAAAATCCTTAAGTTTATTTAACTGTATGTTTTTAAGGAAAATTATTTAAAAAATTAGTAACAAATCTTAATATAGGTTTAAATTTTTGAATTTGATCTACATTTTCTAAAACACTAATCTAAATACATCGAATGTTTTTAGGAGATTATTTATGAAGTTAAATTCAATCACCAAGATGACAGCAGCTCTTGCTTTAGGCTTAGGCCTAACCGTAAGTGCTCATGCTGAAGACGTAATTAAAGTTGGCGTACTTCACTCTCTATCTGGCACCATGGCAATTTCAGAGACTACTTTGAAAGATACTGTGCAGATGCTTGTTGATGAGCAGAATAAAAAAGGTGGTGTTTTAGGTAAGAAGTTAGAAGCAGTTGTGGTTGATCCTGCTTCAAACTGGCCACTATTTGCTGAAAAAGCTCGTGAGTTAATTTCAAAAGATCATGTATCAGCAATCTTTGGTTGTTGGACTTCAGTATCTCGTAAATCAGTTTTACCTGTTGTTGAAGAGTTAAACGGTATTTTGTTCTATCCTGTACAGTACGAAGGTGAGGAATCATCACGTAACGTATTCTACACAGGTGCTGCACCTAATCAGCAAGCAATTCCTGCGGTAGATTATTTATTAAAGCAGGGCGTAAAGCGTTGGGCTTTAGTTGGTACTGACTATGTTTACCCACGTACTGCTAATAAGGTTCTTGAGGCTTACTTAAAGTCAAAGGGCTTTAAAGATGAAGATATCATGATCAACTACACTCCATTTGGTCATTCAGATTGGCAGTCAATCGTATCTGATATCAAGAAGTTTGGTACTGCCGGTAAAAAGACTGCTGTGATCTCAACTATCAACGGTGATGCTAACGTTCCATTCTACAAAGAGTTAGGTAACCAAGGCGTAAGTGCTAAAGATATTCCTGTAATTGCTTTCTCTGTAGGTGAAGAAGAGCTAGCAGGTATTGATACTAAGCCACTAGTAGGTCACCTAGCTGCTTGGAACTACTTTGAGTCAGTTGATAGTGAAATTAACGATGATTTCATTGAAAAGTGGCACAAGTACACCGGCAATGAAAACCGTGTAACTAATGACCCAATGGAAGCAACCTTCATCGGCTTTAACATGTGGGTTAAGGCTGTAGAAAAGGCTGGTACTACTGATTCATCAAAGGTACAGGATGCTTTAATTGGTGTAACTGTTCCAAATCTATCAGGCTCATACGCAACCATGATGCCTAACCACCATATCACTAAACCTGTACTAATCGGCGAAATTCAAGATGATGGTCAGTTCCAAATCGTAGATCAGACTCCAACTACCATCGTAGCTGATGAATGGTCAGATTACCTACCAGGTTCAAAGGACTTAATTGCAGATTGGAGATACCCATTACACTGCGGTAACTTCAATGTAAAGACCGGCAAGTGCGGTGGCAGCTCTAAGTAATTAAGTAAAAATCTCAAGCCCCGCTTCCAAAATGACAGCGGGGTTTTCTTTAGCAATCAAAGGTTAGATTATGAAAGCATTTAGACAAGTTCTAAGTGTAGTGGGAGCTTTGTCTGTTTTCTTGATGGCAATGTTGAGCTTTAGTGCTTATGCCATGGATGAAAATGAGGCTATGGAGATCCTTGCAAACCGCTCATCAAAATTTGATGAAAAGGCCTTAGCAATCTCTGAGTTATCAAAAAGTGAGAAAGCATTTGTCACCCCACTTTTAAATGCACTTAACAATTCAACTTTGTACTTTGATAAAAAGAATGGCGGTTTATATATCGCAACCCAAAATCAAAGTTTTATTTCTGTTACAGACAATACAAGATTCCAGGGTAAAAAACGCGACTTAAAGAAAGTTGCTATCAATAACTCTATCCGTGAAGACTTAGCTTTAACTTTATCTATTCGTGCTTTAACTAACCCTGTAGTTGATATTGATGAACGTATCAATGAAGCTTATGGCTTAGTAGGTAAAGTCTCAAGTGATAAAACTGAGCCTTTTGCAGTGTTACGTGATAAAGCCGTAGGTGAGAATGAAGAGTTTGCTCAGGCTTTAAACTATGTCATTGCAGCAGCTGATCTTGATAGTGAGGATGCGAAGATTAGAAATGGTGCGATGCGTATTTTAGAGGACTTTGACTCACCTGTACTTGTTGATAAGTTTCAAAATATCGCTGATAACGACAGTGATGTTTCAAATAGAATCTACGCCAAGCATCGTGTAGCTGATTTAAAGAGCTCTCAAAAATTCTATTCAGGCGTTGAGACTTTATACTTTGGTCTATCTTTAGGCTCAGTACTTGTCTTAGCTGCCATTGGTTTGACTGTAACCTTTGGTGTAATGGGCGTTATCAACATGGCTCATGGAGAGCTCATGATGATTGGTGCTTACACAACTTATGTAATGCAACAAATCATGCCAAATTACCCAGGCATTGCACTATTACTTTCAATTCCAGCAGCCTTCATCGTTGCAGGCTTAGTTGGTATAGTAATTGAGCGCTCTGTAATTCGTTATCTATATGGTCGCCCATTAGAGACATTACTTGCTACCTTTGGTATCTCCCTTCTATTACAACAAGCAGTGCGTTCAATCTTCACAGCTTTAAATAAGAACGTAGTAATTCCTGATTTTATGGCAGGCTCAATTAAGGTTAATGAGTTCTTGTTATTAACCTATAACCGCTTGTACATCATTATCTTCTGTTTAGCTGTGTTCTTTGGCTTACGCTACTTCCTGCAACACTCAACCTTAGGTGTACAGGTACGTGCCGTATCTCAAAACCGTGCGATGGCTCGTAACATGGGCGTGCACTCAGGTCGGGTTAACGCACTCACCTTTGGCTTAGGCTCAGCTATTGCAGGTCTTGCCGGTGTTGCACTATCACAGCTTACTAACGTTGGCCCAAACTTAGGTCAAAACTACATTGTTGATAGCTTCTTAGTCGTAGTCTTCGGTGGTGCTGGCAATATTTGGGGTACTTTAGTTGCTGGTATGACTTTAGGTATTGCTAATAAGGTTGTAGAGCCTATCTATGGTGCGATGTTAGCTAAGATCATCATCTTAGTAGCTGTAATTCTATTCATTCAAAAACGTCCACGTGGTTTATTCCCACAACGCGGTAGATCAGTGGAGGATTAAGATGGTATCACTTGTTAAAAACGATAAAAAAGGCTTTAGCGTCTTAGGCTTTGTCTGGTTTTTCGTGCTCTTAATTTTACTTGGTAACTCTCTATTTTCTGTAGGGGATACCTTGTATGTGGGCTCAAATACTGTAACCTTATTTGGTAAGTACTTATGCTATGCCTTACTTGCAGTATCTTTAGATTTAATCTGGGGTTATTTAGGTATCTTATCTTTAGGACACGCTGCCTTCTTTGCCCTAGGTGGCTATGTCATGGGTATGTATTTGATGCGTCAAATTGGTACTCGTGGTGTCTATGGTAATGCTGAACTTCCAGACTTCATGGTGTTTTTAAATTGGCATGAGCTACCTTGGTATTGGTATGGTGTAGGCCATTTCCCAATTGCCTTGATTTTAATCATGTTAGTACCTGCAACACTTGCCTTTGTATTTGGCTTTTTAGCTTTCAAATCTCGTGTAGGTGGCGTGTACTTATCAATTATCACTCAGTCATTAACCTTCGCGCTAGCGCTTGCTTTCTACCGTAACGAAACAGGCTTTGGTGGTAACAATGGTTTAACTGACTTTAAAGATATTTTAGGTTTTTCAATTACCTCAAATACCACTCGTGATGTTCTTTTAATCTGCACCGCAGCTGCTTTAACAATTGGCTATATCTTGTGTCGCATTATTGTAAATTCAAGACTTGGCCGTGTGGTGGTAGCTATCCGTGACAGTGAATCAAGAGTTAGATTTATTGGCTATCATGTTGAATACTTCAAACTCTTTATCTTTGTTTTCGGTGCCATCTTAGCAGGTATCGCAGGTGCTCTTTATGTTCCACAAGTAGGCATCATCAACCCAGGTGAGTTTAACCCAATTAACTCTATCGAGCTTGTAATTTGGGTAGCAGTAGGTGGTCGTGCCTCATTATACGGAGCCATCATCGGTGCCATCTTAGTAAATTACGCTAAAACCGTGTTTACAGGTGTGTTCCCTGATGAGTGGCTATATGCTCTAGGTCTATTGTTCGTACTTGTAACCTTATTCTTACCAAAAGGCGTGATTGGTGTGATTGACATCATTAAAGCTAAAAAGGCAGATAAGGGTGATGGTGACAAGGGTACTCCAGTAGAGACAAAGGAGGCAGAACATGCATAGTATTGATAAAGAGAGTATCAAGGCTTTTGCAACTAAGTATGTTGCAAGCAAGATCCCTCACAAGAAAAAGAGCTTTGCTAATGCTCCTGTAGATAGCCACGGCATGATCTTATATGTTGAAGGTGTCAATAAGAGCTTTGATGGTTTTAAGGCAATCAATGATTTAAACCTTTACATTGAAGAAGGTGAGCTTCGCTGCATCATAGGTCCTAATGGTGCTGGTAAATCTACGATGATGGATATTATCACTGGCAAAACTCGCCCTGACAGTGGCACTGCTTGGTTTGGTCAGACTCATAACTTACTTGAGATGGATGAGCCATCAATTGCTCAAGCTGGTATCGGCCGTAAATTCCAAAAGCCAACTGTCTTTGAAAACTTATCGGTGTTTGAAAACTTAGATCTTTCGATGAAGGCACCAAAGACCGTGTGGACTACTTTTACTGGCAAGTTAAACTCTGAGCAAATCGACATGATGGATCATGTGTTGCAAATTACCAACTTAAATGATCTGCGTGATAAGCCTGGCAAAATCTTATCTCATGGCCAAAAACAGTGGCTTGAGATTGCCATGCTGTTAATGCAAAAGCCTCGTTTATTGCTAGTTGATGAGCCGGTAACTGGTATGACTCGTCAAGAGATGTATAAAACAGGTGAGCTTTTAACCTCTCTTGCAGGTACCCACTCTGTAATTGTAGTTGAGCATGATATGGACTTTGTGCGCTCAATTGCTAAGAAGGTAACTGTGCTTCATCAAGGTCATGTGCTCTCAGAAGGTACCATGGATCAAGTGCAATCTGATCCGAATGTAGTTGAAGTTTACCTAGGTACTAAGGAGTAAAAGATGCTTAAGATTAAAGGACTTAATCAATTTTATGGTCAATCTCATACTCTTTGGGATATTGATTTAGAAGTAAGCAAAGGCGAGTGCTTGTGCGTCATGGGCCGTAATGGTGTAGGTAAAACTACTTTAATGGATACCATTATGGGACAGCACAAAATCGCATCAGGTACTATCGAATTTGATGGTCAGGACATTACTCATCTCTCAGTTGAAGATAGAGCTTCTTTAGGTATTGGTTATGTACCTCAAGGCCGTCAGATCTTCCCACTTTTAACTGTTGAAGAGAACTTAAAAATAGGACTTCCTGCTCGCCGTGATGGTTTAAAGACTATCCCAAAGGCTGTCTATGACATGTTTCCTGTTTTGTATGACATGAAAAATCGTCAAGGTGGTGACTTATCAGGTGGTCAACAGCAACAGCTAGCTATAGGTAGAGCTTTAGTAATTGATCCAAAGCTTATTATCTTTGATGAGCCAACAGAAGGTATTCAGCCCAACATCGTCTCTGAAATTGCAGCAATTATGAGAAAGCTTAATAAAGAGATTGGTTTGACTGTGCTTTTAGTTGAGCAAAAGCTACCCTTTGCAAGAAAGATGGGCGATAAGTTTTACATCATTGACCGCGGTGAACATAAAGCTGATGGTTTGATGTCTGACTTAAATGAAGATTTAATTAAAAAGTATTTAACTGTTTAAGATGTCTTTTGATACATGGCAGGCCTTACTCCACTTAGAGTTTAAGGCAGATTCATTAGGTAAGACGGTGTTAAGTCGTAACCTCCATCAAGGTCCTTTGATGGTGCAAAAGCCTTTTTACCCTGAAAAGTGCTGCCATGTATATATGCTCCATCCACCAGGTGGCATCGCAGGAACTGACAGCTTAAAGTTTGACTGTATTGTAGAGCCTAACTGCCACGTTCTAGTAACTACCCCAGGTGCTACTAAGTTTTATAAAACAAGTGATAAGTCATCTTTGTTTATACAAGAGTTTTGTGTCAAAGATGACTCCTCATTTGAGTATATGCCTGCGCAAAATATCTTCTTTAAAGGTACCCACACTGAAGTTAAAACTACCTTTAATTTAGAAGGCAACGCCAAGTTTACCTTCCGTGATGTAAGTAAATGCGGTATGGCAGATATTGACGATCCTTTTGCAAACTCAGCCTTTTACAACACCATTACCATCAAGCACGATGGTGTCGAAAAGCTCATTGAAACTTGCTTTATTGAAGGTGATGACGATCTTAAGGCTATCTCTGGCAATTTATCTTGCCCCTACATTGGTACCTATATGTGCAATGCTGTAAGCGATAAGACCTTAGAGACAATAAATGAGTATTTGCAAGAGATTAAAGAAAACAGTGTAAGTGAAAATAACAAGCTTTCTTTTTACGCTGCAGCAGGCAAAGTTTCTGATTATTTAGTAGTGCGTTTTTTATCTAATGACAACCAAATCATAGAAAACGCCATTGTTGAGATTTGGAAGATGACTCGTGTCGAGGTCATTGGCTTTGAGCCTTGTCCTCCACGTATTTGGTCAACTTAAGGAGAAATTATGAATTTAACTCCACGTGAGCAGGATAAATTGTTGCTCTTTACTGCAGCTTTAGTTGCAGAGCGTCGTAAGAACCGTGGCTTAAAGCTCAACTACCCAGAGGCTGTAGCTTTAATTTCAGCTGCCATTTTAGAAGGTGCTCGTGACGGTCAGTCGGTAGCACAGCTTATGGATTATGGCCGTACCATCTTAACTCGTGATGATGTGATGGAAGGCATTCCTGAGATGATAACTGACGTTCAAGTAGAAGCAACATTTCCTGATGGCACTAAATTAGTAACCGTCCACAATCCAATTATCTAGAGGCTTATATGATCCCAGGTGAAATATTAGTTGACGATGGCGTCATTGAGTTAAATAAAGGTCTTCCTAAGACCACTATCACCGTGAAAAACACCGGTGATAGACCTGTTCAAGTAGGCTCTCACTACCACTTTTATGAGGTAAACCCTGCTTTAGTTTTTGACAAAGATAAAGCTTTAGGTAAGCACCTAGATATTGCTCCAGGTACTGCAATTCGTTTTGAACCAGGTCTTGAGAGAACTGTAACCTTAGTCCCTTATCAAGGTGAACGCAAGATTTACGGCTTTAGACAAGAGATCATGGGCAAGCTTAAAGACTAGTTGGAGGTATTTATGAGCGAGATTTCTAAAAAAGCTTATGCTGATATGTTTGGTCCTACCGTAGGTGACCGCATTCGTTTAGCTGATACCTCTTTAATTATTGAGGTTGAAAAAGACTTTGCAACCTATGGTAATGAGGTAAAGTTTGGTGGCGGTAAGGTTATCCGTGATGGTCAAGGCCAAGGTCAAAAGGTTGATAAAGATATTGTCGACACTGTAATTACTAACGCTGTTATTGTCGATTACACCGGTATTTACAAAGCTGATATCGGTATTAAGTATGGCCGCATTGCCGCAATTGGAAAGGCTGGTAACTCTGATATTCAAGATGGCGTGGATTTTCAAATTGGCGCGGGTACTGAGGTTATTTCAGGTGAAGGCTTGATAGTCACCGCAGGTGGTATTGATAGCCACGTCCACTTTATCTCACCTCAACAGGCAGAAGAGGCCATCTCAGCTGGTATCACCACTTTAATCGGTGGCGGTACGGGTCCTGCTACCGGTACTAATGCTACTACTTGTACCCCAGGTATTTGGAATATTGAAAAGTTTCTAGAGTCATCAGATGGTCTTTTAGTAAATATTGGTGTACTAGGTAAAGGCAATGCCTCACTTCCAGAGATTCTAGAAGAGCAGGTAAAAGCTGGTGCCATGGGCTTAAAGTTACATGAGGACTGGGGCTCAACTCCTGCTACCATCGATAACTGTCTGTCAGTTGCTGATAAGTATGATGTACAAGTGGCAATTCATACTGATACTTTAAATGAGGCTGGCTTTGTTGAAAGTACCATTGGTGCTTTTAAGGGCCGTACCATCCACACTTACCATACAGAAGGCGCAGGCGGTGGTCACGCCCCTGATATTCTAAAAGCTTGTGGTTATATGAACGTACTTCCAAGTTCAACTAATCCAACTCGTCCTTATACTGTAAACACCATTGATGAGCACTTAGATATGTTGATGGTATGTCACCATCTAGATCCATCAATTCCTGAGGATATTGCCTTTGCTGAATCTCGTATTCGCCGTGAGACGATTGCCGCAGAAGATATTCTTCATGACATGGGCGCACTATCTATGATCTCATCAGACTCACAAGCTATGGGACGCGTGGGTGAGACTATTACTCGTTGCTGGCAGACCGCGTCAAAGATGAAGTCACAACGTGGCGCTCTACCTGAAGATAACGAGCGTAACGATAACTTTAGAGTACGTCGTTATGTTGCAAAGTACACTATAAATCCAGCAATTGCCCATGGTGTGTCTCATGAAATAGGCTCAGTTGAGGTTGGAAAACTAGCTGATCTTGTGCTTTGGAAACCAGCTTTCTTTGGTGTAAAGCCTGAGATGGTAGTAAAAGGTGGCATGATTTCATATGCCTTAATGGGAGATATCAACGCTTCAATTCCAACTCCACAGCCTGTGCGTTACCGCCCAATGTTCGGTGCCTTTGGTAAAGCTCTACCACGTACCCGCATGACCTTTATGTCAAAAGCATCAGTTGATGCTGGTGTTGATAAAAAATTAGGTTTAGAGAGCTTAATTGGTGTTGTACAAAACACTCGTCATTTAACTAAAAAGGATATGAAGTTAAATGATTATTTACCTGTAATTGAAGTTGATCCTCAAAACTATCAAGTTCACGCTGATGGTAAGTTATTAAGCTGTGAGCCAGCTAAAGAGCTTCCTTTAACCCAGAGATATTATTTGTTCTAAATATGAAAACTTTTAATCAGATTGTAAATAAAGGGGAGGTTACTACCTCAATTGAACTTAGAATCGATGAGAGAATTAAAAGCAGAATTATCGATAATGATGTTAATGGCAATGAGGTAGCAATTTCAGTAGAGCGCGGTAGTATTTTACATGACGGTGATTTACTAGCAAATGATGATGGGGAGATCTTAAAGATCATCGCAGCCCCTGAAGAAGTAAGTACCGTGACTGCCAAAGATGCTATTTCCTTAACTAAGCTTGCATACCATCTTGGTAATCGTCATGTGCCTTTGCAGATTTCACAAGATGGCTTTTTACGCTATCAAGTTGATCATGTACTTGATGATATGGTCGTAAAGTTAGGTGGTACTTTAACTCATGAAAAAGCTAAGTTTGAACCAGAGTCTGGTGCTTACGCTAATCACCATCATGATCACGAGCATCATCATGATGAAGCGCATGGACACCACCACGAACACCATCATGAGTAAGAGTTCGTTTTTGTATGTTAGCCTCAGCTTTTAGTTTAATTTCACCAAATCTGCCTATAGGTGGCTTTAGCTACTCTCAAGCACTTGAAAGTGCTGTAGAACTTGGCCTTATAGGGGACAGCGATACTTTTAAAAAGTACTTAGAGCACAATTTAAAGCACACTATTAAAAACTTTGAATTGCCTCTTTTAAAGCGTCTTTTTGAAAGTACCACTCTTGAAGATTATAAAAGATTAACTAACAAAGCTGTGGCCATGCGTACGACTTTAGAATTACGCAATGAAGAGCAGGCTAAAGGTCAAGCTTTAGTAAGACTTATGATATCTTTAAATTTAAATCTTAAAGAGGATTATTTAGAGGTGGCTAAGTCTTCATATTTAAGCGCTTTTGCCTTATTTTCAAAAGCTAAGAGTTTACCTTTAGATGTAGTTTTAGAGTCATATGCTTTTTCTTATATTGAGTCCCAAGCTATAGCTGCAATTAAGCTTGTACCTATAGGTCAAACTCAAGCTTGGGCCATTATCGATGAACTATCTTGTGTGATCCCTAAAATTATTGAAAAGAGTAAAGAAGTTACTGATGACCATATTGGAAGTGGACTAGTTAATCTTTCAATTTTAAGTGTTTTACACGAGAGTCAATATTCAAGAATTTTTAGAAGTTAAAAAATGAGTAAAAATGCATTAAGAGTGGGCGTAGGCGGCCCAGTTGGATGTGGCAAAACTGCCTTAATTGAAATGCTTTGTAAAGCTATGCGCGATAAGTGGAATATCGGTGTGGTAACTAACGATATTTACACAAAAGAAGATCAAAGAATTTTAACTGAGGCTGGTGCACTAGATGCTGAGCGCATCATTGGTGTAGAAACAGGAGGGTGCCCACATACAGCTATTCGTGAAGATGCTTCCATGAATTTAGCTGCTATTGATGAGCTCAATCACCGCTTTAAAGATTTAGACTTAATCTTTATTGAAAGTGGTGGTGATAACTTATCTGCTACTTTCAGCCCTGAGCTTGCTGATATTACCATCTATGTAATTGATGTGTCTGAAGGCGAGAAGATCCCGCGTAAAGGTGGGCCTGGTATTACTAAATCAAGTTTCTTTGTAATTAACAAAACTGATTTAGCTCCATACGTTGGTGCAAGTTTAGAGGTGATGGAAAAGGACACCATGAAAATGCGTCCAAAGCTACCTTGGACCTTTACTAATTTAAAGAAAAATGAAGGCGTGGATAAGGTAATCGCCTTCATTGAGAAGTATTTAAATATCTAAATTAAGATATTCAATTGAAGCTAGAAGGTTTCTCTTAAGAATTAGAGGAGCCTTTCTTTTCATCCTCTTTGTCCATTTTATAAACTTGGTAGCAGATAAACCAAGCTGGTGCACAAAAGGCTATAATTCCAAATAAACTTAATAAAAAAACACCCATTTTATCCCTCACTGCATCTTTTCTAATTTGTTGATGCTTTTTAAGATGATAGTTACCAAGACAATAATTGAAATAAGGAGAAAAGCCATGCCACAAAAAACTATCGTTAACCTATAATCTTCATCAATTACAGTTATTACTATGTACGCAAACATAATGAATGCCACTGTCATGAACATTAACAATATGGCTTTTAAAAAGTCTATTAACTTTAAAACTTTATCTTTACTGCTCATTTAATTCCCCCTACCTTCTGTTTAATTTTAGAACAATTTTGGCTTCTTAAAATACAACTTATAAAACTTATCAAGTTAATTAAATAAACTGAAT
>ONCS01000070.1 GCA_900316375.1 uncultured Succinatimonas sp. | reverse complement strand
TTACTTTGATGCTCATCACCGCCATAAATGGCAGTGTTTTCGCATCCGGTTAGTGGATAAAAGAAATTAAAATCTCACGGCTATGAAACTATTTTGTTCTTTGGAGGCGATAACGACAAAGAGCTTCTGCAGCGTCAGTTAGTACGTATGGTGGATAAGGAAAATGTAGATCTGTTAATTGTAGCCTCAGTTGATGGTGGTGCTTTAGTAGATTCTTTAAAGCCTGCTTTAAATAAACATATTCCTGTGATCTCCTATGACCGTTTAATCACAGGTACCGAAGCAGCTAGCTACTACGCTACCTTTGATAACGCAAAGGTAGGTCAAATTCAAGGCAAGTTTTTAATTGATTCTCTAAAACCTACAGTAGATAATCCAAAGAATATTGAGATCTTCTACGGCTCACTTGATGATAACAATGCCAAATTCTTCTATGGTGATGCTATGAAGATCTTAAAGCCATATATAGACAGTGTTGCTTTAAAGGTGTTATCAGGTGAGATCAAACCTGAGGATACCGCTTGCCAAGGTTGGTCTGGAGATATAGCCAACAAGCGCATGGGAGCTTTAATTGAAAAGGTTGGCTATGGACCAAATAAAACTAATTTAGATGGTATTTTAGTACCTGCTGATTGTTTAAGTTTAGGTGTAATTTTAGCTTTGAAAAAGGCAGGCTACACCAGTGATAACTTCCCAGTTTTAACCGGTCAAGATGCGGCACCAAATGCATTAAAGGCAATTGATGAAGGGTATATGGGCATGACTATCTTCAAAAATCCTGCTGACTTATCAGAGGCAGTCATTAGTATGGTTAATGCCATCTCTAAAGGGGATAAAGTAGAGGTAAACGATAACAAGACCTATGACAATGGCGCTACGGTTATGGAAACATTCTTGTGCTCACCAAAGCTTATCACTAAAGCTAATATCAGCGATGTAACCCACTAAAATTAGTAATTTTTAGCATTACTAAAATCCTTTTACGAACTTGCGATTTTCTATCGTAAGTTTTCGTAATTTGTGACAAATCTTACAAATCCTATCTATACGTTTTTACGCGATTTCTTAAAAAATTGTGATCTCAATAACAAGACTTTTCAAAAGTTTCAAATTCTTTTCGTAAACGTTTACGTTTTGCTTTACAAACGACTAAATCTGACCTATAAATATATACAGAAATTAGGGAAACCTAAAAAGTTTAAAACCAAACAAAGTCTGCCTTCAAGGAGAACAACATGCTAACAAATATTCCTACAGTTAACTTAGGTATTATTGCAGTATCACGTGACTGCTTTATCCGTAGTTTATCAGAGCGCCGTCGTGCAGCAGTCGTTGATGCTTGCACTAAAGCTGGTATCAAGATCAACGAAGTTAAGGTAACTGTTGAGAATGAAAAGGACGCTATCAAGGCTGTTGAAGAAGCTAAGTCATTAGGTTGCAACGCTTTAGTAGTATTTTTAGGTAACTTCGGTCCTGAGACTCCTGAGACCTTAATTAAGAAGTTCTTTGATGGTCCTTGCATGTTCGTAGCAGCAGCTGAAGAGACTGGCAATGACTTAGTTGATGGTCGTGGTGACGCTTACTGCGGTATGTTAAACTGCTCATACAACTTAGGCTTACGTAAGCTAAAGGGCTTTATCCCTGAGTATCCAGTAGGCACTGCAGCTGACATTGCAACCATGGTAAAAGATTTTATCCCTGTAGCTCGTACCTTAATTGGTCTATCAAAGCTTAAGATCATTACCTTCGGCCCACGTCCTCAAGATTTCTTTGCATGTAATGCTCCTATTAAGGGCTTATATGATATCGGCGTTGAGATTGAGGAAAACTCAGAGCTTGATCTATTAGTAGCATATCGCAAGCACGCAGGTGACGAGCGTATCAAGGCTATCATGGATGATATGGCAAAAGAGTTAGGCGCTGGTAACACCTATCCTGATATGTTAGAGCGTATGGCTCAGTTTGAGTTAACTCTAACTGATTGGGCAGAACAGCATAAGGGCGCTCGTGAGTATGTAGTATTTGCTGACAAGTGCTGGCCAGCATTCCCTGAGGAGTTTGGTTTCGAGCCTTGCTATGTAAACTCACGTCTAGCAAGCCGCGGTATGCCTGTAGCATGTGAAGTTGATATCTTCGGTGCATTATCAGAGTACATCGGTGCATGCGTAACTTATGATGCTGTAACCTTACTTGATATCAATAACTCAGTTCCTGCTGACTTATTTGATGAGGACATCAAGCCTAAGTTCCCACAGTACAAGCTAACTGATACCTTCATGGGCTTCCACTGCGGTAACACTCCATTCTGCAAGTTAACTGATAACACTTCTTGCAACATGAAGTTAGGTAAGATCAACTACCAGATCATTCAGCACCGTCTATTAGAGCCACAAGGCAGTCAGCCAGACTTCACTCGTGGTACTCTAGAAGGTGATTTAACCGCAGGTCCTATCACATTCTTCCGTTTACAGACCACTCCTGATACTAAGCTACAAGCTTATGTAGCAGAAGGTGAGGTACTACCAGTTGGTACTCGTTCATTCGGTGGTATTGGTATCTTTGCAATCCCAGAGATGGGCCGCTTCTATCGTCACGTTCTAATCGAGAAGCGTTATCCACACCATGGTGCAGTTGCATTTAGCCATGTAGGTAAGGCTCTATTTGATATCTTCAAGATGTTAGGTATTGAGACAATTAACTACAACCAGCCAAAGGGCGTTCTATACCCAACTGAGAACCCATTTGCATAATGCAATAAAAATATACATTCTTTGTTAACTTTGCCAGGGCATGTCCCTGGCTTTTTTTGCACAAAATTTAAAAAAAATATCTTCAAAGCTCTTAAAAATCGGCTTTTCTTGATTTTGATCTCACCATAATTATCTGATCTTACGTCCTAATTTGTGCACTAAATTTCATTAAGTAAAGTGAGCTTTTGCTTAATTTAACTTCATTTTTGTGCATTAAAAATGGGAATTACCATATCCAAAATAGTGCATACACTTAAATCACGCTTTATATGTGATCAAATATCGATCATTGATTGTACTTAAATTTTGAAAAAAGTATCTTGTAGAAAAGTCAATTAAGACTTGAGTTTATCAAGGAGATAAGTTTATGAGAGTAACTAAAAGTGCAATGCTTGCAAGTGCATTAGCTTTTGCTCCTGCTGTTTTAGCAGAGGAAGAAGCTGTACTTGATAAAGCAGATAACGGCTTTATTTTAATGTCAGCTATGCTGGTATTACTAATGTCAATTCCAGGTATCGGTCTTTTCTACGGTGGTTTAACCCGTTCTAAGAACGTCCTATCTACTATGGAGCAGTGTTTAGCTGTTTTCTGTATTGCTATCTTACTTTGGGCAATCGTAGGTTACAGCTTTGCTTTCGGTCCTGTAGATGGTACCTTAGGTAACTTCTTCGGTGGCTTTGGCACTATGTTCCTAGCTGGTATTGATTTGAACTCATTATCAGGCTCACTATCAGAGTACACCTGGGTTATCTTCCAAGGTGCTTTCTGTGCAATTTCAGCTTGCCTAATTGTTGGTGCTACCGTAGAGCGTGTTAAGTTCTCTGCAGTTTTAATTGCTATTGCAATTTGGATCTGCTTATCTTACGCACCACTTGCTCACCAAGTTTGGGGTGGTGGTTTCATCGATTCAACCTTCATGTCATATGACTTCGCAGGTGGTACCGTAGTTCACGTAAACGCAGCTGTTTGCGGTTTAACCGGTGCATTCATGTTAGGTCGTCGTCATGACTTAGGCCGTGTAGCAATGGCTCCTCACAACTTAGGTTTAACCTATGTAGGTGCTTGCTTACTATGGATTGGTTGGTTAGGTTTCAACGCAGGTTCAGAGCTTCTAGCAGATGGTGTCTCAGCTCTAGCATTCATTAACACCGTACTATGCCCAGCAGCTGCTGCTATGACATGGATGGCATCAGAGTGGATCATCTTCAAAAAGCCTTCAACCTTAGGTACCGCATCAGGTGTTCTAGCAGGTCTAGTTGCAATTACTCCAGCTTGTGCTTTCGTAGGTCCTATGGGTGCAATCGTAATTGGTATTGCTGCAGGTTTAGCTTGCTTATGGGGTGTTCATGGCTTTAAGAAGTTAACTAAAGTTGATGACTCACTTGACGTATTCGGTGTTCACGGTATCGGTGCTATCGTAGGTGGTATTTTAACCGGTGTCTTCTGTGACCCAGCTTTAGGTGGTACTGGCTTTAAGGGGGATTGGACTTCAATTGCTGGCCAAGTATACGGTCAAACCATGTCACTTGTTGTAGCAATTGTTTGGTCACTAGTTGTATCAGTAATTGCCTTCAAGTTAGCATCAGTTCTTGTAGGTCTACGTGTAACACAAGACGAAGAGTCAGAAGGCTTGGATCTTGCATCACACGGCGAGCGTGGCTACAACCTATAATTTGAGGATAGATTACTATGAAACGTATTACTGCAATTATCAAACCATTTAAGTTAGACGATGTACGCGAAGCACTAGCAACTGTAGGTATCTCAGGTATGACCGTATCAGATGTTAAAGGCTTTGGCAGACAGAAGGGCCACACTGAGTTATATCGTGGTGCTGAATATGTGGTTGATTTCTTACCTAAGTGCAAGCTAGAAGTAGTAGTTGCTGATGACGAGGCTGATAAGTGCATTCAGTCAATCATCAACGCAGCACACACTGGCAAGATTGGTGATGGTAAGATCTTCGTATCTGATGTTGAAAGAGTAATTCGCATCAGAACTAGTGAAGAGAACGAAGAAGCAATCTAAGAGTTTGCTCTCATATAATGATAATCCTCAGCTATGAAAATAACTGGGGATTATTTTTGCCTATTAGCATGCAATCCTCTAATTCTTAATAATTGTCCTATTGAATAATAATTCTGTCCGGTATATATTAACCTTTAAATAGTAAAAGGAGAAAATATGTCCGAGCCCATTGCCAAGCAAGTATTAAGCATCATTGAAACTGCACCAAATGACACCATCTTCGCCTCAGTTGATTTTTCAAGTTTAGCAATAGGCGATACCATCCGCAAAACTTTAAATCGTTTAGAAGAACAACTAGTACTTGTTAAGCTTCTTCCAAGTATCTATAAAAA
Source organism: uncultured Succinatimonas sp. (assembly GCA_900316375.1). Taxonomy (GTDB): domain Bacteria; phylum Pseudomonadota; class Gammaproteobacteria; order Enterobacterales; family Succinivibrionaceae; genus Succinivibrio. Next base: position 2,860 of record ONCS01000070.1, on the reverse strand, counting down.
GAGAGATTTTCAAGATGTAAGTCCGGAATCTGTTGCCAAGGCAATAGCTAGACAGAATAATTGGACTATTGTGCCAACTTCTAATTTTGCTAAAGCCAAAGTATTCATGCACTCGATGCTTATAGAGACCTTTGAGTTCTTATCAACAGGAAGTTCTAAAAAGTATGATTTAGGTGAGTTTAAGCTTGTCTTTACTCAAAGTGATCTGAGTCATTATGAAGGCATGTCCGAGATCACGGTCTGTGTTTTAGAGACATTAAAGAACTTAACTAAAAAAGGTTGCACTCAAAAAGCTTTGCAAAAGCTATCTACAAATTTAACACCTCAGGAATTAGATACTGTATATTCCCAAACTCGTAGTGTAGAAACTTGGCTAATTGAAACAATAAAAGAGCTTAATAAGTATAAAAGTGAAGAGTGCGCTTTTGCTCACCAACATATAAACATCAATAATGAAGTTCTATTGCACAAAAAGATAACTGTTGCAGGAACAGAGAACTTTGAAAGTTTCTTTAACGAAGATGAACTTTGTTACTATGTTGATAAGACAAAATTTTTTGATGAATTACTAACAGAAACAAGCCCTGTTAATTTATTTACAAGACCACGTCGTTTTGGAAAAACCCTTCTTTTAACAACGCTTTGTGATTTTTGCAAAATTAATCTAAATAATCCAGATGACATAAGCTATCAAGATAAAAGATTTAAAAACCTCGAGGTTTACAAAAATAAGGATTTGTGCGACCGATTCATGGGTAAGATCCCTGTTTTGTTTATATCCTTTAAAGAAGAACTAAAAAGTACTTCTAAAGAAGAATGCGAAAAATCACTGGTATTCAACCTTTGCAAGCAATTTTATGCCCAATATGCAGAGATTGAAAATCAAATTGAAAAAACTGGATGGGGAGACTTCTTCAGATGCATCAAAAGCATTGCAAAACGCAATAGCTCAGCTCATGAAAATTATAAAGAAATCCAATTTTGCATGATTTCTATTCTACAAACCATGTGCGATATTCTTTATGATTTCTTTGGCAAGAAAGTACTTTTATTAATTGACGAATACGATACACCGTTAACAAAAATTGCATACAAAGAGTATTATGAAGATTTTAAGGCCACATACATTGGTATTTTAGGATCGGCATTAAAATCAAATTTTCATCTTCAAAAAGCTTTTCTGACAGGATGCTTTCAGCTTGCTCTTTATAGTGGATCAAGTGATCTTAATAATATCAAAATTTATGGTATGAATGATGTTGGTTTTGAAGATCTTTTTGGTTTTACGCCTGATGAAGTAGATAGTATTTTAACCACATTTAATTTAAGACATTTAGCTTTAAAATTTAAAATTTGGTATGACGGATATAGATTTAACAATCATGAGATTTATTGTCCATGGGATGTAATATCTTATATTCAAGATTTAATTAAAGATCCTAAAAGTGAAGCGAAGAGCTATTGGGTTGCAACCGGTGGTACTGACATGATTAAAAATCTTTACAAAAAAGCCCCAAATAGATATTTAGAACCATTTAACGCTTTAATCCATGGACAGAGTATAGATACCTATCTTCCTTTTTATATGACCTATGAAATGATTAAAGATGAGTTTGATAATGGATTATTATGGTCTCTTCTTTATAGCACCGGCTATTTGACAATAGAAAATACCATTGATAGCTTTAATCAAATTCAAAGCGTAAGAATGGTTAACTTTAGCGTAAAGCAATGTTTTCGTTCATTGATTCAATCTATAAACGCGCCAAATGTGCCACAAAATCAAAAAGTTATTATAAGTCTTATTGATAATCTTAAAAGTGGTAACACGAGGATGGTTACAGCTTATTTAATGGAATCGTTCTTACAATTTTTAAGTTACTATGATTTTACAAAAGATACCCCTAAAGAGATTGTTTACCACTCATTTATTAATGGAAGATTGACTGCAGTATTAAATAAAGATGAAAACAATTATGTATCTAATTCAGAGCTTGGTGAGGGACGTTGTGATATCAGTTTTGTCTTAGGCAAGTTATCAGATATTGAAGGGCAAATTGGTATCATTATTGAACTTAAAGCTACTGATACTCCATCTTTAATGTCAAATAAAGCCAATGAGGCTTTAGAGCAAATTGAAAATAGAAAGTACCATTTAGGACTTTTTGCAAATAACCCTTTAGTAACTACAGTCAAAGCTTATGGGATCTGCTGTTGCAAAAAGGACTGCAGAGTAGCTTTTAAAGAGTTTAAATATCAGCAATAATTATTTAAGTTTCTAGAATATGCCAAAGCTTTGCTTTAGAAGTTTTGGCATTTTCTTATGAACAAGAAGATTCCTTGCACGTAAGCTAAACATCAAAGCAGCCACTACTAAAGCAATAATAAAGTACATGTCCATTGGGTATTGAATAGTATTTTTTGAATTTCGTGCAAATTCTTTTGTGCCTTGAGCATCGACACGGTTGGAATTACTGTGGTACAAATGCCTATTAACATCATCAAGACAGGCCAATACAAAGCCGTGCCTAAAGCCACACCTGAAAGTTCTGAAGTGCCTGCAAGACTTGCCATGACTGTATCTACAGTACTCATGGCAGCAAAGCAGATCTCTCCTAAAATTAAAGGTACAAAGATCTTTAATTGGGTTTTAAGCTCAACTTTGTAAGGTACCTTTAAAAAGGGAAATTTGTAGGTAAACATGTTAGCCTTGGAAACTTTGAGCTAACAGCTTTGGCATCTTCTTAGTCTTAAATAAGTACAAGGTTCTTGATTTGACATCCTCCCCTTGCTAAAGCAAGGGGATTCCTACCGCCCCATATAGTTTCCTATATGGGGATTCGACGGGTTCGCGTTGCCG
>ONCS01000005.1 GCA_900316375.1 uncultured Succinatimonas sp. | reverse complement strand
TGCTCATAATTAGGAAGGCAACTTCCTAAAAAAAGCAAAGAAGCCCCCACTTCAAAAGCGAAGCTTTAAGTGGGGGTTGCTTTCACTGATGATATTTTAACGTTGACTATTTTCCATCTCGATTTGCGCAGGAGATTTAGGCAATTCTATAAAACTATCATCTCTTTCTTCAGAGATAGCAACATCATCGCGATTTGCTCTAAAGGCTGTTCCCATGATCACGCTTTGAGCTTGGCTATTAGGTACAGCTTTATCAAGATTTTCCTTACCTACTACAATCTCAGCTAAAGCATGCTCTTGCATACTTACAGCAACATAGCGGTTTGCCATATCGCGAATACACTGCAAGAAGGTTAGATACATCTCTGATGAGTGCATTGAAACATGCTCACGGCCAATAATAGATACTAGCTCGATTTGGCACTTATCAATGTCGCGATTTAATTTCTTACAATGCTTTACCATTGACTCAAAGCTTTGAGAGTTTGGAGTCTGCTTAATCTGATTTAAGTCCTCTACTAAGTTAGTTAAACGAGTAGTTAAATCAAACAAGCTATCTTTCATCACACCACCGAAGATAGTATGACGGTTTGCAACGTGATTTACCGCTTGATCTAAGGTATAACGAACAGACTTTGCAGCTTCACGCATATTTGAAAATACTAAATAGAAGAAGAACTTAGCATCGTCTGTGCATTTAACATTGCGCTTAATTAAATTATCGTTACCTGCAGCTAATGAATAGTAAGCACTACGCTCTTGAGATAAGGCATCTGTAATGTTTGAAGACTTATTGCGAGACTTACGCAAAGCAAACTCATTATCATCGAAGAAAGCTTCCATAGATGATTTTAAGCAAGTAAGTTCTTTTTCAAAGTAAACCGGAACAGATGATGCAACAGACTGTAAGATCTCAGCATCGTTTTTAGCGCTTAACTCAGAAATAGCAACATCTTGCTTAGACTTTCTAAAGAAGTTGGTATAGATAATTAAAGCAAATACGCATGGGGTTAATAATAAAGCAGCGTAAATACCTAGGTTAAATAAGATAAAGTTAATAAAGAAAGCAAAGGTGAAAGCGCAGATACCGGTTAAGAACCAACCTGCGATAACGGTAATTACACCAGAGATTCTATAAACAGCACTTTCTCTATCCCAAGCACCATCAGCAAAGGATGAGCCCATAGCTACCATGAAGCAAACGTAAGTTGTTGATAGTGGTAACTTCAATGAAGTAGCAACTGAAATTAAGGTAGCAGCTACTACAAGGTTAATTGAAGCTCTTACATAATCAAAAGGTAATCTCTCCTCGCCTTTGATGACCTTAGGTTGCTTGTAGCGGTGGCGAATTAACTTTAAAGAGTTAGCTGGCATTGAGTGGTATACAGCACGTGATACACCAAGGCCCATACGAGTGATGATACGACCTAAAGTTGAAGCACCAAACTGCTCACGGGAACCTGATGAGCTTGAAGATAAGTTAATTGAAGTCTGTACAACTTGACGAGCCTTTTTACTTACCCATAAGGTCACGCACATTACAGAGCCTGCTAAGAACAACCAAATAGTATCAGTCACATTTGAGTTGTTTAAGTAGCCCATCAAGAAATTCTCATCACCAAAGGCTGTAACTGACCAATGGTTGTAAGAATCTAATGCTGCTAGTGGCACACCTACGAAGTTTACAAGATCGTTTCCTGCAAATGAGAAAGCTAGTGCAAAGGTACCTGATAAGATGATGAGCTTAAACACATTCATCTTTAAGAAGATCATTATCTGACCTAATACCGAGAAACCGATGAAAATTGACCACATGATAGTGTTGAAGTTTACATCGATAAACTCGATGTACTCAGGCTTCATAAATGAAGCGCCCTTAGCACCTTTAATTACTAAAAAGTATGCAATTGCTGACAATGAAACACCAGCAAAGATACCGCCTAAATACTTTTGAGTACGCTCAAATCTAAAGGTAAATAAGCAACGGCAGATGAACTGAACAATCATGCCGGATAAGAAAGCTAAAACTACAGATAATAAGATAGCCGAGACAATCGTAGCGGTTTTATCAAGCTTAATGTAGTTAAAGATCTCGGTAAATGACATATCAGTGCCATAAACCTTAAAAATTGAGGCAAAGGTGGCTGCACCTAAAAGCTCAAAGATAATGGATACGGTAGTTGAGGTAGGCAAACCAAAGGAGTTAAAGGTATTTAAAAGCATCACATCAGAAATCATTACAGCCACGAAGATTAAAATGATTTCTTTAAATGCAAAGTGCTCTGGATAGAGCATACCTTTTCTTGCAATTTCCATCATACCTGATGAGAAAGTGGCACCTGCTAAAACACCAATTGAGGCTACGATTAAAACCACATATAAAGGTGCAATTCTAGTACCCATTGCAGAGTTTAAAAAGTTGGCAGCATCATTACTTACGCCAACGAACAAATCAAGTGTTGCTAAAAGCAACAACATGACTACCAAAACAAAAACGATGGTTGAAAACATACCTTTCCTAATGATTGCTTAAGTTAGGGCTAATTTTACCGTGTGATAGTGATTAATCAAAGAATTTTCACAGATTATTCACATGAATTAAGACTTCTTTTACAAATAGAGACTAGAAAACTTAACAAATAATTGACCTTGAAAATTATTTTAGACAGCTCAATTCTTAATATTCTTGTAAATGAGCTTGCAGTTAAATCTCAAAGCTTATGCGATAAGATGAAACAGCAAACAGCTTAAGTTTTAAAAGAGACTTAAAAAATTCATAGAATCCTAGCCCAACAGCTAGGATTTTTTATTTTTTTCAATGCAAGCGCTTTTACAAAATAGCTTTGTAAGAGCTAACTTTTCAAGATTTATTCCCTATCTAATTTTCATCTAATCTAATGATTTAAAGCAATTTTTACTCAAAAATAATATTTCTAAAATAGTGCATTAAAAATTATTAATTTATTAAACAAAACGTTATCAAGACCTTAGTTTATCTATAATTTCTCCATGCTCTATTTTTGATATCAGTTATCATCTTCAGTGCAAATTACCAAAGCATTAAATTTCTTCTTTAAAATCAACTCACCTTTTACTTTTATGAATTTTAAAGACACTATTAAAAGAGGTTCTTATGAAGATACTCACAAAGTTATTACCACTTTCCTTGGCTTGCAGCTGTGCAATTCTAGCTGCTTGCTCTTCAACACAGGATAAAGAGCAAGTTGCAGTAAAGCACACTACTATGACTCCATCTCAAATTACTAATCCACTAGCAACTCACGGCATTGTGACCTCACCTAATTATTTAGCAACTCAGGCAGGTTTAGATGTATTACGCCGTGGTGGTACCGCTGTTGATGCAGCCATTGCAACAGCTGCTACTTTAGCTGTAGTGTACCCTCAGATGTGTACCTTAGGTGGTGATAACTTTTGGTTAATCTTCAACTCAAAAACTGGTAAGCTAAAAGCATTAAATGCATCAGGTCGTGCTGGTGAAAAAGCTACTATCGATTTTTATAAGTCAAAAGGTTATGAGAAGATCCCATCTCGTGGCTATCTAGCTGCTAATACTGTACCGGGCATCGTCTCAGGCTATGACGAAGCTTATAAAATGTCAGTTAAAGAGCTTAAGACTAAGTACAAGTGGGCAGATATCTTCAAGACACCAATTGAGTATGCTCAAAACGGCATTCCTGTAAGCACCTCTTTAAACTATTGGTCACAGGTAAACGTTGATCCAAATGATAAAGAGTTTAGAGATTTGCAGCGCTTCCCTGAGTTTTCTAAGATCTTCTTAAAAGATGGTGATAAGCCATACAGCGTTGGTGAAATTTTAAAGCAGCCAGATCTAGCTAATACTTTAAAGTTACTTGCTAAAAAAGGTGCTAAAGAGTTCTACCAAGGCTCAATTGCTAAAAAGATTGTTGCCGATCTTGATAAGAACGGTGGCATGTTAACCTTAAATGACTTTAAGAAACACCATGCAGACTGGGTAGAGCCAATTCATGTAAACTATCGTGATAATGTAGCATACAACTTCCCTCCTAACACTCAAGGTATGGCCTCACTTGAGATCTTAAATATCTTAAACAACTTCGATGTTAAATCTTTAGGTGAAGGTACTGCTGATTACTACCATGCAATCATTGAAGCTACTAAGCAGTCATTTGCTGATCGTGATAAGTACTTAACCGATCCTGAGTTTGCTGATATTCCTTTAGATTACCTACTATCTGAAAAGCACGGTCAAGATCAAGCAGCTCGTATTGATATGAAGAAAGCTGCTACCAAGGTTGAGCCTCTAGATCCAAAAGGTGACACCATTTGGTTAGGTGTTGTGGATAAAGATGGTAACGCTGTATCTTTAATTCAAAGTATCTATCATGACTTCGGTTCTGGAATCGTACCTGAAGGCACTGGCGTTCTATTACAAAACCGTGGTTCATTCTTTAGTTTAGATAAGAATCATGTGAACTGCTTAATGCCAGGTAAGAGAACATTCCATACTCTAAATCCAGCCATGATGTTAAAAAACGGTAAACCTTACTTAGTATATGGCACCATGGGTGGTGAAGGTCAGCCTCAGACCCAAGCAGCTGTTGCTACTCGAATTGTTGACTTTGGTATGACACCTCAACAAGCAATCGATGCACCTCGCTGGTTATATGGCCGTACTTGGGGTAAGGCATCAAATGGCTTAAAGATTGAAGGCAGAGTACCAAAAGAGGTAACTGATGAGCTTGCAAAGCGTGGTCATCCTGTTGAAGTTGTTGCAGACTACACTGATACCATGGGTCATGCTGGTGCTATTGTCATCGATCCTAAAACAGGTGTAATGCAAGGCGGTACCGATCCTCGCGGTGATGGTCTAGCTGCCGGCTTCTAAAAAAGTCTAATCATATTGTTCATACGTTGTGGCCTAGTAAGGAAACTTGCTAGGCTTTTTGTAATTTTAATTAACTGACATTTTACTTTTATTTTCTTATTATTCTTCAAGTAATTATCTTTTAAAAACTGCATAAAAATCAGTAATCATAACTATTACAATAAGTTAGTTTATAAAAAGTCAATAGAGTGCAAAAATATTTTAAAAATGCACACAATTTGATCATTATTTTTACAAACTCGATTTACAAGCCATTTATAAAAAAATTTTGCAATTTTATCAATCCAAATTAAGGCAATTGCATGAATATTCAATTGTCACTCTTGAAGTTTAATTTAATTATAACTAACATTAAATTGTGATAAAAATCACATCTAATAATAATTACTAATAAGAACACAAAATAAATTTCAACTTTTGTTTTGGACACACCATTATGAAGACATTAACAAAGATGAGCATGCTAGCTCTACTTCTAGCATCATTTACAGCACAAGCTGATGACTCTTGCAAACTTACCGTATGGGAGGCTCCAAGCCGCGCCCAATCCCTAAGCGATATAGTTAAAACCTTTAAACAAGACACTAATTGCACTGTCGAAATCAAAGAAATTGATATCAAAAAGCAGTTATCGATGATGAATCATTTATCTGAGACTCAAGGTAACACTCCAGATGTCTTTATCATCGAAGGCGATCGTATCAATGTTGCTAAAAGCAAAGATTTAATTGCGCCAAGCACTTACATGGCCAAAAACTATAAAAAGTACCTAGATCTTGCACGTGAACAAGTACAAGTTGATGGTGAGTATTATGCAATTCCTCGCTCTGTTGAGACTTACCTTGTATATTACAACCGCGATTTAATTGAGTATCCTTTAGAAGATCTTAATGCCTACATCAAGCTAAATGAAGAAATGATGGCTAAAGGTAAGTACGGTTTAGTTACTAAACTTGATGACTTCTACACTGACTACACCTTCTTAGGTACAGAGCATTCATCAATCATTGATCATGAGCATTTAAACGTAAACGGCAAAGATATTTCAAGAAAAGTATCCTTCTTGCAAAAGTATGCTCAAAACTACATTCCTGCTGAAGTTTTAAAACCAAATGGTTGGGAAGTCATCGATACCATGTTCAAAGATGGCAAGATTGCAGCTGTTATTAGTAACGCTTCAAACTTCTCAGAATACGCGCAATCAGGTGTAAACTATGGAGTAGCCGCTCTACCTTTATCATCTGATGGTAAGTCACTAACACCATTTTACAATACCTACAATTACGCAGTTTCAAGTAAGTCAAAACGTAAAAACATGGCTGAGTTATTCATCTCATACATTAACTCACCAAGTAATGCTTATGACAGATACTTACAAACTGCTGAGCTTACCCCAATCAATGATCTATTAAATAGTGATTTGATTGTAAATGATGATTTCTCAAGTGCTTTATTTGCACAAGTAGAAAAAGCCAACTCTATTCCATCTGATAGACACATGGATCAAGTTGCCGATGTAATGAGCACTGCCCTACACCACATTGAAGCTGAAGGTTACAACACCGACACTACCTTTAACTCAGCAATTAGCGATCTACAGTTCTAATCATTTCACATTTAAGATCCACTTAACATTAGTGGATCTTATTTTCCGATTTTTATCTAATACAAACAATTTTCGTTATCGATAAGGGCAATTATTTTTGATCACGTTTGCAACTTGTAAAATTTGCTTAATTTATTACCCCATTTATCAAAGATAAATCCCTTATTTATCAAGTTTTCATATATGATAAATTCACAACAACAAACAAATTATAAGGAATTTTAGTGCAATTAAGATCTTAAAATCTATGATCGCAATCGGTTGCATATTAGGCACGGTTTGCGCTTTTGCAGATGATTGTGTTCTAAATGTATGGGAAGGCTTAGGCCGCGCTCAATCGATTAAAGATGTAGCCACTAAGTTTGAACAAGATACAAAATGTAAGGTAAGAATCAGCGAATTTGAGATCTCATCTCAACTAGATAAAGTTCGTAAAGGTGAAAGTCCTGATATCTTTGTAATCGAAGGAGAACGCGTAATTGGCGCTGCTAATCACGAAGGTTTGCTCTCTGATATCGAGATCATGAAGAAAAACAAGGATAAATATCATGAGGCTGCCATCAAGCAAGTGTACTTTAGTCAACCACTCACCGCTTAAAGCTACGCTTTTGAAGCGGGGGCTTCACAGCCTA
>ONCS01000085.1 GCA_900316375.1 uncultured Succinatimonas sp. | reverse complement strand
TCATGGCAAACACCCCCTTGATGTTATGCCTCGAGAATACAAAAAGTTTAGGATTAGTTAAACAATGCCGAAGATTGACCTGTTACGCATTAAGTGTATAGTACTAAAAACACTACACTATATGAGGTTTATATGAAGATCCACAAACTTGCCATCATCGGTCTTGGCCATGTTGGCTCAGAAGTTCTATCTAAAGCAGTATCTACTAATATTGCAGCTGAGATTGCCTGCGTTGATATTAAAAATAACGTTGCCTTTGGTGAAGCCTTAGACATGGCTCACTCAATATCATCACCTATCAATCATAATCTAAAGGTCTACTCTGGTGGCTTTGATGTGGTTAAAGATGCTGATGTAATTATCTGTGCAGCTGGTGGCTCAATTCTTCCAGGTGAGACAGAACGACTAGCTCTAGCTCATCGCAATGTAAAAGTAATTACTGATGTAATGACTGAGGTTACTAAATACAATCGTGATGCAATTTTCATCATGATTTCAAACCCATTAGATGTTACAACTTACCTTGCAGCAACTAAGTTTGATTGGCCTAAGAATAGGTTATTTGGTACCGGCACCACCTTAGAGACTTTACGCTTTAGATACGTGCTATCACAGCACTTTAAGGTTAACCCCCAAGATATCAATGGCTATATGCTAGGTGAGCATGGAAACTCAGCATTCCCTGCTTGGTCTACTGTATCAATTGGTGGTATTAGATTAAATGATCTAGGTAAATACTTTCCTGAGGTAAGTCTTGATCATGAGTCAATTAAAAAGCAGGTGGTAAAGTCAGCATATGATGTAAATGATGCTAAAGGTTGGACTAATACTGGTATTGCAGCAGGTGCAATTAGACTTGCTCAGGCTGTGTTCTTTGATGAAAAGGCTGTCGTTCCTGTATCAATGTCACTTGACGGTGAGTATGGTCTATCAGATGTCTCATTATCACTACCATCTGTAGTAGGCGTTAATGGTGTTGAAAAGAGACTTGCACTGCCATTACCTGATGATGAGCTTGAGGCACTTCACTTTAGTGCTAATAGTATTAAGGCAGTGTTAAAGGACACTAACTTAATCTAGTATCTTTAGGAGTCTATTAGAAAAATGGACTCATAAATTGACTATCTACAAATAAATAAGGGATGCAATTGCATCCCTTAAACTTATCTTCAATCTTAAAATTAACGCTTTGACATAGGCTTTACTTTACGTAATTCCTTGCCCACGTAAATCTGACGAGGACGACCTAGGCGAGAGTCAGCAGTCTGTCTCATTTCGTTCCAGTGGGAGATCCAACCGATGGTTCTTGCTAGTGCGAAGATTACGGTAAACATTGAGGTTGGAATACCAATAGCGTTTAGAATAATACCTGAGTAGAAATCAACGTTAGGGTATAGGTTACGCTCAATGAAGTACTCATCTGACAGTGCAATCTTCTCAAGCTCGGTTGCTACCTTTAATAGAGGATTGTTATCTAAGTGAAGTGCATCTAGAACTTCATGACAAGTATCTCTCATTACAATAGCACGTGGGTCAAAGGTCTTATAAACACGGTGACCAAAACCGAATAATCTAAATGGATCATTCTTATCTTTAGCACGAGCAATATATTGAGGAATACGATCAACTGAACCAATTCCCTCTAACATACGTAAGCAAGCTTCGTTAGCACCGCCGTGAGCAGGACCCCATAAAGATGCTACACCTGCTGCAATACATGCATATGGGTTAGCACCAGATGAGCCAGCAAGTCTCATTGATGATGTTGAAGCGTTTTGCTCGTGATCAGCATGAAGTGTAAAGATTCTGTCTAATGCTTTTTCAACAATTGGGTTTACCTTGTACTCTTCACATGGGGTTGAGAACATCATGTGCAAGAAGTTAGCGGTATAGCTTAAATCGTTACGTGGATATACGAAAGGATGACCAATTGAGTACTTGTATGACATCGCTGCTAGAGTTGGCATCTTAGCAACAAGACGTACTGCAGTTGACTCACGGTGCTCAGGATCGTAAATATCTAACTTATCGTGATAGAAGGCAGATAGCGCACCAGCCACACCACATAGCACAGCCATCGGGTGAGAGTCACGACGGAAGGCTTGGAATAATGATTCCATCTGAGTATGAACTAGAGAGTGGTGCTTGATACGATGAACAAAGCTCTCATATTGCTCTTTATTTGGAAGTTCACCTTTAAATAGAAGGTGACATACTTCTAGATAATCACACTTAGTTGCAAGCTGATCAATTGGATAACCGCGATATAGTAGGACACCTTTCTTACCATCAATGAAGGTAATGCGTGACATACATGAAGCTGTTGATACAAAGCCTGGATCGTAGGTAAAGTAACCTTGCTTACCAAGCTCACGAATATCGATAACCTCAGGTCCTAAGGTACCCTTTAAAATAGGAAGCTTAATTGGATCCTTACCAGGGATCATAAGTGTTGCATACTTATCTAATGCAGGTAGAGTATCATCAATTGCCATTATAAAAGTCTTCCTTTAGACATGTGTTGAACTTCTTTGATATCTTCATTGTAAACATAATCTTAAAAAAAACTATACATGACGATTTTTGAAAAAATTGCACCGTTATGGCACGAAATTTAGCTTTTGTATGGTTTAAAGTGAAGTGAAATTTCAGAATTTATATTAAAATTAGGTAATAACAATCAGATAACTTATTGAAATATAATATTTTAGTTCGACTTTTTTAGAATTTATATAAAATAGTTAGTAAGCATTCCTAATATTAACATTTGAGCATAAAAATCTCTGTTTTTCTGAAATCTTGGTAAAAATACTGTTAAAATCAGTAACTAATATTTTTTATTGTGCTAAAAAAGAGCATTTTCTTGTCACCTTTAGTAATCTCTGCACAGCATATACAATAGGCACATAACTTTTTGAATTTTAGTGAATATCATGGAAAAAAGAATTCTATTAACTGAGTGTACTGATGATGTTGGTCTAATTGCAAAGATCACCAATGTTTGCTCATTGTTCCATTTCAACGTAATAAGACAAGATCAGTTTGCTTCATCTGAGGATAACAAGTTCTTTATGAGAACTGTAATTGAAGGTGAGTTCTCTGATGAAAAATCTAATGAGACCTTTGTAAACACTGTAACAGGTGTACTCCCACAAGGTGCTCATGTACGTCTAGTAGGCACTGGCCGCAAGAAATTATGTGTGCTAGTTACTAAAGAGTCTCATTGCCTAGGTGAGCTTTTAATGAAGGCATACTCTGGTGCAATGAACGCTGATATCGTATTAGTTGCAGGTAACTACCCAGACTTAGGACCATTAGCAGAGAAGTTTGATGTGCCATTTAAGTTAGTAAGCACTGATGGCATTACCAAAGAAGAGCAAGAAAAACGTATGATGGAAGTAATCGATGGTTGCAATCCTGATTATGTCATTTTAGCAAAATACATGCGTATTCTAAGCCCTGAGTTTGTAGGTCATTACCCACTTGGCAAGATCATTAACATTCACCACTCTTTCTTACCAGCTTTTATCGGTGCAAAACCTTACTTACAAGCTTATAACCGTGGTGTTAAGTTAATTGGTGCAACTGCTCACTTTGTAACTAACAATCTTGATGAAGGCCCAATTATTGCTCAAGACGTAATTAAGGTAAATCATCGTTATGATCCTGAGACCTTAGCTAAAGCAGGTCACGATGTCGAGCAAATGGTGCTAATGCGTGCAGTCAATAAAGTCTTAGATGATAAGGTATTTATTCACGGCAATAAGACAGTTGTGTTCTAAAACAATTTTCAAATAATTAGAACACAATTTTCAAAAAATAGAAAAGAGCAAAAGATGGTAGAGGACAAATACACTAAAGTAAGACGCAAAGACAGAGCTTTAACTCCTGATGAGGCTTTGTTAATTGCTGATAAAAGTTCTTATGCGGTGTTGTCTCTATCATCTGTAGATGGTACTCCTTATGGAGTGCCTATCAATGTCTTTAGATATGACAATTGTTTCTACTTCCACTGCAAGTCAAATGTTGGCCGCAAGATTGATTTAATTAAGCAAAATAACAAAGTATCTTTATGCTTTGTATGTTTTGAAAAGGTTGATGAAGTAGCGTTTTCAACAGATTACGCTAGTACCATTGTCCAAGGCACTATTGCTGAAGTAACTGATGACAAAGAAAAGCTAAATGTTGCTGTTGCTTTGTGTCAGCGCTTTGCTCCTTCCCAAAATTTAGATGCGGTTAAAGCAACTTTTGAAAAATAT
>ONCS01000115.1 GCA_900316375.1 uncultured Succinatimonas sp. | reverse complement strand
TGGATGAAATCTTTGTTGACGATAATTCTAACTTAACTAAGACAGTCAACAAGCTTAGAGTAAAAAGTCTTAACAATGACATGGAATTAGATGTCAATGTAGCTTTAGGTAAGAATATTAAAGTTGATGCCATGGGACTTAAGGCTGATGCTTTTGGTAATGTCCATATTACTAAAAAGTCAGATAGAACTACCATCATAGGTGATGGCAAACTCTTTTTAGATAATGGCCATGCTGAGCTGTACGGTCATAAGTTTATAGTAAACAAGGCTGAAGCTATTTTTAAAGGCAACGTCTTTAATCCATATGTGGATGCTGAGGTGGTTGTTGATCAAAGCACTATTGACGATGATGTAGTAGCCGGTGTGCAAGTTAAAGGCAGAACACAGGATTTAGATATTAAGTTATTCTCAAAGCCTGCGATGAGTCAAAACGAGATCTTGTCATATCTTCTATATGGTCATGGCCTTGAAAAAACTGATACCGTCTCAACTAACACTGATAACGCAAGTACTCAGCTTTTAATGTCCTTAGGCTTAGGTACTACAACAGGTCTTATCAATTCTGTAGTTGGCATCTTTGGTATGGATGGTGTGCAGTTTGGCTCCTCTGGCACTGGTAATGATACACAGGTAGAAGTTCAAACCTATATTACTAATCGTATCCGTCTATCCTATGGCTATGGTGTGTTTAACTCTTTAAATGAATTTAAAATTCGCTATGAAATCATGCGTAAACTCTATTTAGAATTCATCTCCTCAATGGATCAATCTGTTGATTTAATTTACTCTTTTGAATCTAAATAAAATGGCTTAAAATACGCGATTTACACAGAATTAGAAAATAAAAGACAGGAATAATCTTGAAATACGTTTTTACTGAAAATACTAAAGAGGCCCAAGAGGCAGAAGATGCTGTCCTTGAGCTTGAGTATAAAGATTTACTACCGATTATTAAAAAGGCAAGCTTTAAAGATACTAGTACTTTAGAACCTCGCTCTTTTGCTAAGCTTCAATTACGTGCTATCAATGCTTTAAAGACTTTAATGGTAAGTAAGACTCATAAGGTAATGTTACTTTGTGGTGTCTCAAGTGTTGATACCATCGATTTAGCCAATGAGCTTGTGCAAAATGTAGCTAAAGTAGAGCCAACCATTGCCTATGCTCCTACTAAATTTGAGCTCTTTGGTTCTGACAAAGAAGATGGCGTACTAACCTCTGATGGATTTGTCATCATGCCATGCTCACATTTAATTGACCATCCTAAGTGGCTAGGTATGGCTGATGCTTGTCTTGCCCAAAACACCTCTCTAAAGCTTGTTTTATGTGGCGATGCTAATGACATTGCTAACCTTAATATGATGTGGCCTACTTTAGATAATGTGCTCCGTGCTGACATTGTCTTAGAATTTTCTATTGTAGGTGCCATGGAAATGATGGGAAGCCTTGTTTCAAGCTATAAAGAAAAGTTTGGTGTCAAAGACTTTGATAATAGGGCAATTGAGCTTTTATGTATTTGGTCTACTCGTCAAAGTGGAGATAGACGCTATATCGGTATTCCTGAACTTAAACTTATCTCACTTGTAACTGAGGCTAATCAATATTCAAAAGGATCTGTAGTTACCTATAACGATGTTTTAAAAGCTATAGGTGCAGCTGATTTTAGATTAAATTATCTTGCACAAATGGAACTTCGTAACCACCGCGATGATCAGATTTTACTTGATACTGAAGGTGAGGTTACAGGACAGATCAATGGCTTAAGTGTCATTGAAACCGCGGGTACTACCTATGAATATGGTGAGCCTGTAAGAATTACTGCTACCTTGCGCGCAGGTGGTGATGGTGACGTTATCGATATTGAAAGAAAAGCTGAGCTGGCTGGTCAAATCCATGCTAAAGCGATGATGATCATCAATGGCTTTTTATCTGATGAGTTTGCCTCAGAGCAACCACTTCCAGTATCAGCTAGCTTAGTATTTGAGCAAAGCTACAGTGAAATTGATGGTGACTCAGCCTCTTTAACCGGTCTTTGTGCGGTAATTTCCTCACTTGCTGATCTTCCTATCCGTCAAGACTTAGCCGTAACCGGAGCTGTAGATCAATTCGGTGATGTGCAACCAGTAGGTGGCGTTAATGAGAAGATTGAAGGCTTTTTTAGAATATGTAAGCTCAGAGGTCTCACCGGTACCCAAGGTGTGATCATCCCTTGTTCTTGCATTCATCAGTTAGTTTTAAAAACTTCTATTGTAAATGCAATTAAAGAGGGTAAATTCCACATCTATGTAGTAGGTCATGTCACAGGTGCTGCTAAAGTTCTAATGAAGACTCCTTGGGGCGAGCCTGATGACAATAAGTCTATTTGTGGCCTTATCTGCGATAGATTAGATACCTTAGGTGCAGTTAAGGCCTCTAAGCCTTGGTGGCATTTGTGGTAGATAGATTTAAATAATTGTACAAAAACTAGAAATTCGTCAAGCTAATATAAAGCTAAGTAAGCAAAACTATACTTAAGACATACAAATAAAGAAGGAGTTTGTATGAAACTTAGAAATTGCCTAATCTTAGCTTTTTTAATCGGTGCAACACCTATGTGTTTTGCCGGTGAAAGCTTTGGCTTCTATTACAATGTTGACCGCGGCGGTCATAGCGCTGGTGGCAACTATCAGTTCTCAGAGCCAGGTCCTGGTCCTCGCTTTGGCCCAGGCCCTCATCATTTTGCGCCACCTCCACCACCACCTCCTCCAGGACCAATGTGGGGCCCACCACCTCCTAGACATTTTGGACATGGGCCATGGCCACGTAGACCACGTCACCCACATCACCATCATCCGGATTGGTAATTTGGTAAGGATTGATTAGGACATTTACAAAAGTCTTGGTGAAGTCAAATGCATAGGGAATACTAAGAGCATCACATGAAAAGACCTAAGCATTGGTGATACGACCAAGATTATGATGGTGCTTTAGTGCACTAAATTTACACAAAACAACATTTTCTTTTAAAACTAGTGAAAAAAAGCCCCATAATGTCAGTAGTTAACAAGACTTATGGAGTTTTTTATGAGCTTTTCTAAATCTCTTTTAGTTGCAGCGGTTCTTGCAACTGTTTCAAACTTTGCTTTAGCTAAAGATAAAATGGTCGTAGGTACCGAGCCTACCTTTGCGCCATTTGACTTTGTTGATGATAAGTCAAATGAGATCATAGGCTTTGATATTGATGTAATGAAAGCCATTGGTGATGCTGTAGATATGGATGTTCAAATGCAGGCTATGCAATTTGATGGTCTAATTCCTGCAGTACTATCTCACTCAATTGATGCTGCTATCTCTGGTATGACTAAAAATCCACAGCGTGAAAAGCAGGTATTATTCTCTGATCCTTACTATGTTGCAGCTCAAGGTATGATGGTAAGAACAGCTGATCTTGGTAAATTCAAGGTAATGGATGATCTAAAGGGCAAGCCTATCTGCGTACAAATTGGCTCAGTTGGAGCAAATATCGCTCAAGGTATTTAGAATGCTAATGTAATTACCTACAACACTATGCCAGAAGCTTACATGGAGCTTAAAAAAGGTGTATGTGATGCAGCCATTACCGGTACCCCTGAACAGCAGTTCTATCTAGTTCAAACTCAAGATAAAGATTTAGCCTACGTTGAAGAGAGCGCAGTAAACGCAGCTGATCTTGGTATTATCACTAATAAGAGCAATACCGCTTTAATGGAGAAGATTAACGCTGGCTTGAAGACCATTAAAGATAATGGCACTTATCAAAAGATCTACGATAAGTGGTTTAAGCAGTAATTAGTTTTTTCAGACTATTTGCAGATTAAAAATGCCTCGGGAACGAGGCATTTTTGTTGAAAGTGGATTGATATAAAGATCACTAGTCGTTAATTACTAGTAGGGCAGTAGCTACATCATCAGCTACCTTTTGTCCTTCAAGAGCTTTTAAAACCTCAAGGCCCCAAGCAATAGCATAATGTGCAGAACGACCGGTGATGATGTTCTCATCAGCATTTACGCTTACACCATCATGGCTAAACTTACCACCGCATTCACAGCCAGGGTAGCAACTAGCTTTAGTTGGATCTTGTAAAATACCTTCACCGTATAAAACTACACCAGGGGCAGCACAAATAGCTGCAATTAGTCCTTTACGAGCTTTTTGAGCTTTTAGCATGTCAATAAGCTTAGGACAGCCTGTGTAACTCTTAGTACCAGGACCACCTGGAACTATAATTACGTCAAACTCACCTTCAACATCTTCGATATTGTGCTGGCATAAAAATACTGAGCCATGAGCACAATTTACAAGACGTGAGCCATCAGCATGGATAGCTGCAGTTTTTACATCTACACCACCACGGTGTAGCACATCAAGTACTGCAGTTGCTTCTACATCTTCAGTACCGTTGGTATATACAATTAAAGCTTTTTTCATAGACAAAACTCCTTATACTAATATCTTATGAGGAGTAGATGAAAATGCAATAAGGAAAACTTGATTTTGAGATAGGGAACGTAGAAAAAAATAAAGCTACCTAATTGGTAGCCTCGTTTTTAAGATTTTGGCTCCTCCTGCGGGACTTGAACCTGCGACATACGGATTAACAGTCCGCCGTTCTACCGACTGAACTAAGGAGGAACACCTTTAAAATTTGCTTTCAAGTTGTCTTGAAAACGGAGAGCATTATATAGGTACAATTAAGAGCTGTCAACACTTTTAGTAAAAAAAAGTCTAAATTATTCAATGCAAAAGCAACTCATTTTGTGAATAACCTCTCCCTAAAGGGAGAGGCTTCGAAGATCAGACCTTAAATATTGCTACTTAAGACCTATCTTCATCTAGAGGTG
>ONCS01000009.1 GCA_900316375.1 uncultured Succinatimonas sp. | reverse complement strand
TCTTACAACAGAGTTGTCAAATTATTTTACCGCGCACTTATATCACCGCCGTAAACGACGGTGTTTTACGTGCGCTTATTGATAAAGCCTTTAAATTTTCATAAACTCACTTTGGCATGACTTAGTTCATGCCTTTTTTTTACCCAAATTAATGCACATTTTTAAAAAGCTTAAGATCAAAAATAGTGCAACGCTATTTTTTGGAGTTTTTTATAGTGCAAAATCAATTTTCTTTTATTTTCAATATGATAACACTAAGTTGAGCATTTTTTTGCAATTAAGAAATTTAGTGCACTTAAGTAGATACAGTTCACAATTTTAGGTTAAATATTTGTTTTAAAAAGATTTTAATAATGTCGCACCAAATTACAACATATAGTAAAATAAAGTGTGTAGTTTTAGTGCCTTAGCAAATATCTTTTGACTTATATCACTAATAACACGAAAATTTACCTAGACACTAAATACGGGCACGTGAAAAGCCCATTCATTTGAAATTAGGAGCGCCTAAATGGAATTCAAGGACGTACAGAAACTCATCGAAGACAACGACGTTGTTTTTGCTGATTTAAGATTTACAGATACTAAGGGTAAAGAGCAGCACATTTCTCTACCTATTTCTTGCATCGATGAGAAGTTCTTCGAGCAAGGCAAGATGTTCGATGGTTCATCAATCGCTGGCTGGCGTGGTATCGACAAGTCAGACATGATCTTAATGCCTGATATCGAGACTGTAATGCTTGATCCATTCTATGCAGATCCAACCATCATCGTTCGTTGCGATATTTTAGAGCCACAGACTTTAACTGGTTACGACCGTGACCCACGTTCAGTTGCAAAGCGCGCTGAAGAGTACTTAAAGTCAACCGGTATCGGTGACAAGGCATTCTTTGGTCCAGAGCCAGAGTTCTTCTTATTCGACGACGTTCGTTTCAAGTCAGATATTTCAGGTTCATTTGTAGCTATCGACGATATCGAAGCTGCTTGGAACTCAGCTACTGAGTACGAAGGCGGTAACAAGGGCTATCGTCCAGCTGTTAAGGGCGGTTACTTCCCAGTACCTCCAGTTGATTCTTCACAGGACATCCGTTCTGCTATGTGTAAAGTAATGCAGGAAATGGGTCTAGTAATTGAGGCTCACCACCACGAAGTAGCAACTGCAGGTCAGAACGAAATTGCAACTGAGTTCAACTCATTAACTAAGAAAGCTGATGAAGTTCAGATTTACAAGTATGTTGTACAGAACGTAGCAAACCAGTATGGTAAGACTGCTACCTTCATGCCAAAGCCAATCTTCGGAGACAACGGTTCAGGTATGCACTGCCACCAGTCAATTGGTAAAGATGGTAAGAACATCTTCGCAGGTAACCTATACGGCGGTCTATCACAAGAGGCTCTATGGTACATCGGTGGTATCATCAAGCACGCTAAGTCATTAAACGCTTTCACAAACCCATCAACTAACTCATACAAGCGTCTAGTTCCAGGTTTCGAGGCTCCTTTAATGCTAGCTTACTCAGCTGCTAACCGTTCAGCTTCAATCCGTATTCCATATTCAATCAACCCTAAGGCTGCCCACATCGAGGTTCGTTTCCCTGATTGTATGGCAAACCCATATTTAGCATTCTCAGCAATGTTAATGGCAGGTCTTGATGGTATTCTAAACAAGATCGACCCAGGTGAGGCTATGGATAAGAACCTATACGACCTACCTCCAGAGGAAGCTGCTAACATTCCACAGGTTTGTGGCTCTCTAGATGAGGCTCTAAAGGCTCTAGCTGCTGACCACGATTACTTAACTGCTGGCGGTGTATTCTCAGAGGATATGATCCAAGCTTACATCGACTTAAAGGCAGCTGAAGATACTCGCGTACGTTCAACTCCACATCCAGCTGAGTTCGAGCTTTACTACGCTCTATAATCTAAATAATTAGGTTATAAAAGTAAAAAAAATAAGCTTCACAAACTGAGGCAATAATTAAAAAGGGCCCTCACAGGGCCCTTGTTGTATATATACCACTCGCAAAAGGTGACACATAATGACTAATTCTGGCTTATACAGAAGTGAGTATGAGCATGACGCTTGCGGCGTTGGCTTTATCGCTCACATCAAAGGTCAAAAAAGCCACAGCATCGTCAGTCAAGGTCTAGAGGTTTTAAAGAACTTGACCCACCGTGGAGCAGTAGGCGCTGATCCACTACAAGGCGATGGTGCTGGTATTCTAATCCAAATCCCAGATCAGATTTACCGCGATGACATGATGCGTCTTGGCGTAAAGCTACCACCTCCAGGTGAATACGGTGTAGGTATGGTATTCCTACCACGTGAGGAAGCTTCAAGACATGCTTGCCAAGAGGAAATTGAAAGAGCAATTCTCGCCGAAGGTCAGATTATTTTAGGCTGGAGAGATGTTCCTCTAAATGAGACTATTCCAATGTCTCCTGTTGTTCGCGAAAAAGAGCCTGTAATTAGACAGATTTTCGTAGGTCACTCACCTGATGTTTTAGTAACCGATGCTCTAGAGCGTAAGTTATATATCATTCGCAAAACTTCATCTATTGCAATTTCAAATCTAAAACTAAAACACTGTAAAGAATTCTATATTCCATCTTTCTCTGCACGTACTATCGTTTATAAAGGTCAGTTACTTGCAAACCAAGTTGGTGAATATTACAAAGATTTAAAAGATAGCCGTTGCACTTCAGCAATTGCGCTAATCCACCAAAGATTCTCTACTAATACATTCCCACAGTGGTCACTTGCCCACCCATTTAGAATGATTGCTCACAATGGTGAGATCAACACTCTACGTGGTAACTTCAACTGGATTAAGGCTCGTGAAAAGAAGATTTCATCTCCAGTATTTGGTAAAGATCTTGAAAAACTATGGCCTTTAATTTTCCATGGTCAGTCAGATTCAGCTTCTTTTGATAACGTATTTGAGTTATTAACTCTATCAGGTTATTCACTAGCACAAGCTGCCATGATGATGATCCCTTCTGCTTGGGAAAAAGATGCACTAATGGATCCAAAGCTACGTGCTTTCTATGAGTACTATGCAGCGATGATGGAGCCATGGGATGGTCCTGCAGCAGTTGCTTTCACAGATGGTCGTCAAATCGGTGCAACCTTAGACAGAAACGGTCTACGTCCTGCTCGTTACATCGTAACTAAAGATGACTTAGTGATCTTAGCATCTGAGGAAGGTACCTTAAAGATTGATGAGAGCCGTATTGCTCGTCACTGGAGATTAGAGCCAGGTCGTATGCTCTTAATTGATACTGAGCAAGGCCGTATCATCGATGATAAAGAGATTAAGACAACTTTAGCAACCTTACGTCCATATCAAGAGTGGACTGATAAGGTTCGTATTAAGTTAGACGAGATTAAAGAAGAGCCATCAGCTGTTGGTCTAAATCTAACTACTAAAGCTTTAATGGGCGTCTTTGGTTACACCCGTGAAGATGTTGAGCGTTTATTAAAGCCTAAGGCAATCAATGGTCAAGAGCCTGTGTTGTCAATGGGTAATGATGCTCCATTAGCTGTACTTTCAAGTAAGTCAAAGTGCTTCTATGACTACTTCCGTCAGTTATTTGCTCAGGTTACAAACCCTGCTATTGACCCAATCCGTGAGGAGATGGTTACCTCTTTAGTATCATTCATTGGTCCACGTCCTGATCTTCTAAACATTATGGATAACAATCCTCCAATTCGTTTAGAGGTTCAACAGCCAATTTTAGATGCTGTAGAGATGGAGAAGATCAGAAACATTTCTAAGTTTACTGATAACAAGTTCCGCTCAAAAGAAATTGATATTACCTATCCACTATCTTGGGGTAAAGATGGTATTGAAGCTCGCTTAGCATCTATTCGTGCTGCAGCTATCGATGCTGTAAAATCAGGTATCAACATCTTAATTCTATCTGATAGAAAGGTAGGCGCTGATAGATTAGCAATTCCAGCACTTTTAGCAACCTCAGCTGTTCACCTATGCTTAGTTGATAACGGCTTACGTACAAGTACCGGTCTTGTTGTAGAGACAGGCTCAGCTCGTACTGTACATCAGTTTGCTCTATTAGGCGGTTATGGTGCTGAAGCAATTCACCCATATGTAGCACTTCGTGTAGTATCAGAGCTAGCACCTGATGCTAAGACCGCTAAGATATATCAAGACAATTACATCCATGCTATTGATAAGGGTCTATACAAGACCATGGCTAAGATGGGTATTTGTACTTATATGTCTTACATTGGTGCTCAGATCTTTGAAGCTGTGGGTTTATCATCAGAATTTGTTGATAAGTACTTTACTAACACCCCAAGCCCAATTGAAGGTGTAGGCCTATTTGATATTGCTCAAGAGGCAGTAAATACTCACGTTGCAGCCTTTAAGAAGATTGAACTTCAAGATCAGTCTTTAGCTCAAGGTGGCGACCTCAACTGGCGTTATGATGGCGAAGAGCACATGTGGACACCTGATGCTGTAGTACATTTACAGCGTTCTGTTCGTGTTGGCTCATATGATGAGTATAAGAAGTACTCAGAGATCATCAACAACCAGTCTAAGCGCTTAATGACCATCCGTGGTTTATTTAAGTTCAAGAAGACTAATCCAATTGACATTAACGAAGTTGAAAGCGAAGAGAGCATTATCCACCGCTTTGCTTGCGCTGCGATGTCAATGGGTGCAATTTCAACAGAAGCTCATACCACCATGGCAATTGCTATGAACCGTATGGGTGCGATGTCAAACTCAGGTGAAGGTGGTGAAGATCCTCGTCGTGATGGCATTATTGACCATGAGACCTCAACTAAGGAGCTCTTAGGTGATGATGTTGTTGTAGATATTCCTCTACACAAGGGCGATTCACTACGCTCACGCACCAAGCAGGTAGCATCAGGTCGTTTTGGTGTAACTACCGATTACCTATCAACTGCTGATTTAATCCAAATTAAGCTAGCTCAAGGTGCAAAACCTGGTGAAGGCGGTCAGTTACCAGGTCACAAGGTATCTAAGTACATTGGTAGCCTCCGTCACTCACTACCTGGTATTGGTTTAATTTCACCTCCACCTCACCATGATATTTACTCAATTGAGGATTTAGCACAGCTAATCTTTGATTTAAAACTTGCTAATACTAAAGCTGATATTTCAGTAAAACTAGTATCAGAAGTTGGTATCGGTACTGTTGCAGCTGGTGTAGCTAAGTGTAAGGCTGATCATATCGTAATTTCAGGTCACGATGGTGGTACTGGTGCAGCTCCAGCATCATCTGTAAAACACGCAGGCTCTGCTTGGGAAATTGGTTTAGCTGATGTTCAGCAAACCTTAGTTATGAACAAGCTCCGTTCTCGTGTAAAACTACAAGTTGATGGTCAGATTAAGACCGGCCGTGACGTAATTATCGGTGCTTTATTAGGTGCAGACGAGTTTGGTTTTGGTACCGCTCCTCTAGTATGTATGGGTTGTACCATCATGCGTAAGTGCCAAAAGAACACTTGCCCAACTGGTATTGCAACTCAAGATCCTGAGCTTCGTAAGCAGTTTGTGGGTCGTCCTGAGCAACTTGAAAACTACTTCCACTATGTAGCTCGTGAAGTTCGTGAGTTAATGGCTCAATTAGGCTTTAGAAAGTTTGAAGACTTAATTGGTCATGCTGAGCTTCTTGAGAAAGTTGAAGATAGCGACTTTGTTAAGGCACGTAACTTAAGCTTTGAGAAGATCTTCTTTAAAGATCCTGCTTTTGAAAACGAAGTATCTCACCATGAGATTGCTCAACAGCACGAGATTGATAAGGCTTTAGACAAGCAGTTTGAAGATAAGGTACTATCTGCAATTAAGTCAGGTAAAGCAATTACTATCACAAGCCCTGTTGTCAACGTAAACCGCTCTGTAGGTACTTACACCTCAGGTGTGATTGCTGCTTTAAAGACTAAGCTTAACGACAACTTTGTAACCTTTAAGTTATCAGGTACTGCAGGTCAATCATTTGGTGCCTTCCTTGAAAAAGGTATCACTCTTGATTTAACCGGTGTTGCTAATGACTACGTAGGTAAGGGTATGTCAGGCGGTATCATCGCTGTTCACAAGAGCGCAGCCTTTGATGGTGATCCTCAAGAGAACATTATCTGTGGTAACACTTGCTTATACGGTGCAACCTCAGGTGAAGCTTACTTTAGCGGTGTCACCGGTGAGAGATTTGCCGTACGTAACTCTGGTGCCGATGCCGTATCAGAAGGTTGCGGTGACCACGGTTGTGAGTACATGACAGGTGGTACTGTAATGGTTCTTGGTAATACTGGTAGAAACTTCGCAGCCGGTATGTCAGGCGGTATGGCTTATGTATACGATAAAGACGATACCTTTAAGTCTAAGATTGCCAAGGGTGCTTTCTACATTTCAAATGTAACTGAGGCATCTAAAGCTGATCCATCTGTACCTCTACACAATGGTATGTCTGATGAAGAAGTAATTAAGACTCTCTTAACTAAGCACTTAAATGCTACAGGCTCACAAGTTGCTAAGAGAATTTTAGAGAACCTAAATGTAGAGTTAGGTCACTTCGTCAAGGTATTCCCTGTTGAATACTTCAATGCATTAAAAGCTATGAAGGAGGCACAGTAAAATGGGCTTTTTAAGAGGTTTTATCGAATTTGAGCGCATTGAGCAGCCTCACGTAAGCGTTGAAGAGCGTGTTAAGAGCTTCTGCGAAATCTATGGTACCTTAACTGATGAAGAGGCTAAGGTACAGGCAGGTCGTTGCATGGATTGTGGTATCCCATTCTGCATGCACGAGTGCCCTTTACACAACGACTCACCTGATTTTAACGAGTTCGTATCTGAAGGTGAGATGAAAAAGGCTTACAACGTTCTCTCAGCAACTAATAACTTCCCAGAGATCACAGGTCGTATCTGCCCTGCTTTATGTGAAGAAGGTTGTACTTTAGGTATCCACAGAAAGTCTGTAGGTATCAAGTCAGTAGAACGTAAGATTGCAGATTTTGCTTTTGAGCAAGGCTTTGTAAAACCACTTGTCAACGAGAATAAATCTGGCAAGAAGGTTTGCGTGGTAGGCTCAGGTCCTGCTGCCCTAGCTGCAGCTCAGCAGTTAAACCGCTATGGTCACACTGTAACTGTTTTAGAGAAGATGAACAAAGTTGGTGGTTTACTCCGTTATGGTATTCCTGACTTTAAGCTACCAAAATCAATTCTAGACAGACGTATTGCTCAACTTGAACTTGAGGGTATCACCTTTAAGACTTCAACTATTGTTGGCAAGATCTCTAACCTAGAAAACGGTGTTCACAATGACTCTCTAAAAGAGGTTCGTGGTGATGAGCTCTTAAAAGAATACGATGCAGTAGTGCTAGCTCCTGGCTCAGAGGCTCCTCGTGATCTCAAGTTACCTGGCCGTGACTTAAAGGGCATCTACTTTGCACTAGATTTTCTAATTGCTCAAAACCGTGAGAACAATGGTGATTGCATTAACCCAATCGATGTACGTGGCAAGAATGTCGTAGTTATCGGTGGTGGTGAAACTGCATCAGATTGTATCGGTGTTTCAATTCGTAAGGGCGCAGCTTCTGTTACTCAGCTTGATTACCATGATGAGTTACCAGAGACTGTTGATCCACTAGTTGCATGGCCTGATTGGAAGAAGATCAAGCGCACCTCAACTTCACATGAAGAAGGTTGCACTCGTCTCTTCTCAACTAACACCACTGCTTTTGAGGGTAAGGACAAGCTAGAAGCTGTTGTTACTGAAAAGGTAAAGTGGGGTGAAGGTCGTCACTTTGAGGGTATTAAAGGTACAGAAGGCAAGATCAAGGCTGATGTAGTACTAATTGCTATGGGTTATTCTCATCCATCATCAGCTTTAATCAAGGAGTTCAACCTTGATACTGATAAGCGCGGCAACATTAAAGCTGCAGTTGAGGGTGAGAGCGCATATCAAACCTCAAATGAAAAAGTATTTGCTGCAGGTGATGGTCGCAAGGGCCAATCATTAGTCGTATATGCTATCGCTGAAGGTAGACAATGCGCAGCAGCAGTTGATAAGTACTTAAGAAAGTAATATCAACTTACACAATTTGCCTGTTGGTAGTTGCCTTCAGCTTAGGCTGAAGGCTTTTTTTAACTTAAATCTAGCTAAAAAGACTACTTGGCAAACTTATCTCATCATCCCCACTGTTCTCATTTAAAGTAAAGATCTTAAATGGGCTATCCTCAATTTGAGAGGTCAATGGATTTTTTACCGACTCAAAAGGATTTACACAGTGAGCATGCCTTTGTGAGCATAACACCATCACACCAACTAAGGTATCTTGAGGGTAGATAGTTTTAATACCTAATAGGTAACGCATAGTCAAAGTCATTAAATCATTTCTTACAACATTTTCTAAAGGCTTATTTTTAGCATCAACTACATAGAACTTATGAGTTAAAGTAGTGGTATTTTCAACATCAATTAGATAGTCAGGAGTGTAGACAGTTTTGGCTAAATCGTCATGGATAAAGTGTAATTTACCATCTGTAGAAATACTTGCATTAAAGCTTCTGTAAAGTCTATCCCCTTCATAGAGCTTGTCTGCCTTAATTACCGGTTGATAAGTTAAAGTAAGTTTTAAATCATCCTTTTTAAATATAAAGATATTGTCAAAAGGAGATTTATTGTATACCTCACTGACCTCACCATAATCAAAGGTTTGAGTCTTTACAAAGGTAAAGCCTTTGCTTTCAAGCTTAGCAATTAACTTTAAGAGTACATAGTATTCGTACAAGGTCGACTTATACATAGCACTCATCACAAAGTCATTTAAAACTACCTTATCTTGATCAATTAAGAAGTACTCACGAATACACTTGTAAATTAAGTGATAAGCAGGCACTGACAAGAATACCGAAGTAGGTCTTGGGCAGCGCTTTAAAGATTTTTGCTCCACATCTAAAATATCTTTGTAGACGGCAAATAACTTTTTAAAACGTCTTAGATAGTTTTGGACGATGTCTTTTAATTTATCTTGATTTGAATAGATATCTTTTAAGTCATCATCATGAGCTAGAGCTTTAACAAAGTTTACAGATAAATTTGAGCTTACATCCTTATCAAGTAAGGCTTTTAGATTTTTAATAATTAAATGTAAAAAGCCTACGACAACTTCATTTTCGTAAATACCAAAATCACGGACATTATCAGTTACTAAGGTATGTCTTGGTAGATAGTTTTTGCCCTTATAGGTAATGCCAGTTTTAGCATCATAGGGAGTAAGCTCATCTGGGTGCTCAACAATAAATCTTAAAGTCTGTGAGCTAAAAGAGTTTACTCGGTGAAAGCTATCAACCTTGTCTACTTGCTTTAACTTAAAGTAAGCATTTTTTCTAAAAAACTCGATTTGATTTTCATAGACTCTAGTAATTGTAGACAAACAATTAGTAAGTCTTTGTAGCATACTGTCATTGTCATCATCACGAGTATCAACACTTGTAAGCTCTGAAAACTTTTTAGTTGTGACAAGGTATGGTGATAAATGATTATTGACGTAATTTGCAATCTTATCAACAAAGTTAACAGCTGACTTAATGGCAAAGTGTAAATTAAAGACAGAATTTTGCTCAACAAAACCTACTTCAATATCACAACAGACAATAAGTCTAGCAAAATCAGGTTTTTCAAAAATTATGGAAACTTGATGAGGAGTTTCAACTTTAGTAATCGCCCTGACATTGTTTTTAGCACCATTGACCTTAACCTCAACGTTTAAAACTTGGGTTTTGGCCTCATTATCATGATCATAAACGTCACCTGTAAATTGCATATCAAGTCGCATGTACTCTGCTTGCAATTTACCTGCTTCAATCTGATCTGATGCTTCTACATCATCAAGACTAAATTCTAAAAGTCTTTGGAACTCTGTAATGGACTCATCAAAAGCCCAAAGACTTGCTTTATTTAGATGCATAGATAATTACCTTCTAGACTTAATTAAAAATTAACCCTTGAAGAAACGGTAATCATCCATGTCTTGGCCTTTATCAATCATGCGCTTTAGAATTGCAGAGCACTTATCTAAATGCATTTGTTCAAAGTTGTTTTGTAGTTTGCTCAATGGCTCTGAATATTGCTCACCTAGTAAATCAATTTGAGGTAGTGCTTTTTGACTGATAGCGTAATCTAAAGCAATGACATATTCATTACGATCATCTTCACTTAGATCTCTAAAGCGGCTAATCCAACCACTCATAGCACTTACGTAATTTAAAATGGCCTTTTCACTTCTAAAGGATAACTGAATATTTAAATCAGATAGACCTTCATGAATGGTATCAAACTCATCTTTTAGCGCATCACGTACATTTAAAGAAGGCTTAAAGGCATCTTTTAAATTGTTAAAGTTAATTGGATCAAACAATGAAGTATCATCTTCAACATTGGAGAAATTAGAACGAGGCAAAGATACGATAAAGGCTCTATCTAATAATCTTGGAGATAATCTATCGGTGGTATGATCATTGTTGATAGTTGCTAAGAAGCGTAGTGAGTCTGGAATTTGATAACGCTGAGTACCACTTAAGGAGATGGTGCTAGTATCATTTCTAGCATCACAGATATTCATAAAATCAGCAAAGTAATATTCCATTGGCGATAAGTTAGCCTCATCTAGAAGTACTAAATATGGCAACTTATCAAAGTTCTCTAAAGCTTCTTTATTTAACTGTCTAAAGCACTCAATTCTTTGTGGATCGGTACTTTCAAAGTTGCGAGTAAGTGGGTTGAAGTAACCAATAAAATCACGCTTTGAGTTCCAGCCACGCTCTACAGATACTGCCATATAGCGATTAGCAAGGCTTGGATCTTTCCACAAAGTCTTATCTTTAATCTTATTTTCAATATTATTAAGACCTAGGACACGACCTAAGATATTACAAATACTAGTCTTACCAGAGCCTGGTGCACCAGAGATCACAGTTAAGAAGTTTTGAGTAATACAGGTAAGTAAATTTAAGTACTCAAAGTTTGAGTTATCGTACTTACGTAATTGAGATAAGTGATTACATAGATGACGTACTAATTGCTCACCTTTATAATCAATGGTCTTTACGCCCTTAATTACCTCAAAGCGTTTTTGACGAATATCACTTTCGTTTTTAGCCGCACCAGAGTTAGCTGCCTCCATGATCTTAGAGGTAATAGCATCATCAAAGGATAATTGAGCAACTAAGTTAGCAGTAGTTTGGAGACGTCTTTCGTATTTTGCTAAACCGCCGTCAAACTCTTCAAATTGCTTTTTATCGTTTTTAATCTGCTCACGATATCTTTCTGAATCTTCTTTTAAGGTATCACGCTCGGCACGCGCAGCTTCAATATCCTTAAAGGCTTTTAAGAGATCTTTTTTCTCTTTAATTTGAGACTCAAGATCTTTAGATTGTTTTTGCAGATTTGCTAAATTCTCTTTTGCCTCGTTAATGGAGTTTTCCTTATTGGCAATATCTTTTTCAATCTTTTGCTTTTTATCACCTAGTGAGGAGTTATCAATTAATGTATCGACAATTTGCTTATTTTGAAGAATTAAAGGAGTTAGGTTCTTTAAGAAATCGATGTTTTGAGATGCCACATACTCAAATAACTTTAAGAATTGATCTTGAGTATCTTTGCCAAACTTTAAGTTAGCGCAAAGCTGCATAATTCTTACAGTTCTACCACGAGCAAACTCTTCAAAATTAGGCATTAAATAAGAGAAGGTTTGAGTAGTCTTTGAGTGAATTACGTCCTCATCAAGATCTAAACTTGGGGTAATGCCCTTAAGTAAAGTCTCATCATCAATCACGTCCATGGTATGGTAATTTACATGCTTAGGACCTAAGAGCATGATTGGATTGCTAAAATTATGAGTTTCGCTATGAGTTTCTTTAGTTAAATTCTCTAGTCTTTGAATTAAGTGCTTATCAGGTGAATAAACTGAGTTATTCTCAACATTAGTTGGATTTACATAGTAATTTCCAAGCATGTCTTTGTGGAGCACAAAAGGACCGATTAAACCGTAATTAGTTTTAACTACAGCTAAGGTACCATTAAAATTAGTCTTACTATCTACATTGCCGAAGAAAGAAACGTGGATCATAGAGTCAAACTTTGACTCTTCATCAGCATTTGCTCTTACGATATAGCAAGCTCTTTGAGCTAACACATCTTTATCTGCTCTTTGAACTAAATTATCGCCAAATAATACTTCAGCATGTAGTTGCACACCACGATCAGCTGGCTCATATGGATTAGGCTCAAGCCACTCTCTGTCAAAGGTGATATTTAAAATGCTATTGTTACCTAAAGCTTGAAGCTTTTTTACAGCAGTAGAATTAGTAACCCACTGCAAGGTAATTTTGCCACTTAAAGAAAAACGATCACAAGCCTCAGCACGCCTTATCACCTTACACTCACCATTTGAATACCATTCAATGAGAGGATAAAAGTTATAAAAAACCGTCTTCTCATCTTTGTTGAGCACCTCTAAAAGACCGGTAAATTTCTGGTAGTTTGTCTCTAATAAAGGAGGATCTTGTAAATCTAGTTTGGTAAGAGGGCGAGGAATATCGGTAACTCTGACTTTAGAGTTATAAACTTCTTTTAGATTATCAAGGGATGCAAACACATCTTGAGCTTGAATTTGAGCTTGTTGTTTAGCTCTAGCAGTAGCTTGTTTTTCTGTGACATTAACATGATATGAGGCATGTACTGCTGATGCCATAATATCTTTGGCAATCTTTGAGATAGCATCATTAGTCTCGCCTTTTTCATTGTTTTTAGAATAAGCTGATTTTAAATCATCAAAGCTTACTTGATTTGGAGTTAACTTTTGTGACTTCTTATCTTCAAGCTCTTCACTTATAGAAGCTTGAGCTTGGATCTGAGCTTCTTGCGCTTCTTGCTCTGCTTTTGCTTGAGCCTCAGCTTCCTTTGCTTTTTGCTCTTCTTGCTTAAACTCCTCTAGTAAGGCTTTATCCTCTGGCTCAATACCCTTTTGCTTGTATCTATATCTTTGGACATTCTTCTTTAAAGAGCCCTCACCTAAGACACAATCGCGATTAATGGCAACAGAGCAATCAATAAAGTCTTCTTTATCAAAACCATACTCTAAGTCATAAGTTGCAGTATCGTTGACATTTAAAAGAGCTTTTAAAAACTTATCATCAACTTTTTCTAAAACGGTTTTGTCATCTACATATTGAAAAGCAAGATAAACAAGTCTTTGCAGGATAATTGAATCAACACTATCGCCTTTATCAAAGTGCATGTTGCTCAAAGATGCTGCATATAAGGCAGCTAGCTGTAATTTTGGAAAATTTGGAAATTTCTCTAGCGCATCTTGAAAGTAATACTTAAATCTTTCATCGCACTTTAAATTTCTTTTTCTATCAACTTTTGAAGCTTTTAAACCATAAATTACTTGAACTAAATGATCATGTAGGGATTTACAGCTAACCCAGGGTAGATTTTGCGAACTAGCAATTCTTTTTATAACTGCTTCTATGGATTTAACGGCCATGCCATCAAATTTAAAACTTTTAAATAATTGATTTTGATAATTTGACGGTAATAAGTCATATATAAGTTTAGCGATCAATTGATATCTAGAAACAATGTTATCTAACACTTTAAAGTGTTTATTTGATTGCATGCCGTGAATAGCCATTTGTATATCCTTTTATATTGAGTTTTAAGAAATTCTTTCTGATTTTATCAAGAAAAAACACACAAAAACGTTATGAGATCGTGTTTCTTTCGTCATTAAAACAAAAATTTTAGTTTTTTTGTATAATAAATTATTCATACCTTATAAACTTCAAATCAAGCCTCTGCAGTTAATAACTGAAAATTGTTATATTTATCACAAAACAACTTCCTAATTTTTTGAATTATCTTTATTTTGCTAAATGACACTTTAGTGAGTGTGTTCATAAATAAGGCAAATTTGACATTTAAAAACTTATGAATTCGTAAAATAAAAGCGCCTATAAAACATTAATTTACACAGTTTGTTACATGCATAAACATATCAATGCACTGTTTTAATACGTTTATGCACCATATTTGTGAATACCTAAAATATCCTTGCAAGAGCATATTAAGCACGGTAAATTTATTCAAAATTTAAAAACAATAACTTTTTATACAACAGGTAAAAAAGGAGACAGAAATGTCATACACCCAGAGAGTTCTAGACTCTTTAAAAGCTAAGTATCCATATCAACCAGAGTTCCTACAGGCAGCTGAGGAAATCTTAACTACCCTACAACCAGTAGTTGAGAAAGAGCCTAAGTACGAGCAGTACAAGATCCTTGAGCGCTTAGTAGAGCCAGAGAGAACCTTCTCTTTCCGCGTTGAGTGGGTAGACGATAAGGGTGAAGTTCAGGTTAACAAGGGCTACCGTGTACAGTTCAACTCAGCAATTGGTCCTTACAAGGGCGGTATCCGTCTACACCCAACTGTTAACGAGGGTGTTCTAAAGTTCTTAGGTCTAGAGCAGATCTTAAAGAACTCATTAACCGGTACTCCTATCGGTGGTGCTAAGGGTGGTTCAGACTTCGATCCTAAGGGCAAGTCAGAGACTGAAATCATGCGTTTCTGCCAGGCTTTCATGATCCAATTACACCGTTACATCGGCGCTACTGTTGACGTACCAGCAGGTGATATCGGTACTGGTGGTCGTGAGATTGGCTACATGTACGGTGCTTACAAGCGCTTAACCACTCGTTACGAAGGTGTTTTAACTGGTAAGGGTCTAAACTACGGTGGTTCTTTAGCACGTACTGAGGCAACAGGTTACGGTACCGTTTACTTCACCGACGCTATGTTAAAAGACCGTGGCGATAGCTTAAAGGGCAAGAAGTGCGCAGTTTCAGGTTCAGGTAACGTTGCAATTTACTGCTGTGAGAAGTTATTACAGTTAGGTGCAACCCCAGTTACTGTTTCTGATTCAACTGGTACTATCTACGATCCAAATGGTATTAAGGTTGACGTTCTAAAGCAGGTTAAGGAAGTTGAGCGTGCACGTCTAACTCGTTATGCTGAGTTAGTATCAACTGCACAGTACACTCCAGTTGAGAATTACCCTGCTGGCAAACACCAGGTATGGTGCTACAACGTTGATTGTGCATTCCCATGCGCAACTCAAAACGAGTTAAACGAGGAAGATGCTAAGACCCTACTTGCTAACGGCTGTAAGGTTGTAGCAGAAGGTGCTAACATGCCTTCAACTCTAGGTGCTATCAAGCAGTTCTTAGACGCTAAGATTGCTTATGGCCCAGCTAAGGCTGCTAACGCTGGTGGTGTTGCTACTTCTCAGTTAGAGATGGAGCAGAATGCTGGTATGACTTCATGGACCTTCGAGGAAGTTGACAGCAAGCTTCACACCATTATGACCAACCTATACAAGAACTGTGCAGACACTGCTAAAGAGTTCGGCGTAGAGGGCAACCTAGTTCTAGGTGCTAACATCGCTGGCTTCCGTAAGGTAGCAGACGCAATGATCGCTCAGGGCGTAATGTAATAGATAGTCATCTAAAAGAATAAACATTCGATATCAAAGGTCTTACACGCAAGTGTGAGACCTTTTTTATTGTCTCTGTTTTCGTGTCTTAAGATTATTTTTGTGTAAGTATGATCTTTTGCTTAAAAGGGACTACACTTGAAGAAACTTAAAAACAATGGAGCTTATATGAAGAAACTATTATTAGCTTTGTTACTGTGCCCTACCCTTGCTATGGCTTCAAGTAAAATTACCAACTGTGAGTTTAATGGCGTACCTTTATACGGTAAGGTTAAGGTAGTTGAGTCTTTCCCTGATTTTAAAGTTAAGATTGTAAATTCATTTCCTGATTTAAAAGTAAAGTCTGTAAGCTCATTTCCTGATAAATGTGGCAGATGGAAATTTGTTGAGTCATTCCCAGACTTTAAAGTAAAGTTTGTAAATTCTTTCCCTGATTTTACTATTCAGATTGAATAGAGCTTTTCATAATTTTACAAAGCTCATCAAAGCTTTTAAGCTATCAATAAATCAATTTCATAAAGGCTAGAAGTATCAATTTCTAGCCTTTGTTGTACCTAGATCGCAAATTTGCGCACATAATTCCACATTCTTTAAATCTGACCTATATTTAAAAGAGAGCAAACATAAGGAGTTATCTATGAAACTATCAGGCAAGGTTGCACTCATTACTGGTGCAAGTCGTGGTATAGGCAAAGCTATCGCCAAGGTTTTAAATGAAAACGGTGCAACTGTATACCTAGTTGCACGAGATGCTGAAAAGCTCTCTGTAGTTACCCATGAAATTGATCCAACCGGAGATACTGCTTTCTCTTGTGTTTGTGATATCACCTCTGAGACTAGTATCTATGAGATGTTTAAGCGCTTTAAAGCTGACAATATCTCTTTTGATATTTTAGTTAACGCCGCCGGCATTGCTAAAAGCTCTGCAATTGAGAATTTAAGTCTAGAGCAGTGGGATCAGGTATTAGATACCAATATCACTGCCCAAATGGTCCTAGCTAAGCACTGCTTTGAAGATATGAAAGAAAAAGGTGGCGGTAAAATCATCAACATAGCCTCTATCTTAGGTACTGTCGCCTCCCCTGGAATGTCTGCATATTCAGCATCAAAAGGTGCGGTCATTATGTTTACTAAGACCTTAGCTGTAGAGCTTGCTAAATACAACATTCAAGCTAATGCTATTGCCCCTGGTTATATCAACACAGATATGACCAAGAAGATGATGTCCGATAAAGAGTTAAGTCAAAGACTAGTAGCAAGAACTCCAGCCGGTCGCTTAGGTGATCCTGAGGATGTAGCTAAGGTTGCCTTATTCTTAGCAACTGAGGATAGTAACTACGTCACAGGTGCAGTCATCCCAGTAGATGGTGGTATGAGCGTTGCTTTAATGTAGAAAGTAAAGATTTGAACCTAAAATTTGGGCAGCTATTAAGCTGCCCTTTTTTATGATTTTGACTCTTGAGAATTAAGCCTTATCTAAGCCTAAAACTTCATTCATGCCGTATAGACCTGGCTTTTTATCCTCAAGCCATAATGCAGCTCTAAAGGCACCACGAGCAAAGTTTTGACGTGAGGTTGCAATATGAGATAACTCTAAACGCTCACCTTCTGAGCAGAACATTGCAGTGTGTTCACCAACAATATCACCACCACGAATTGAGCTAAAGCCAATAGCACCATATGGTCTTTCACCTACGATACCGTCACGGCCTGAGACCATAACATCCTTTAAGTTGATGTTACGACCAGCTGCAGCTGCCTCACCGATTGCAAGAGCAGTACCTGATGGAGAGTCTACCTTGTAGCGGTGGTGAGCTTCAACAATTTCAATATCAGCATCAGCCATGATAGCAGAAGCTTTTTTAACTAGATTTAATAGGATGTTTACACCTACTGAGAAGTTAGCTGCAAACACGATTGGAATGTGCTTTGAGTACTCTTTTATTTTGTCACGAGCATCGTAATCAAAACCTGTAGTACCTAAGATCACTTTGCAGTTGTGTGCCTTTGCGTACTCTAGGATATTTAAAGAGCATTCTGGGCGTGAGAAATCGATGAAAAGATCAGGTGCTTGTGATAATTTACTTGGCTCATCTACAACTTCAACATTGCAACCATTTGGTAAGGTATCAGTACTTTTATCAATACCGCAGACAACCTTAGCACCATCAGTGCCTAAACAACACTCCCAAAGAGCATGTCCCATACGGCCGCCAATACCTACAATACCAACCTTTAGCATTTAAATCTCCTTTCTCATCACAATTAGGTGGCCTAATTTTACACTTACTTGTGAAAAATGTAACGACTCGTAGAAGCTAATTGCACCTTTATTGAGCACTTCTACATCAACCTCGATATGAACACCACCTTTCATTTTGACCATCTGCTCAGCTGTTTGTATCAATACTTTGCCGATTCCATGGCGCATGTAAAGTGGATCAATATACAATGCTAGAATTTTACCTAACTCGATTTCATCTTTAAAGGTTATGAATCCATAGAGTGTTTTTGCACCAAATGCAAGCACAGTCTTATAGTTACCTTCCTTTAAACGATTAACCCAAAGTGAGGTAAATTGAGGGTGGGTAAAAGTAAAAGGATGAGCGCGATTTTCAAAGCGAGAGGAGCTAAGTTCAACGCGAGCAATCGCAGAGGCATCCTCTGGTGTAGCCCAGCGCACCTTAACTTGCAGATTATCTTTGACAGTAATTGGTGTAGTCACTAGATACTACCACTTTGAGTTAACAGAGCCTTAGCACTTTCAAGAGTTGCCTCGGTGATGACATTACCGCCCATCATACGTGATAACTCTTCAATACGACCTTGCTCATCAAGCTCTTTAACATGAGATAAAGAGTTATTGCCCTCTTGAGTTTTTGATACTAAAAACTGATGATGAGCAGAGGCTGCTACCTGTGG
>ONCS01000057.1 GCA_900316375.1 uncultured Succinatimonas sp. | reverse complement strand
CTGCCTGTCACGCAGGAGGTCGCGGGTTCGATCCCCGTCCGTTCCGCCAATCTCTTAAAGGCCACAACATTGATGTTGTGGTTTTTTCGTTTCTACGGTACGCATCGCGTACACATCAATTTAAGTAAATTATCTGTCAATTGCGTACCTACAATGTGTACGCAGTTAAACTCAGTCTTATCAAGCACATCGTATGCAATTTGCGTGCCTTTTGATAGATCTCCATACTATTTTGTTGATTGCAAATGAACCAGTACAAGTACTTGTTAGCTTTTGTATTCTTTTGCGTTTAAAGGACTTATCCTAACTAGGACAATACATAACCATTACTAAGCAGGTATTTGCGCTTATGGACTGTATAGAGCAGATTTAGCTAGATTTAAAAGGACTTCATACTGACGTTTTCAATTGTTCAGATGAATTCCTTACAACAAGCAAGGAGTCCTATTAAATACTTAAAGAACTATTCAAACAAAGTGTTGTTCTTTTGATCTTGAGGCTGCTCTGATTTGATATCTGAGTTTCTTGAAAACCACTTCTGTGAGATCTTATCAATCTGTCTTGTTTGAATAACGTAATCAATACCAGCATCGATTTGCTTTGCTAGATCAGGCTTTGACTGGTTGATTGCAATCTTGTAGTAAACCGAAGCGTTGTTCTCTGGCATATCGTACATCTTAAGTGATCTTAAGTTGTGCTTTGTAATGTAGTATGAAGCACTAGATTTGCTATCTACAAGTACATCACATTGATTGTTATATAAGCCATTGAATGCAGCTCCTGAGTTTGAGTAAATCATAATGCTAGGATATTTTTCAAGCTTACGTAAGTACTTGATGAGTTTTGGTTTATCGGTGATGCAGACACGACTAAAATCAGTCATCTTCTTAGTAGTAGAGTCTTTATCATCGTAATCATCTTCACGCACTACATAGACAACATTGTTCTTGTAATATGGTTTACTTAAGAAGGTCTTATCAGTTTTAGCAATTCTGTCAATTCTAAAAGGTGCAATTACAATATCAACACTGCCTTTTTTGATGCTGTCTTGAAGAGCGTTAAATGGGATAAGTCTAAAATCGATATTTAGATTTACGGCATGAGCTACCGCTTTAATAAAATCAATATCA
Organism: uncultured Succinatimonas sp.; assembly: GCA_900316375.1. GTDB lineage: Bacteria > Pseudomonadota > Gammaproteobacteria > Enterobacterales > Succinivibrionaceae > Succinivibrio. The sequence continues at coordinate 8,196 of ONCS01000057.1, read as the reverse complement.
AAGCCTTTGAGCTCACCTGATGGATTGGTAATTGAAAAAGGGGCAGAGTATCCGTCGACACCGACAAACACAACATCACGATCAGTTTTTAAGTAGTTATAAACGCCGTTACCCACAATTGCTAACAAAATTAAGATAACAGCTGCTTGTAATTTTTTGATCACTTTTTGCTCTCTTTGTTAAGGTTTACTTATTATATTGCACTATTTAATTTAAATGACAAAAAGAGCTTGATAGAACGTGTCTTATGTGATTTTTGTTCAATATTTTTAAGTCAAAGAATTAAGCAATACTTAAAAACAAATAAGGCGGTCATTAAATGATCGCCTTATACAAACAACTTTTAGTAAGATTTAGATTACTCTTCTTTTAGAGTATCTAAGATGTTGTGACCAAACCAATCTTTACTTACTTTTTCAAACTTGCCGTTTTCAGCAACTTCTTTTAAGCCACGATTGATTTCTTTAAGTAACTTCTGATTGCCTTTTTGTACTGCAATACCGTAGTACTCTTTATCAATATGCTTCTTAATTTCAATAGAGGTAAATTTACCTGAGGTATCTTTAGTTAAAAAGAAGTCATTAACAGGCTTATCATGAATTGCAGCTACACAAGCACCATTACCTAACTCAATGTAGGTCTCAGGAGGTGAGTTAAAGATCTTATCTTTTGACTTAGTTAAGAACTTTTGAGTGAAGTTTGTGCCAGTTGCAGCAAGCTGAGTGCAGATGTTATGACCATCTAGCTTCTCATAGCTGTCGTACTTTTTAGCATTCTTTTTCTCAATTACGTAGCTCATACCACATAGGTAGTAAGGATCTGAGAAATCAACCTGCTTTGCACGCTCTTCTGAGATTGTAAAGCCTGAAATAATTAAATCGATATTACCAAGCTTTAATGAAGGAATTAGACCATCAAAAGGTAAAACGTTAATCTTTACCTCGTAACCTAAATCCTCACCAATTACTTTGATTAAGTCGATATCAAAGCCTGTGATATTACCGTCATTGTCAATATAGGTAAAAGGAGCGAAAGCGCCTTCACAGCCTACATTTAAAACTTTTTTACCCTCTGCATTAGCTACGGTTGTAGATACAGCTGCACCTAAAATCGCAGTAGCAATTAGGGATTTTTTCCATGATTGAAACATAAAATCTTGCTCCTATGATGTGTCTATTTTATCGGATTTAGATAAATTTTTGTAGAGTAAACGCAGAAAATGCAAAGAAGGTGAAAGTGAACTAAATTTGTGCAAGGTAAATTTAGTTGTCTAAACAACAGTTCAAAGCCCTATCTGTCAATAATTAAACTGCTCTAAATATTGCTTAGAAATGGCAATTTGTCTTATAATGTGTCAATTTTAAAAGTTGTTGTCAATGCGTTCTAAGTTCTAGAACTTCCTTTATACAAAGACATTCTTTATAAATGCTCTGTAGCATTTATAGGGTCGTTTTTTGTGTAAAAGAAATATTGATGCCTAAACAAAAGAGGCTTTTTTTTATGTCAATGCGTTCAATTTACTGTGGTGATGTAAATTTAACCAACAAAGACACCGAAGTTACTTTATGCGGTTGGGTTAACCGTCGTCGTGATTTAGGTGGTCTAATCTTTATTGACCTACGTGATAGATCAGGTATCGTACAGGTAGTTTTTGAGCCTGATAACGAGAAAGTTCACGCTCTTGCTTCAACTCTACGTAATGAGTACTGCATCTGCGTTAAGGGTATGGTAAAAGCACGCCCTGATGATCAGGTTAATAAGAAGATGAAGACTGGCGAAATTGAAGTTTACGCAAGTGAAATTAAGATCTTCAATAAAGCTGGTGTATTACCATTAGATTTCAATCAAGATAATACTGAAGAGCAGCGTCTACGTTACAGATACTTAGACCTACGTCGTCCACAGATGGTTGAGAAGCTTGTAACTAGAGCTAAGATCACCCACTTTGTACGTCACTTCTTAGATGAGCATGGTTTCTTAGATATTGAAACCCCAATGCTAACTAAGGCAACTCCAGAAGGTGCACGTGACTATTTAGTTCCATCACGTATCCACCATGGTAAGTTCTATGCTCTTCCTCAGTCACCTCAGCTATTTAAGCAGTTATTGATGATTGCAGGTTACGATAGATACTATCAGATCGTAAAGTGCTTCCGTGATGAGGACTTACGTGCTGATAGACAGCCAGAATTCACCCAGATCGATGTTGAGACCTCATTTATGAGCTCACAAGATGTTCGTGACATCATGGAAGAGATGATGCGCGAGCTATTCAAAGAGATCAAGGGCGTTGATCTTGGCAAACTACAAGTTATGTCATGGGAAGAGGCTATGGACCGTTTCGGTTCTGACAAGCCTGATCTTCGTATTGACTTTGAATTAAAGCTAGTTGATGAGTGTGTAAAGAATTCTGAGTTTAAGGTTTTAAGTGAGCCTGCAAACGACGAGAAGTCACGTGTGATTGCTATTGCAGTTCCAGGTGGCGCTGAGATGTCTCGTAAGAACATCGATGGTTACACTGATTACGTTAAGAAGATGGGCGGCTCTGGCTTAATTTACATTAAGGTAAATGATATTGCTAAAGGCGCAGCTGAGGGCTTAAAGTCATCAATTGGTAAGCACGTTTCAGAGCAAGAGCTTTTAGATTTAGTAAAAGCATCTGGCGCTCAAAACGGCGATATCGTATTCATCGGTTGTGGCCCCCGTGTAAAGACTGCAACTGCTATGGGTGCACTACGTATTAAGGTTGCTCGTGACTTAAATCTTGTTCACGACGGTTATAAGGCATTATGGGTTGTTGACTTCCCAATGTTTGAGATGACTGAAGAAGCTGGCCTTACTGCAATGCACCATCCATTCACCGCCCCTAAGGATGTAACTCCTGAGCAGTTAATCAATGATCCTATGTCAGTTTATGCTGATGCATACGACTTAGTAATCAATGGTTATGAGTCAGGTGGTGGTTCAGTTCGTATTTATGATGAGAACATGCAAAATGCAGTATTTACTGTATTAGGCATTTCTAAAGAAGAAGCTCGCGAGAAGTTTGGCTTCTTACTAGATGCTCTATCATTTGGTGCTCCTCCACATGCAGGTCTTGCTTTCGGTCTTGACCGTGTAACTATGTTATTAACAGGCACTGATAATATTCGTGATGTAATTGCCTTCCCTAAGACAACTGCAGCAGCTTGCTTAATGACTGATGCACCTAACGTTGCAAGTAGCGAGGCTCTAAACGATCTTGCTATTGCAGTAACAGATTTTGAAAAATAAACGTAAGCGTTCAGATAGGAGATAAAAATGTCAGGTCATTCAAAATGGGCGAATATCCGTTTCCGTAAGGCAGCCCAGGACGCAAAGCGCGGTAAAGTATTTACCAAGTTAATTCGTGAAATTACCACAGCTGCTCGTATGGGCGGCGGTGATGAGTCATCAAACCCACGTCTACGTTCAGCTGTGGTTGCAGCTTTAGCTCAGAACATGACTCGTGATACCATCAAGCGTGCTGTTGAACGTGGTATCGGTGGTGGTGATGGTGCTGATTTAGAGAACATCACTTACGAAGGTTACGGTGTAGGCGGCGTTGCAGTTATGGTTGAGTGCATGACTGATAACCACAATCGTACTGCATCTGAGGTTCGTCACGCATTTACTAAGTTTGGCGGTAACCTAGGTACTTCAGGTTCTGTTGGCTACTTATTCTCCAAAAAAGGCGTTGTATCATTTGCTCCAGATGAGGATGGTAAGATGCCTGTTGATGAAGATTCAGCAATGGAAATCGGTATTGAGGCTGGTGCTGATGATGTTGTAACCAACGATGATGGTTCAATTGATGTTTACACTGCTCCTGAGGCTTTTGCTGATGTAGTAGAGGCATTTGAGGCTAAGGGCATTAAACCTGCTAACGCTGAGGTTTCAATGGTACCTTCAACTGAAGCTGAACTTGACGCAGAAACTGCAGTTAAGTGCATGCGTATGATCGACGCTTTAGAAGATCTTGATGATGTTCAAAACGTATATCACAACGCATCAATTCCTGATGATGTTGAACTAGATTAAAAAAAGTAAAAAAATTTGAAGAAATTTTTTGCTTTATTTTAAATCATAACCTATAAATATATAGTTGAATGGGGAAGTATGCACTACTTACCCATTTGACTTTGTTAGGTAGCTGCAGCATCTAGGATTATTAATATAATGGATAACAATTCAGCAAGTACAGAGTTTAAGCAACTTATTGCCAAGGGCAAAGAACAAGGTTACTTAACCATCGATGAGATTAACGATCTTATCCCTCCTGATATCATTAGCGGTGATCAGCTTTCCGTATTTATTCAGACCTTCATTGACATGGGTATCAATGTTTGTGATACACCACCTGAGGCTGACGATATTCTTTTAAACGGAGCTCAGACTGATACCGAAGATGTTGAAATTGTAGCAAATCAGCTAGATAGTTCTGTTGATATCGGTCGTACCACCGATCCTGTGCGCATGTATATGCGTGAGATGGGTAATGTATCTTTGTTAAGCAAAGATCAAGAAAAAGAAATTGCAAAGCGTATTGAGAAAGGTACTAACGAAGTTCAACTATGTCTAGTTGAATATCCACAGGCTATGGAAGAGTTATTTGCCCGCTATGAGCAAACTCTTGATCCAGAATCAGAAATTAAGCTAGGCGATATCATCAATGGTTTTTGCGATCCAAATGCAACTCAAGATGATGATACCGTTGAAGAGTTAGCAGTTGATGAGTCTGCTGAAGATGAGCTTGATAAAGAGCTTGAAGCTTTAGATGAGCAAGAAGAGCTTGCTGAAGCTAAGGCTTCTAAAAAGACTAAAGCTAAAGCTTCTAAGAAGTCTTCAAAAGCCGAGGAAGAAGATATCGACGAGGATGAGGACGACTTAGATGATGGTGGTGAATCACCAAACGATAGCGGTCCTGATCCTGAAGAGACTCGCAAGCGCTTTACTGAGCTTCGTGTACAGTTTGATAAGGTAACTGCTGCTCGTCAGAAATCAACTACTGATAAGAAGTACAAAAAAGAGCTTGAGAAGTTAATTGAGATCTTCCAATGCTTCAAGATTGTACCTTCACAGCTTGAAAGCTTACTTCGTCAGATGCATGACATGATGGATCGTGTAAAGCGTCAAGACCGTCGTGTTCGTGAAATTGCTGTTGGCCGTTGTGGTATGAAGATTGATGAACTCAAGAAATACTATAACGAGAACGACAATGTCTCTGATATGGGCTGGTTTGAGAAAGCAACTAAGGTTAAAAAGCCTTACGCTGGTAAACTTTTAGAGTGGCAAAGCGAAATTGAAAAGTGCGTTGAAGCTCTAAAAGAAATTGAAGAGGATGCTGGCATCAACATCTGCCGTCTTCGTGATTTATCTCGTCGTATCATGCTGGGCGATGCTATGGCAAAGAAAGCTAAGAAGGAGATGGTTGAAGCTAACCTCCGTCTTGTAATTTCTATTGCTAAAAAGTACACCAACCGTGGTTTACAGTTCCTAGACTTAATCCAGGAAGGTAACATCGGCTTGATGAAGGCTGTAGATAAGTTTGAATACCGCCGTGGTTATAAGTTCTCAACTTATGCAACTTGGTGGATCCGTCAAGCTATCACCCGTTCAATTGCAGATCAGGCACGTACTATCCGTATCCCTGTACATATGATTGAGACAATTAATAAGTTAAATCGTATTTCTCGTCAGATGTTACAAGAGAAGGGTAGAGAGCCAACTCCAGAAGAGCTTGCTGTAAAGATGGGCTTACCTGAGGAGAAGATCCGCAAGGTCATGAAGATTGCAAAAGAGCCTATTTCTCTTGAAACTCCTGTAGGTGATGATGACGATTCACATTTAGGAGATTTCATTGAGGATAGCTCAATTGTAGTACCAGCTGAAGCTGCAACTTCAGAGAGCTTAAAGAATGCAATTAACGGCGTTCTAGATGAAATGCCTCCACGTGAAGCTCAGGTTTTACGTATGCGTTTTGGTATCGGTATGCCATCAGATCATACTCTAGAAGAGGTTGGTCGCCAGTTTGGTGTTACTCGTGAGCGTATTCGTCAGATTGAGGCTAAGGCTTTACGTAAGTTACGTCATCCTTGCAGATCACAAGGCTTACGCGGTTTCTTAGATTAACATCTAAAGCACAATAAAATACATTAAAGGCACGCCACATTAACTGACGTGCCTTTTTTAATTGGGCAGAGTATAAAAAAGGAGCAATTAAGCTCCTTTTTTCAACAAGAATTCTTGAAATCTTGATTAGTACTCAGCGCCTAACTCTTGGCGGATGTAAGCACCAGCACCTAAAAGACCTGCATCACTGCACTCGATTAGGTATACAGGGATCTTCTCAACGATTTCTTTGTAACGGCCCTTAGCATCAAAGTTAGCTCTGAAAGCTGACTTCTTGAAGTAATCAGCAAAGCGAGGAACGATACCACCTGCGATGTAAACACCACCTTTAGCTAGTACGTTAACTGCTAAGTTACCACCAAATGAGCCCATTAACTCGCAGAATACTTCCATTGTCTCAACGCAATCTGGGCATGGGGTCTCTTTGAAAGCACCGCCAGTTACATCTTTTGGCTCTACGTCTTTTACTTCATGACCGTTAATCTCAGCTACTGCCTTGTAAACATTAACTAGGCCTTGACCTGATAGTAATCTTTCACCTGATACGTGATCAAACTTAGTACGAAGATTCTTAACAATTGCATCTTGACGATCGTTTGTTGGAGCGATATCTACGTGACCACCTTCTGATGAGATTGGAACCCACTTAGAACCAACCTTAATTAGGTAACCTACACCTAAACCAGTACCTGCACCATAGATTGCCTTTGCAGCATTTGGATCAGCATCACCGCCACCGATCTTGTCCATATCCTTTTTATCAATAGCGATAGTTGCCATTGACATAGCGGTAAAGTCATTGATGAATACTAAATCTTTTAGACCTAGGTTTGACTTCATCTGTGAGATTGAGAACTCCCAAGGATTGTTAGTCATCTTGATGTAGTCGCCATTTAGAGGGCAAGCAATAGCGATACAAGCTGAGTCAAACTTAGCACCAGTCTCTTCACGGTACTTAACAACAACTTTTTCTAAAGACTCATTATCAACTGAAGAGTAGATCTTAGTATTTGATAAAGAACCATCTGCTAAATTTACTAATGAAAGACGTGCATTAGTACCGCCAACATCGCCGACTAATGCAAAACCTTGTAGCTGACTCATTTATAACCTCTGTCTGTATGTATAAAAGTAATGGTGCATATTATACAAAATTGTGGCACCTAGTTTGTTTACAAAATTAACCTTTTTCTACATTATTTTGCATAAACGCAAATTTTCGTAAACATTAGGGAAAGAACATCTTAAAAATCAATATGGTCTTTATTTAATGCCATCTAATTATCGCAAATTCTGCGTGCACAAATTTGGTGTTTTGTACAATATATTATCTTGAATTATCTACTGTAGAGATCGCGAATTGAGGCAAAGAACTCTTTTAAGAAAATTATAAAGACCACAATGAGTAAAAAATACCTAAAGAGGTTGTAGCAAATTACAAGCTGAGGAGCTCCACTCATGATAAGCTCAAGGTTTGACTCAGTTCTTTTAAATACACAGAGCATCAAGATATAAAATGCCCATGGCCAGGCAGTTAATACCCAGGTAAACATGGTTTTAAAAAAGCTCTTTTGACGATTAAACTCAATTCCTGTGTAGATTAGAAATCCTGAACTTAAGACTAGTAAAATAAAACGTAAAATCTCTTGTGGGATGGCAACATAAGAGTTAACTGCGAAGATAAATAAAGCTACTAATCTTAAAGAATTTTTGATGATGTACTGATAATCGTCCATGCTTTTGGCCTTATTTTGAAAAATTCTTAGGAATAATTGCTATTATTGTAGCAAGACAACAGAATTTATTTGAAATATCTATAAATTTTTCTTAAAATTCACCAAGTGCTGCTTTAGCTCAGTAGGTAGAGCAGTTGATTCGTAATCAAAAGGTCGCCAGTCCGATTCTGGCAAGCAGCACCAGATACTAACTAAGAACAATAAAAATAAAGGTTCAACGTATAATTTTGTGTGATCTAGGAGCCTGAGAGCATACAAAAAGAGCCTCATGTTATAATTGAGTTATCAAGAAACAATCTAACAAAAGGCT
>ONCS01000241.1 GCA_900316375.1 uncultured Succinatimonas sp. | reverse complement strand
TTGCTTAATTTAGAAGAAGGTAGATCTTAGATAGCAATATCTAGGACTGACCTTCGAAACCATTGGCTTTAGCCAATGGTAGTTCATAAAAAGAGCATTAAAAAGCTGATTGACTGTGGTATGAAAAGTGCTATTTATGCAAAATACTGTGATTATGATCTGAAAATTGTCTAATTTTGTTTAGTAAATTAAACAAAAGCCGTGCTTTTTGTACATATTGTGTTTTCATTTGTCGAATTTCTCCAAATTTGTTAACTGTCAGCGTTCACTTGTAATTTCAAGACAACATCCCCATATAATAGTTAAGACAAGTTAGAAAACTTCAATATCGTTTTTTGTAAATCCATTTCTATATTTTGGTATTTTTATGCAAAAGATTTTTTTAGGTATCTTCGCTTTATTTGTTTTGGAGATCTTAGTTTTAATTGAGGTAGGCTCAGCAATTGGTGCTTTAAACACTATCTTGATTATGTTTTTAATGATGTTTGTAGGCATTGTGCTGATTAAACTTAAGTTCAAGCAGGCGATGATGCTGTTTTCTCAAGGGCAAATGGACTTTTCTATGGTACTTTTGCCAATAGCTGGTTTCTTATTCTTATTCCCAGGCTTTATTTCAGACGTGATTGCACTGTTACTACTCATCCCACAGGTACGTGTTAAGGCAAGTAACTTCTATCAAAATAAAACTCATCACTCTAACTTTAGTTTTTACGGCAATCAAAAAGCTGAAAATGGCTCTGCATCAAGCTTTAAATCAGGTCGTACCATCGATGGTGAGGCTACAGTAGTTGAAGCTGAAGTTGAGACCAAGATTGAAGAAAAAGATCAAGCAAAATAAATTTTACTAAACCGCGTGTACACGTTGATACAGCGTGATATATTGCTCAAAAAAGAAAATGTATGGCACGCGGTGTGTTATGAATTCAAATCTTAAAAATTACTCATTACTACTTATAGCCTGTATTATTTGGGGATTGACCCCACTGTGTGGTCGTATCTTAAAAGACTGTATGTCACCGATGTTAATTACAGGCCTACGCTTTTCAATTGCATCTTCAATTATCTTTATAGTCCTTGCCTTTACTGAAGGTAAAAAAGCTTTTATGCCAAGTAAACATGATTTTATAGTGTTACTTGCGATGGCTTTTTTAGGTATCTTTTTACATAACTGCATGCTCTTTAAGGCTTTGCAGATCACAACTGCCTCAAACGCTTCTTTAATTGAAAGTGTTGGTCCTTCAATTACCTCAGTGTTAGCTTTCTTTATCATTGGCGAGAGATTAAGTAAGATTGGATGGCTAGGTATTTTTATCTCTTGCTTTGGTGCTATCTTCATCGTAACTAAAGGTTCAATTGAGGCTGTATTAAACCTTGATTTGAACATCGGTGATGTCATTGTCGTAATTTGCGAGGCTATGTGGTCTTTCTACGTGGTCATAAGCTGGAAACTTTCAGGTAAGTTATCTCCTCTATCTGTAACAGCTTGGACCTGTTTTATAGGTGCTGCTTTCTGTATCGTAGTAGGTACTGTAACCGGCGCTCTTGAAGTTTATGCAATTACTCCATACTACATTGGTGCTTTCTTAGCTTTAACCTTATTAGCAGGTGTCGTCGCTTTTGCCACCTGGAATATGGCTATAGGTAAAGTTGGTGCAAGTAAAGGTGGTACCTTTGTTTATCTAATTCCTATCTTTGGTGTGGTCTTTGGTGTAACTATCTTAGGCGAGAGCTTTAGCTATAAAGAGGTCATAGGAGCGGTGATCGTAATTATCGGTATGATCTTCTCGGCTAAGGCTAAGTTATCAGTAAAAGAGCACAAGCCAAAGATTTCGGATATCAAAAAAGAGATCTTGGAAAAGCAGCAAAATTCTGAGACTAACTAATTAAGCTTTAAGAGGCTGTATTAGGCCTCTTTTAAACTTTATCCACTAACCGGATGCGAAAACACTGCCATTTATGGCGGTGATGAGCATCAAAGTAAACTGTTTTAAGCATTGTAAGCT
>ONCS01000145.1 GCA_900316375.1 uncultured Succinatimonas sp. | reverse complement strand
TAATCTATATTCTAGATCGATATAATCTTTATATTATTCAATTAATTATTCTTTAAATACGTATAATTTTTAAGATCCCGTGCATGATCTTGAAGTCTTAGTCTTGGTATTTAGCGTTTTTAAATATGCGCACCGGTAAGGTCAGTATCGCTAAAGTACAAAGCTTAGTGTGCATCATCGAGATTTTAAAATTATCAATGCCTCTAAAGTTAGACACGCCACCTTCAGGGTAATCTACTTTTGTGGTAAAGAAATAAGTTGGCACACCTTCCCAAAATAGTCTTACCAATATCTCTATATCAAAGTTCATGCGAGATTCAATGTGATGCTTATTTAAAAACTTTACAGTTCTCTCTAAAGGATATGCTCTAAAGCCAATCATCGCATCCACAATGCGCTTTGACATGGTCTCTAAATGCACAAAGAAATTAGTAATTTTACGACCGATGACACGAGATTTAGGTGCTTTATCATCATAAACAGGGGCACCAGAGATCACAGCATTGGGGTGCTCTTTTGCCATCTTTAAAATGGTATTTATATCATCTAAATTGTGCTGACCATCGGAGTCTACTTGTATAGCGAGGGTAAAACCTAGCTCAAAGCCTTTTTTTAGACCAGTTGATACTGCAAAGCCTTTGCCTTGATTTATCTTGTGCTGAGCTAAGGTAAAGCCATATTTTTGTTGAAGGTTTTCTAAAACTTTAATGTCTTCTTTAGAGTTACCATCATCAACTACAATTAAAGGAAGATTGTATGGTTGGAGCTTTAAAATTACCTTTTCAAGCTCATCAGCATGGCGATAGCAAGGGATCACGCAGCAAGGCTTAATTACCATGTCATTAGGCATTTAACTTTAACCTTCCGTTACTAGCGTCTTTGACAGTTCCATCTTCTAAATGGATAGTGTAGGCAAACTTAACTGAAGACTTGTCAGGATTATATTCAACATTAAGCTCAACACTGTCATGTGGCACAATTGGGCTTACAAACTTAATAACGGGTATATTTTGCCCAAGATCTAAATTTAATAGCTCTTTGCAAAAATCTACCACATAGCCTAATTGCACTACACCAGGGAGCAACTTTTGAGTAGAAAAGTGGCCTTGTAAATAAAATAAGTCTTCATTTAATGTAAAGTTAACCTTAAATGAATTAGCAGTTTTTTCAGTAAATTTGTAATCTTGAGGTTTAATCATAACTTAACCTTTTTGATTGAAAAGCTCTTTTAAAGTGCCCACTAGTTTTTTACCCATGGAGTTTACTGGCATCTTTTCAACAAATCTAAACTTACGTGGAATCGCCACCGCAATTACATGATCTTTTAATTTTAGTTTTAGCTCTTTTACAAAGTCATGACGCATGCTTTGAAGATTGTCATAAAGATCTTTTTTAGCCTCAATGACTACGCCTACGACGGTGCGAGTGCCCATTTCAATAGGAAGTGCCATACAATCAGATACTAAGTCATTTTCCTTAATTACTTTTTCAATTAAGGTTAAAGACACGCGGTTATCTGCAATTTTTACAACTCTATCTTCACGGCCTAAAACTTTAAATTTGTCACCTACAAACTCAATTTTGTCATCAAGTTTATGCTTCTTATCAATTAAAGGTGAGAACACATATAAAGAGCTAGACATTTCTTTAAAGAACACTTCATCAAATGGGGTAAAGAGCTCTTCTAATGGATTTGCTCGGTGCGCCATAAAGCTAGTCTCAGTTGAGCCGTAAATCTCGGTTACCGCACAATTTGACCAGTTGTAGTACTTTTGTGCTACCTCTTTAGATAGAGGTGAGCCTGCTGATAAGGTAAAGAAGATCTTAGGAGACTTTAAATTAGTATCAATATGACCTAAGAAAGCAGGTGATGAGATTAAAACGGAGTTTTTATCTTTAAAGTTTTCACAAAGCTCTTCAGAGTATCTAATCAAACGTGTATCAAAGACATAGCCTCGTAAGAAAGGCAAGAACACTCTAAAGGTAATGCCATATAGGTGATATGGGGCTACAGTTGCAGTAAAGACTACGTTTTCAATATTCTCAATTGAAGAAGTTAAATTAGCTAAATGCCTAATATCTTTTTCAAGATTTAAAACAGTCTTTTCAATGCGCTTAGCTTTACCTGTTGAGCCAGAGGTATAGAAAACTACTTTAGTAGTTTCACTTAATACAGGAGTTAAGGTAGCATCTTTATTAACTTCAGGAATTTCGTTTAGAGGTCTAGGAGGGCAAGCATTTAAAATTTCTTTGACGTTAAATGATGGTAGCTCACAGCCTTTTAATTCATCGCTGTCTGTTAAGATAGCATCAAACAGTCCATGATCTCTTTTACCTAAATCACTTCTATATTGGCCGACTAAGACCGGAGTCTTATGGGCATAAAAGCATGCTAAAAGACCCATTAAGAAAAGGTAAGTATCTTCAACACAAATAGCAAAACTTTTGTACTTAGTTACCTGCATATAGACAGCTAAGCTTTTGACGTGTAATTGCAAATCATATAAATGGTATTGAGTATCTCCATTGACTGCAATTAAAGTCTTAGGTGAGCGATTTGAATAAAGCGCTTCGTGAATGGTAAAAGTTTTAGTGCTCATGACGATGTCTTACATAAACTCTTGTTGCATACTCAATTGCCATCAAAAGTCCCATTAGGATGTATGATATTAGACCATTGTATAAAGTCCAAATTTCTATCCCTAAAAAAATTGTAACTAAGGCAATTACACCGTTTAAAACAAAGAAAACGCACCAAACTTTAGTGACGTTACGCGTGTAAGTTTCAACGTATGCAGGGAGTGCTTGGCCTTTAAATGTTAATTGGGCAAACCTTGTGATAATGCTTTGTTTTTCAAAAAGAGATCGAAAGAACACCGCAAAAAACAAGGTATTAACCAGCACTGGATAATACAAAACAAGCTCTAATCTTTTAAAAAGAAAAGAGCAAGTACATAAAATACAAGCAACTAATAGTGACAACAAGGTAAAGTATTTAAGCTGCGATTTACCCTTTAAAGATAAGATAAACCTTAGCGCAAATACCACTACTAGGATTGGTAGTACGTATTGTAAAAGCTCAAATTTCAAGCCCGCGTAAATAATGCAAGGATAGGCTATCGTTGCAATAATGCAGACTGTGAGTAAGAGCTTTTTTAACATTACTTGTTAACTAGTCTGTCTACTACGTCAACTACGTCTTGTACAGTGCGAACTTGCTTGAAGTCCTCTGGCATGATCTTCTTGCCAATTTGCTTTTGTAGTTTTACCACAAGATCAACAGCGTCAATGCTATCAAGCTCTAGCTCTTCAAAAAGCTTGCTCTCAGGCTTGATTTCCTCAGGATCTAGATCAAATAATTGAGCTAGCATCTCTTGAATTTTCTTTAAGATTTCTTCTTTGGTCATAGTCACAACTTTTTAAGTAAATTTGATGAAAATTTGATGTTAGGTAATTACTTGTTAGCTTTAATAAAGTCAGCTAAAGTCTTAACAGAGTAGAAGTACTTCTTGTTGTCTTCGTTGTCTGAGGTAAGGCTAATGCCGTACTTTTGCTTAATTGCCATGCCAAGCTCTAAAGCATCAATTGAATCTAAACCTAGACCGTCAACAAATAAAGGTGCCTCAGTCTCGATATCATCAACGCTGATATCTTCAAGGTTAAGTGAATCGATGATTAACTGCTTAATCTCGGTGTGTAAAGTTTCATCCATGGGTAGTTTCCTTAAGTGTTGCAAGCTACAAACAACTTGCAATTGTGTTTTTTAATTCTTTAGAGATTATGCGTGAAATCGCGCTTATCTCTCGGTCTTGATGCTCTTTTACATATTCTACAGTATCAAAGCAATCTAATACATGAAGTCTGTAGGTTAACTTACCAAAATATATGTAATAAAAAGGTACGTGTTTTTGCAAACCACGGCTTTGATAGTCAATCGCAATTGGTCTTATTTTGCATTCATTTTCAATAGCGATACTTGAAAAGCCATGGGTAAAGTGCAAATTAGTTTTATCAATGGTTCTAGTACCTTCTGGGAAGATAATTAAATTGTCATGTTTTTTAAAACATATTTTACACTTTTGAATAATTTCTTCAGCGGTGCCATCATTAGTTACGTAATCATTAGATTTAACAATGGTACGTAAAAATGGATTGTGCTTTAGGGCAGCTTTGACCACACAATTAGCGTTTTTAACAAAAGAGATCATGATCACCACGTCAATTAAAGTTGGGTGATTGGCAATAAACATCATGCCATGATCATCTTTTAATTTTTCTAAACCTTCAACTTGAATATCAAAGATCTTTAAAAAGTTGCCTGATGAGACAAAGAACTTAAAAGAAAGCGATGTAATATTACGTGACTTATTTCTTAAACTGTGTTCATCGTGCACAAAGAGCTTTAACACGTTAAAAAGAACTAAAGAGATAATTAAGGCACCAATGCCGAAAAAGGCAAAGTAGAGTGCTGCCATAATTACTCGGTAAATTCCTGCAATAACGTGCATGTTTATCCTTATTTAACCTTGATATCGTAGCTAAGCTTAGTACCGTCTAAGGTAAACTCTTTAGTGCCTTTTAAGTAATTTAAGACAAAGTCTAAGCTTTGAGTCATGCAAATATGATCTGTAGTCTTAACTTTTGAAGTTACAGTCACACCATCTCCATCTTCAATTACAAAAGCTACAGCATTAGGGTAGCTTGGGAAATCTTTAGGTAGATAGTTTTTAAAAAAGTCGCTAATCTCAACGTTGTAGTCAACAACTAAGACTTTCTTAAGACCATTTTTTAGCATGGCAACTGCATCAACAAAGGCCATTAACAGTGAATCAGTGCCTGCGCAAATTGAAGAAGATGGGATCTTCTTTTTACCTAAGATAGTAAAGTTACCCACGCCTGTGTTATGTACTGACATCGTAAAGTCAGTAGGGGATGGATCTTGCTTTTGTGCTGCAGCTAATAAGACTTTATAGTTGTGCTCAAGCTCGCCTGTAGATGATGAGTAAATTACAGCATCAACTTCATGAGTTTTACATAGCTCAATACCAATATCTACAGCCATGCGACAACCTCCTGATAAACGGCGAGAGGCCATCATTGGGATATTAACAGGCTTGGGATTTTTAGCATTTACATCAGGAGTTAATTCTCCTGTTGCAAGCTTTTTAAAATCTTCTATTGTTGTTAAACCAAAAGCTCTTGCTTGAAGGTCAACTATGTTAAAACTATATTGCATTTTTTAAGCTTTTGAGCACACAAATAATGAATTAGAAATACCTAGGTTGTCGATGATCTTGTCAACCTTGAAGCCTGCTTTTTCAATTAAGGAAGTTAGCTGCTTGGTGCTAAAGAAACGTGAGTAACCGTTGGCAATTGCAGTAAAGTATAGAGAGCCTGCGTTAATTGAGTAGCTTGCAGCTTCAAACTTTTGTCTATCAGCAATTGGCTCTAGAATACATACATGAGCGTCATCTTTAATTGCCTTGTAAATGCCACCTAAAATGTGGAGAACTCTATCTTCACTAAAGCAATCTATGAACTGACTCATCCACCAGATATCAGCACCTTGTGGAAGCTCATTGTCATCTAAGATATTTAACCCTAAAAACTCAATTCTATCTTCAAGACCATGCTCTTTAATGTTAGCTTTAGCAAGCTCAATTTGGCATGGAAGATCTAAAATTTTAACCTTAGCATCTTCAATTAAATTACAACAAGCAATTGAGAATTTACCAGTGTTGCCACCAACATCGAAGATAAGCTTTGGGTCAAACTCTTCTTTCATTTTTAAAATTGCTTGTTTAAAAGCAGTCTGTGAGTATAAATGATCCCACTCGAACCATGCTTTTTTAGCCTTTGGAGGTAATTCTGATAAATGAGGGTAAATAGTCTCCCATGATTTATCAAAGTGGGCTAAACCAGATGGCTTGCCGGTAGTTAATGCCTCATCTAACTTAGCCATAGCCTCGTAGCAAATATGCTGAGTAAAGCGTAAGTTAATTTGAGTCATGTTGTCATTTAATAAGAAGAAACCAACTTTTGAGAGGGTATATTTTTCATCATCTGACACAAGTACAATTTGACCAGATGCTGCCATATCCATTAACACGCCAAGAGCATATTCATTTAAGTCAGACTCTTTTGCTAGCTCTTGTAGGGTAAGACCATCTTGATGCTTTTCTAGAATTGATAAAATTCCGTGATCAATTAAAGTACAAGCGGTTTGGAAAAGCATTGGGCCTGAGGCGATCTTTTGGGCAATAGAAATAGCGTCAAAAGCAGAGATATTTAGTTCTTTATAAAAGTTGGTCATACAAATCTTTAAATGTCTTTATGTAGTTTTTTTTATAAGACTTTAATAAAAGGCTAAAAAGACTTGGTCTTTATAGCTTGATATTATACTTTACATACAAAATCCACGCAAATGTATGTTTAAGTTCACAAGCGTGGATCTAAATTACAAACCTTAATTATTGTTTGCCTGTAATTGACATCATGGTAACTTTAGAAATAATAGGTAGTGCTTGTTCCTCGTTTCTTGGATCTAACTTGATATTAGAATTTCTCCAATCGGCAACTGCGGTTTTAACTTTCACTCCATACTTGTTAAATCTGTAGAAGACTAAAGACATATTTGAAAATTCGCTACCGTCAGAATGTCGTACTTTGTACTCAGCAAGATGTGAGCAGTTGTTATCTTTAGCATCTTTTGCCTCTTTAATAGTATTTACAGCAAAACCTTGCTCTTTGTAAGCTTTGACGTATAGATTTTCTAGGGCAATATTTCTAAATTCTACTTTATGCGGCACAACACAAACTTTTTTGATATCAGTTAGATTTGTAGTCTCGCCACCAAAATTAAAACCAGTTGATTTACAAGCTACAGCAAAAATTGAAATAGCGCTAATTGCAAATAATGTTTTTGTTAATTTCATAATAGAGATCCTAGAAACAAAATACCCCCAGTGTCTGCTAGAGGTATTGATAAGTATGTAAAATTACTTGTGAGCGTTGATGATAGTTAAGAGAATTGACTTAACTTGAGTTTGAGCAGTCTCAGCGTTAGCTGAAGGCTTGATCTTGCCTCTAAACTTAAAGTCTGAGGTACGATTTAAAGTACCATCTGCTAGTACTTGATAAAGACCAGTGTGTACAGCCTTAATTACTGTGTCGCTTTTGTCATGATTTGCTACATAGGTAATGACATGTGAACACTTAGCAGGTAGTGCTGATTGCTCATTGTCAATAAGTTCACTTACATAGCCTAAAGAATCGATAGCTTTTAACATCTCGTTTTCAAAAGTATCGCTACCACGCTTTGAAATGTTGTTAACAACACATAGCTTAGTGATATCAGCTGGGTTTGTAGCAGTACCATTACCTTTTGATTTGATGGTTGAGCCACAACCTGTAGCAAATGCTAGAGATGTTGCAACAACTGTTGCTAAAGCTAACTTAATTGATGTTTTCATGTTATTTATATCTTCCTTTTAAAATTACTTAATCAAGCTTTGATTAAGCTCTTAGTTAATCTATTTACCGCGGCCAGTGATGCAAGCACGAATGATCTTTTGAGTTTCAATTTGTGCTTTTTCTGGATCATCACTTGGGTAAATTTTACCTGCCCATTTAAAATCTGAGGTACGTACTTTTGAGCCGTCTGGTTTGATTTTGTAAAAGCCTGTGTGGACAGCGAGTACTGCATCAGGATTTCTGTGGTTAGATACGTATTTAATAAAGTGTGAGCAACCATCGGTTACAGCTGAGTCAACAGAATCAGTTAAAGCACCTTGATAGCCTAAAGCTGAGATAGCTTTTAAAGCCTCATCTTCAAAAACAGAACTTCCACGCTTACCGTTATTTTGTACTATGCAAATTTTGGTAATGGATTCAGGTGCAGTTCTTGCACCTCTGCCTTTAATTTTAGAACTACATGCTGTAGTCATGACAAGAGCTGATGTAACAAGTGTAGCCATAATAATTTTTGTAAATTTATGCATAGTGTTTCCTCAATATGAACTACCATTGGCTAAAGCCAATGGTTTCGAAGGTCAGTCCTAGATATTGCTATCTAAGATCTACCCTCTTCTAAATTAAGCAAGCTCTTCTTATCGAAGAGTTTTGCTACCTTTACCACGTTCAAGGTGGTACGTACGTATTGAGCATCCATT
>ONCS01000001.1 GCA_900316375.1 uncultured Succinatimonas sp. | reverse complement strand
CGGCAACGCGAACCCGTCGAATCCCCATATAGGAAACTATATGGGGCGGTAGGAATCCCCTTGCTTTAGCAAGGGGAGGATGTCAATGCAACAGCTTTTATCTTCGTTGCAGTATGGTTAGTTGTACAAAAAGGCAAAAGCAAACAAGCAAATTAGTTGTGTCTAAGGCTCTAGCTTTTCGTACAGATCTTCTGGTGTACATCCTAAAGTTTTAGCTAAAGATAAAACAGTTGTTAACTTGGCATTGTTAATATTCTTTTGTCTTTGCTCATATTGTTGAATTGAACGAAGACTAACTCCACTTTCATCACTTAAATCCTTTTGTGAAAACTCTCTTTTCACTCTCCAGCTTTTTAGTGCTGTATCTTTGCGTTTTGACTTTAGAATTTCAAATAAAGTATCGCAAAATTGCATAATATCCATCTCGTGGTAGGGATGGTACATATCAAAAATCTTATCAAAAGGTATAACTTCAATTATTTCTTTAAAGGTTAAAGCTGTATACCACTGAAAATATGAAAGCGAAAATGCCGCCCAATACACCTGTCCTTTGTCATAGTAGTTGTCATGATCTGTATAAGCTATGTTCTTTTCATCTAAGATCATCATGGCAAGTTCTGAGCCTGAACGACCATAAATTAAAAATCTATTCCCTGACTCTATTTGCTTGCAAAAAGAGCTGTCTATAAACAGATTAAATGCATCGTTTAGAGAGTAGTTACAATTAATCACTAAATAATTCATCATTAAAGCAAGCTGAGCTTGAGCCTTTGAGAGCTTAGATTTGGTATAAGCGCGGATCATTTGCTTTAATCTCCTCATCTAAAATACTAATGATGGTGAGCTCTCCTTTAACTCTCTTAAAATTCTTTCTAGATTTAAAAAAGGTTTCACGAGCTCTTTGGTCACGGTTTTCTTTGCTTATATAGTACTTTGAGTTTGGGGCAACTGCTTTAGATTCAATGAACTTTAGATTTGCAAAGGCTTTTTTACTTTTTAAAACGATTTGCTCTCCAAGTTCTCCTAAATACATCGCTCTTTTAAGTTGTGGCAGCGTGAGAGTTCCTGAGATAAAGTCAGAGGCATAAGCAAAATAGCTGTCATCAGCACGATATCCTTTGATGACATCATAATTATTAACATCTATGTAAAAGTTCTTTTGCAGGTATTCATAACCTTCTTGAGCAAGTGGTGAGGTTTTATCAAAATTTCGATATCTTAAAAGCACAGCTAGCCAATTAAGTATAGAGAATTCTTTTGAATTAAGATCTAAAACACTAAGAGCACTTATGTCTAAATCATAGCAATTAACATAGCCATCATTGTTTGGCCTTGCTGCCCATTCGCAAGCTAAATCATAATTTTCAGTGGTGTAAAATCCTAATCCATAATCGTTGTACTTTTTGCCAGCTCCGAAGGTTGGCTTTTCAATTATGATTTCAGATCCGTGATAAATTCTCATACCATTAACTCAAAAATATATCTCTATAGGAGTATAAGTTTATTCTTCATAATTTGTGAAGTCAAACTTCGATCTGCATAGCAATTCTTAATCATATTTCTTAACTGATAATTATTACTAATAATATTCAATATTTTTGTTGTAAACTTAACTCATTAAAACAACTATTAAATTTTTAAGGACACATACAAATGGCAGTAAGATTTTTTAAATGCGAAAACTGTGGCAACATTGCAACCTTAGTTAAGGATGTTGGTGTTAAGTTAAATTGCTGTGGCTCTGACATGAAAGAGCTTGTACCTGGCTCTGTAGATGCTGCAACTGAGAAGCACGTACCTGTAGTTGAGGTTAAGGGTAACGAAGTTTTCGTAAAGGTTGGTGAAGTAGCTCACCCAATGATGGACAATCACTACATCGGCTTTATCGCTTTAGAGACTGCTCAAGGCGTTCAGATTAAGTACTTAGATCCAAACGATGAAGCAGCTGAGGCTACATTTGCTCTAGCTGATGGTGACCGCGCAGTATGTGCTTATGAGTACTGCAACTTACACGGTCTATGGAAGAAAGATTTATAATTTTTTAATCTATCTCCTATGAAAAATAAAGCCACAACCTAAGAAATTAAGCTGTGGCTTTTTCTTGTCTTAAATTAAGCTAATTACTTTTGAAAGTTGCTAGCATAGCAACCTAAAACTTTAAGTGAATTAGTAAATGGCTTAATATCCTCTAAAATATCCTGCATAGCTGAAGCGTTTAAATTAGCTTCAATATCAGCAAAGAAGATCTCTTCCCAAGTATCACGGCTTGCCTCAATGCGTGGACGACTAATTAGCTTTACAAGATTTAACTTACGTTTTGAAAACTCTTCTAAAACAGCAATTAAAGAGCCTGGTACAAATTTCTGTACGCTAAATGAAATTGAGGTTTTAGCTTCAACAGTCTCAGGCACACAAATAGGAGTCATGGAGATCACGATAAAGCGAGTGAAGTTATGAGGATTGTTAGCAATGTTGTCTACAAATGGTACTAAGTTGTAAAAAGGTCCAGCGTTATGAGATCCAATTGCTACATGATGAGGATCTTTTAAATTCTCAACAATTTCCATTGCCTCGGTAGTTGCCTTAGTGTAGTGAACAGTTGCATGAGGAATTAAATCTTTAATCCACTCAGAGCACTGTGCTACAGGCTGTGGGTGAGAGTAAACATCAGTGATGTCTTTTAAATCAATCTTGCTAATACCTAAAATTGAGTGATCAATTGGTACACAAAGCTCGCCTACAATCGATGCTTTAGTAGTCTGCATTACATCTAAAACTTCGTTAATTGAGCCTGAGCTTGAGTTTTCAATTGGAAGTAAACCGTACTCGCACTTACCAGTTTCAACTAAGCCTGCAATCTCGGAGAACGAATCACAACCTGTTGCGGTGATCTTGCCTTGATAAGCTTCTAAATACTTGCAAGTAGCTAGGTGAGAATATGAACCTTTAGTCCCTAAATAAGCAACTGAGGTATCTCTTAATAAGGTTGAGCCATTAGCTTTAGAGATAATATAGTGCTGCTCAACTGCGCAAGTATTACGCATAATAAGCTTATATAAATCACTGATATATGATGGTGGTAGACCATGCTCTGAAGCTTTAGTACGTAGAGTTTGTAACTTAGCATGCTCACGGGTAGAGTCTGTTATACTTTGGTTATGAGCAAGTTTATAAGCTGCAATATCATTTGCAACTTCCATACGCTCTTTTAATAGATTTAAGATTTGATTATCAATTCTGTCGATATCGTCTCGACACTGTAATAGATCGCGCATATATTTCCTAAATTTTGTTTTTTCTTTATTTTAACAAAATTTAAATCAAAAAAAATGCACTGCCACTTTGTAAGTTAGCAGTGCATCTTAGATTTTGTACTTAAAGATTATTCTTCGCGGTTAGCAAGTAACTTTAAGATCTCAACGTATAACCAGCAGATAGTAACTAGTAATGAGAAAGCGTTGTAGTACTCAAAGTACTTAGGTAAACCTTGATTTACTGACTGCTCAATATTGTCAAAATCTAATACTAAGCTAAATGCTGCAACAGTACATACGATTAAAGAGATAAGTACTGCCATAGGACCTGAGGTTGGTAGTAAGTGACCGCCAAATAGTGAGAATACCATGTTAATTAGGTATAGAACAGCAATCGCACCAACAGCACCGGTTATAATTGACTTAAACTTTTGAGTTGGAACTACGATTCTAAATTTCCATAAGAAAAGCATAGTTAGTACAACTACGAAGGTTGACATTACAGCAGTTGAAACAATGCCTGGATATTTAAACTCAAATACACCTGATAGGGAGCCTAAAGCACCACCTTCTAAAACAGCATAGATAGGAGCGGTGATAGGTGCAAGGTTTGGCTTAAAGATAGTAACAAAAGCTACGATAACACCTAAAATTAGTGAACCATACATTAGAGCTGATGGAATAGTTTGGGTATTCCAAATTGAGCTCATGGTGTAGTTCATTGAGAAGTAACCTGCAATTAAAGTTACTAATACTAAAAGAATTGATTTAGTAGTGGTACCAGAGATAGAAGCGCCTTGCTCTAAACCACCGAAATTATAAGCACCAGCAGTGTTTCTAATCACAGAGATGGCTGGATTTGATGATTGCATAATGTCTCCTTGTGTACATGTGCAAAAGAAAATTTTCTATTTAATCTTTTGTCATTATACAATAACAAAGCAAACTTATAGATAACTTAGCGCACATAAGAGAAATTATCATGACACAATGGGCAGATATCATCGGACCTTTTAAAAAGACACCAGAATTCATTCACGCTTATAACTATCAAAAAGAGCGCCGTGCTCAGGGCTTTAATGTACTACCACCACAAAAGGATATCTTTAATGCCTTTGTCTACACTCCTTTTGATAAGTTAAAGGTGGTAATTCTAGGTCAAGATCCATATCCAACTCCAGGTGTTGCGATGGGCTTGTCTTTTTCTGTACATACTGGCACTCGTGTACCTCAGTCCTTAAACAACATCTACAAAGAACTTTGTAATGATATTCCAGGCTACAAAGTCCCAGATCATGGCAATTTAATTCCTTGGGCAAGACAAGGCGTGTTACTTTTAAACTCTGTATTAACTGTTGAGGCAGGGGAGAGTAATTGTCATAAAGGACAAGGCTGGGAGAAGTTTACTGATGATGTGATTAAAGCCATCAATGATATGTGCAATAACATTGTCTTTATCTTGTGGGGAAGAGATGCTCAAGTCAAAGGTGCTCAAATCGATCCTAATAAGCACTTAATTTTAAAATCAGCTCATCCTAGTCCAATGTCAGCAAGTCGTGGCTTTTTTGGTAATCATCAATTTTCTACTACTAATCAATATTTACTTGAACATGGTAAAAAGCCTATTGATTGGCAATTGCCTCTCCATCTAGAAGGGGATGAAGAACTTTAAAATCAAGTTGTTAAATAAAATTAAATTAGTAAAAATTACTAATAAGAATTTTTAAAGATTACACAAAAAACAACTGATTTCATTTTATGGTTATCTGCTTGATTTATAAGAAATTCAGAAAATTTTTAAGTTATACTACTTTAAAATGTGATCAATATCACTTGTAACACAAGTGTTATTAGCGTATCATTACCGGGCTATGTAGTTTTATTGATTTATTCCCCAATAAATCAATTAAGATGATAGCTTTCATAAAGGTGAATTGACGGCTCGGTACACTAACTTTCGTATCGAGCCCTATTTGTTTATAGCCTTCCTAAATTTGCAAATCTTAAATAAATATCTTAAATATCAATAAGTTAAAAAATAGAAAATAAAATACTTTAGCAAGGTGTGCTTGCTAAAGAATTGTCTTTTTGAAGGAATTTCTAGGCGTGATCGATTAGGCCTTGGATTTTATCAACCACGTTTTGTAGGCCATTAGAGTTGTATAACTTAGCGCAGTTACGCTCATAGATACCTTTGTTGGTATAAAGAGTTTGTAGGGCAACTGTTAGCTTGTTAGGATCGGATAACTCTTCTAATAAAAGTGGAATACCGATATTGTAATTTTTGACAAAATCACAAGTACCTTTTTGGTTATCAGCTATTTCTACAACGATGGATGGGATCTTAGCAAGGTTGCGCTCAGAGAACATGCCACCTGCTGCGCCTATGGCTAAATCAATTTTAGAAAATAATTTTGGCACGTTGTTAGTGTGCTTAGTAAGAGAAATTGAGGAAATGCCTGTCACTAGCTCTTTAATCTTTTCAAAGTCGTGATTAGACATACCAGCTACAATGGTGAAATTAAACTTTTCATAAAGTTTGTGCTCCACGATAGTCTTAGTAGTCATGAGTACTGCATGAGCAGGATCGGCGCCACCAAAGTTTACAAGTACGCGAGGTCTTGCAGTGTCATTTTCAACTTTGTGGATTTTAGAAAATTCTTTTCTAATGTAGTTATACTCTGATCCTACACATAATTCACATTGTGGATTAACGAGCTTTTTGTACTCTTCAGGTTTTCTTAAAACCCAAGCATCAAAGAGCATATGACATTGATGAGGACGGTTTACTAAATCGTCAATGACTACAACTTTAGTTTGATGATAGATAGAGGCTTCAAAAGATTTATCTAAAAAGTAGTGATCAACTAATACTACATCAGGTTTAAAGCTTAATGCAGTATGAGCTAAATTGTCTTTGGTGGTAACTGCAATACGTTCAAAGTCATCACAGATTTGATAGAGTTCTTTAGAAATAGAGTCTGAGACTAAATAACAAGTAACATTTTTAAGATAAGGCAAGATAGCCTTAACTCTCATTAAATGTCCGGTGCCAATATCTTTATCAGCTTTTAGTACAACTACTAAAGTTTTAGTCGAGTTTGAGATCATCTACAGTCCTATACAAGGCGCATGCGTAGTCCCAATCCTTAGGGGTATCAATATCAATTACGCGGTGTCTTGGCATTTCATAGAAGGTGGTTTTAGAGCCTTGGCCTTCAAATATATTTTTATTATAGAAATAGAATAAGCCACAATCTTGGTAGCAAGGTTCTAGATCTTGAGAGCGCTTTGGGGCGTTCTCTGGCTCTCTGTATGAGAGTAGTCCTTTATCATCAACGATAAAAGCTCTTTGAATCGGAAATGGAAACTCACAGACAGAAATACAGCTATCTGCATGAGTTTCTTGTAATTTATCAAAGCCGGCAATTAAATGTTTTGGCAGTAACAATGGGGCTGTAGCATAAATGCAGCAAGCATTATCAAATTGCTCATGATAAAAATCTTGAGCCTTATAAAAAGCATCTTTAGTTACCGCAAATGTACCTATAAAGTCATCAGCTAGTGTCTTATCTCTTAAAAAAGGCACTTCTGCACCACATTTTTTAGCAACCTCTGCTATTTGCTCATCATCAGTTGAGACTATCACATGGCTAAATAAATGTGACTTTAAAGCAGCTTCAATACTGTAAGCAACTAAAGGTTTGCCATTAAATTCTTTAATATTCTTTAAAGGAATTCTTTTAGAGCCACCACGAGCTGGAATGATTGCAATATTATTCATCAAATTTTAGGCAAGGCGACCACGACCTCTGTAGGTCGTGGAGGAATTGCCGTCCTTTTTTCTGTTAAATAATGTTTAGCACGCTCTAAGAGTTTTAGTTTCTT
>ONCS01000196.1 GCA_900316375.1 uncultured Succinatimonas sp. | reverse complement strand
GTGAGGTAAATACTATAATACGATTATGACTTTGGTACGAGGATAGGGGCTAAAAGACCTACATTTTGATGCGTAACTGCTATTAGATACTTCAATAAGTGTCTAAGCTTTTTGTTTTGTGGTAAAATGCACAAAGTTTTAAACAGTACCAAGTACTTAAATTACTTAAAGGACCATTTATGAGCTGGCTTGAGAATTTAATCCAAAAGACAACCTCTACTATTGCAGGTGGCACTAAACACGAGATCCCAGAAGGTGTTTGGACTAAGTGTACCGCTTGTGATCAGGTTTTATACCGTGCTGAGCTTGAGCGTAACTTAAACGTTTGCCCAAAGTGCGGTCATCACATGCACATTAAAGCTCGTGTCCGTTTAGACAATTTCTTAGACAAAGATGGTCGTGAGGAATTAGCAGGTGATTTAGAGCCAAAGGATATCTTAAAGTTTAAAGACTTAAAGAAGTACAAAGATAGATATACTGCAGCTCAGAAGAAGTCTGGCGAAAAAGATGGTTTAGTTGTAATTAAAGGTACTTTAAAAGGTTTACCTGTTGTAGCTTGTGCTTTCGAGTTTGAATTTATGGCAGGCTCTATGGGCTCTGTTGTAGGTGCTCGTTTCTGCGCAGCTGTTGAAGAGTGTTTAAAGACCCACCGTGCACTAATTTGCTTTGCAACCTCAGGTGGTGCTCGTATGCAAGAGTCTTTATTCTCTTTAATGCAGATGGCTAAGACTTCAGCTGCTTTAGCTCGTCTTGCTAAAGCTCATTTACCATTTATCTCTGTAATGACTGATCCTACCATGGGTGGTGTTTCAGCATCACTTGCTATGCTTGGTGATATCAATGTAGCAGAGCCTAATGCTTTAATTGGTTTTGCTGGTCCTCGTGTTATTGAGCAAACTGTACGTGAGAAACTACCAGAAGGTTTCCAAAGAGCAGAGTTCTTAGTTGAGAAGGGCGCAATTGATATGATCGTAACTCGTCAGAATATGCGTGATGAGTTAGCAGACTTAGTAGCTTTACTATTAGGTAGCCATGATCCAAGCGTACCTTTAGTTGAAGTTAAGTCACAGGCAAGATCTCATAAGAAAACTGAGCTTAGAGGAGAGATTTCTGAAGCTCAAATAACTACTCCAAGCGTTAAAATCTAATGTCAAAAATTGATTTAACACAAAAGCCAGGTTCTCTTCAAGCCTGGCTTGATTATCTTGATAGTATCGATCCTAACAAGATGAAATTAGGTCTTGAAAGAATCAAAGTGGTTCTTGAAAGACTTAATTTGTCTTTATTCAATGAAATTCCTGTGATTACTGTTGCAGGAACTAATGGCAAAGGCTCAACTGCAGCCTTAATTGCCAATGCCTTAAATTTCTCAAAGATTAAAACAGGTCTTTATACCTCGCCTCATTTACACAAGTTCAACGAGCGTGTGAATATCGGTGGCTTAGATGTCACAGATGAGGCTTTAGTTAAGGCATTTTCAACTGTTTTCGACAATGCTCAAGACGTACCTTTAAGCTACTTTGAGTACACCACTTTAGCTGCCTTAATTTGCTTTGCTAATGCTCATTGTGGTGCTGTGGTTTTAGAAGTAGGTTTAGGCGGTAGATTAGATGCAACTAATGCTATTGATGCAGATATTGCCGTAATTACCTCAATTGGTCTTGATCACTGTGCAATTCTAGGCGATACCATTGATAAGATTGCCTATGAGAAAGCAGGTATTGTCAAAGAGAATTGTCAAGTTGTAACAGGCCCTATGGAAAATAAGGCCTTGCAGGCAATTAAAGAGCAATGTGATTTAAAACAAGCTCATTTATATGCTGCTAATGACAATTACACTGCAAGCTTTAAAGATGGCTTTTCATATATTCAAAAGACCTCTTGTAATATTTCAACCTATAAGTACCCATATCCAAAGGTCCCTTATATTTGCGCCCCAGTTGCTATTCGTGCATTGTTACTATTAAAAGAGCAAGGCGTGAAGGTAACTCATGATGGTGTGGTCAAGGCTATTAAAAACACCTCACTGCCAGGTCGCATGCAGCTTGTAAACTTTGCACCAATGGTTTATTTAGATGTGGCCCATAATCCACCAGCTGCTACTCACTTAGTTAATACTTTAAAAAATCGTGCCTTAATTTCAAAGCGTGTGGCCGTGATGGGCATGCTTAAAGATAAAGACATTGAGTCAGTTTTAAGTATTGTTAAAGATAGCTTTGATAAGTTCTATGTAGCAACATTACATACTGTACGTGGTGAGAGTAAAGAGCGCTTAGTCTCTGCTTTAATTAAAGCAGGCGTAAATAAAGATAAAATTGTCGCTTTTGACTATGTTAAAGATGCTTTAGATAAGGCTTTAAAGGATGCGCAAAAGACAGATGAAATCATTGTCTGTGGCTCTTTTGTAACTGTATCTGAGGCTCAAGATGAGCTTAAAGCTTTAAAAGATAAAGCAGTAAAATAAAGTCTTAAAAGCCAAAAAAATTAAAAATTTAGGAAATTAAAAACAATAATTTGGATTTAAAAATGAGTTTAACAAAAAGTCTTCGTAATCGCTTAGTAGGTATTTTAGTCATCGTATCTTTAATCCTCATTGTGATCCCATTTGTAACTACAAACTCTGATTCTCAGGGGGAAGCTACCCGCGATCCTGATGCAATTGCGATCACTAAAAATGGAGCTGTAACTGATCAAAATGGTCGTTTAGTCAGCGCTAGCGATACTGAACATGATTATTCAGATATCTTAAATCCTGTAAATGACGAGCCACTTGCTACTAACAATGCTAATAACGCTCAGTCACCATTTGATGCTTTAGATAACAACAAACTTCAAAGTCAAAATCTTGAGGTGGCAACTCCAACAAACGATGCTAATACTTTTGAAGTAGCAACTCCAACCCCTGTTCAAGAGAGCAATAATGTTGTTGCAGCAAGTCCTGCTACTCAAGTTGTCACTCAAAAGAAAGCTCCAGTTAAAACTGAAGTTTTAAAATCAAGCCGTAATACTACAGCTCAAACTCACAACACCACTCGTTTAAATACTACTAATAACTTTAATACTCAAAAAACTGTTGCTCCTACTACATCTGGCAAGTTTGCAGCTCAAGTTGGTGTGTTCTCAGATAACTCTAAAGTAGGTCCACTAGTTACTAAGTTAAAGTCACTAGGCTTTAACGCTGTAAGACAGAATATCAACATCAACGGTCGTGCGATGATCCGTGTGTTTGCAGGCTATGCTAAAGACAGACCATCTGCTAATGCTCTTTGCAACAAGGTTAAAGCAAAAGGCGTTGAGTGCTTAGTAAAGTCACTTTAATTTAGTTAAAAGCTATGATTTGACTTAATTTGACAGACATTGGCTGACACATACTTACAAGGACATTAAAGAGGAAATATGCTACTTAAAACTTTAAAAAGCTACTTAGATGACTATCTTGAAGTATCAAAGTTTAAAGATCCTTCTTTAAATGGTCTGCAAGTTGAAGGCTTTGCTGAGTGTAACTGTATTGCTACAGCTTGCACTGCCTCATTAGAGGCAATTGATGCAGCCATTGAAGAAGGTGCTGATACCTTAATTGTGCATCATGGTTTAATTTGGCGTGGTCAGTCAGTTCCTATTGTCGGTGCTTACCGTGACCGCATCAATGCTTTACTTGAGTCAAATATCAATTTACTTGCTTACCATCTACCTTTAGATGCGCACAAAGATGTAGGCAACAATCGCTATTTATGTGATCTTTTAGGTTTAACTGAAATTGACTACATCGAAAAAGGTGTACCTCAGTCAATTGCTATGCAAGGTATTTTGCAAGAGCCACTTACTATTAAAGACGTAGCTCAAAACCTAAGTGATAACCTCCATACTAATGTGCAGGTATTAGGTGATTGTGATGAGAATATCTTATTATCAACCTTTGCCGTGTGCTCAGGCTCTGGCTCATTTTTAGTAGATGAGAATATGGCGCCTTCATTTCATGCTTTAGTTACAGGCGATGTCAATGAGCAAACTTACCACCTAGCTAAAGAAAGTGGTACTCCTGTCTTTGTGGTAGGTCATCACGCCTCAGAGCAAGGTGGCATTAAGCGCTTAGGTGATCATTTAGCAAGAGCTTTTGATTTAGAACATCATCATCTCCACTTTAATGTAGAGAAGGATTTAAAGATTTATGGCTGATACTTTAAATAAAGACTTTGTTTTATCTAAAGAAGCTATCTTAGTTCGTGATGCTTTAATTGCTCACGGTCTTGAAACTCCTTATCATGACAATGGCTTAACTTCAGAGCAGAAAAAAGAAATCATCGCGCAAAAGATGACTGAGATCATGACTACCTTAGGTCTTGATTTAAGCGATGATTCTTTAGAGAAGACTCCAAAGCGTGTAGCTAAGATGTTTGTAGATGAGATCTACTCTGGTCTTGATTACAGAAATTTCCCTGAGATGTGTGTTTTAGAAAATAAAATGCACGTTGATGAAATGATTAAAGTCTGTGATATTACTTTAACCTCAACTTGTGAGCACCACTTTGTGGTCATCGATGGTATTGCTAAAGTTGCTTACATGCCATCAGATAGAATTATCGGTTTATCTAAGATTAACCGTATTGTGCAGTTCTTTGGTCAACGTCCACAGGTGCAAGAGCGCTTAACTCAGCAAATTAAAGTTGCCTTGCAAACTCTTTTAAATACCAAAAATGTGGCAGTTACCATTACTGCAACTCACTATTGTGTAAAAGCTCGAGGTGTAAAAGATCAGACTTCGACTACCACTACTACTGCATTAGGTGGATTATTTAAGACCAATCCATCTTCAAGACACGAATTTTTGACTGATTAGTTAGAAGGCACTATGCGTAAAACTGATTACAAAGTTGCTCTAATTGTTCCTGTATACAATGAGCACGAAACTGTTGAGACTTTTGTTCAAACTGTAAATGAGAAGTTAGAAAAAGAGCTTGAGCACATCGAAATTGTTTTTATCGATGATGGCTCTAAAGATAATACAGTTGAACTGATTACTAAGATGCAAGAGACCGATAACAAGATCTCTTTAATTAAGTTATCTCGTAACTTTGGTAAAGAAGCTGCGATGTCAGCTGCCCTTGACTTAGTAACAGCAGATGCGATTGTGCCAATTGATGTAGATTTGCAAGACCCACCAGAGCTAGTACTTGATTTTATTAGAATTTGGCGTGATGAAGGCATTGATAATGTCTATGGTGTGCGTGAGGATAGATCAAAGGATACTAACACTAAGCGTGTGTCATCAGAGGGCTTTTACTATGTATTCAACAGCCTTTCATCTAAGGTTAAGATCCCATCAAATGTAGGTGATTTCCGCTTAATTGACCGCAAGATCATCGACATCTTAAAGACCTTAAAAGAGCGTAATCGCTTTATGAAGGCTTTATATGCATGGCCAGGCTTTTCATCAAAAGGTGTAGGTTATAGCCGACCTGAGCGTGTTGCAGGTACCACAAAGTGGAATTACTGGAAACTTTGGAACTTTGCCTTAGACGGTATTTTTGCTTTCTCATCACTACCATTACGTGTTTGGTCATATATAGGTTGTGGTATTGGTTTTATCTCCTTTATCTATATGATGTGGAATTTAATTAAAACCATGATCTTTGGCAATCCAACCGCAGGTTACACCACTTTAATTTGTGTGATCTTATTCTTAGGAGCTTTCCAGTTAATCTCAATTGGTGTGTTAGGCGAGTACATTGGTCGTCTTTCTCAAGAGGTTAAAGGTCGTCCTGTCTATGTAGCACAAAGTATCACCGGTCCTTTATCTCATGACATCAAGCAAGGCCTATCTCAAAGTGTGGTCGGTATTGCTTACAATGAGAATTCAAAAGAGGCAAGTGCAAAAGTAGAAGAGGTAGTCGAGGCTCCTAAGAAGACTACTGCACGTAAGACAACTAAGACTACAAAAGTTTAAGATTATAAAAGTTTAAAATTAAATATGCAGCTTACAGATAAACTAAAAAATAAGAACCTTTATGAACTAGTGCGCTTTTTCATTGTCGGTGGCTTAGCTACAGTTGTTGATCTATTAGTTACAACTGTACTTTTCTTTGCAACAGACTTTAATGAAAATGCCATTACCTCTTTAGCATTTATCATTGCTTTTTGGGTATCTTTCTTTGGCCATCGCTACTTTACCTTTAAAAAGAAGGGCAGTCCTGTAAAGTTCTTTGTCTTAGCTATCTCTACTTTGTTACTTCGTAATTTAATTGTATTTTTATTAGTAACAGTAGGTATCCATGGCTATGCTGCGCTACTTACTGCAATTGTTGTGGTAACTGCAATTACTTATTTCTTTTCAAAATATAAAGTATTTAAAGGCTAAGAGGTATTTGTGAGGATCGCTTTAGGTATTGAATACGAAGGCTCAAATTACGCAGGCTTTCAACGTCAAACGACCCTTAAAACCGTACAAGGTGAGCTTGAAAGAGCTTTATCTATCATTGCTGATGAACCTATACAATTACAGTGCGCAGGTCGTACTGATGCGGGGGTGAATGCAACAGGTCAGGTAGTACACTTTGATGTAACTAAAGAGCGTCCTGACCGTGGCTGGGTCATGGGCACTAATGGCAATTTACCTAATGATATTGCTGTAACCTGGGCAAAGCACGTTGATGACTCATTCCACGCCCGTTTTTCTGCTAAAGCTCGTCGCTATCGCTACATCATTCAAAATACTATCAATCGTCCTGGTATCTTGTGTAAAGGTGTTTCTATTTACCAAGGCAATTTCGATGTAGAACTTATGCAAGATGCTGCTAACTACATTATAGGCGAGCATGATTTCTCATCTTTTAGAGCAGCTGAAGATGAATCTCGCACCTCAATGCGCTGTGTACACTTTGTAAAAGTAACTCGTTTTGGTCAATACATCGTCTTTGATATTGCAGCTAATGCCTTTTTAATGCATATGGTGCGCAACATCGTAGGCTCACTTTTAACTGTTGGCAATAAGACTAACTCTGTACAATGGTTTAAAGATATGTTTGATGCTAAAGATAGACAAAAGGCAGGTCCTACAGCTAAACCTTATGGTTTATACTTAGTTGATGTAAGTTATCCAAATGAATTTAATTTACCAAAAAGAGAATGTATTGGACCTATTTGGATGCTTTAAGTGCTACAATGAAAAAATAACAGCCTCTAGGAAATATATAAATGTTAAATCTGCCAAACGTACTGACTTTAATTAGACTAGGCCTCATTCCTGTCTTTATCATCCTTTTCTATTTACCATCAGATAGATCAAACTTTTATGCGGCAATTATTTTTATTGTGGCTGCTTTAACTGATCTTTTAGATGGCTATTTAGCTAGAAAATTAAAGTTAACTACTAAGTTTGGTGCTTTCTTAGATCCTGTGGCTGATAAGATCATTGTTTGTACTGCTCTAGTACTTATTGTTGAGCACTACGCCCTATATCGTGATCCTCTTTATCCTGAAATTGGCAAATTCATTACAATTCCAGCAATGATCATCGTTGCTCGCGAAATTACCGTATCAGCTCTTCGTGAGTGGATGGCCGAGCTTGGTAAGAGAGCTAATGTTGCTGTAAGCTGGATTGGTAAGTGGAAGACTACAATTCAATTAACTGCAATTGCAGGTCTTATTTGGCGTCACAGTGAGCCTGTAATTTATGCATCCGTTGCTTTATTACTCCTTGCAACTGTACTTACCATTTGGTCAATGGTGATGTACTTAAAAGCTGCTTGGGTGTATATGAAAGAAGAAAAATAGAATACAATCATCATGATTTGAATTGTAGATAATACTCAAATATATTGAGTCTTTAGCGTTTGAGGTTATAGATGTCAAATTTGTTGCAAACTTGTGTTGGTGTCGATGATTTCAATGTTTTTGTAAAAGAGCGAAAAGCTTATTATGTTGATAAAACAAAATTTATCAAAGCAATCTTATCTGATATTAATCAAGTATTTCTTTTTACAAGACCAAGACGATTTGGCAAAACTCTAATGATGTCAATGCTTGGGACTTTTCTCAAGGTTGACTATAACGCTCTTAATAACATTCTTTCAAAATATAGAGAAGGTGCTAATTTATCTTTTGAAGATAAATTCTCAGATATTGTTCCTTGCAACAAAACACAAGATGTTTTCAAACATCTTGATATTTATAAAGAGTCCGATTTTTGCAAGCAATATATGGGACAATATCCTGTATTGTCATTTTCATTTAAAGATGTTTTTACAGAAAATGGTGGTGCAAAATCACTTCTAAATTTAGCTTTATATATTTCAAAAGTTTTATCTAGGCTACCAAATATTGAAAATGCACCTGAGCTTGATGAGGAACAAAAATATCGACTTAAAATATATAAATCATTTTCTTCAAATTTTAGTGCATCAACAGATAATGAGGTGTACTTAGAAAATTGTCTATGTGATCTGTGTGAGTATTACTCTTGTGTTTTTCATAGAAATGTATTCTTACTCATTGATGAATATGATGTTCCGATAGCTAAGTCAACTCATGAGATAGAAAGATTACAATCCTTATTAGATAGTAATAATTGCGCAAATAGAGAACAAACAGCGCAAGAGTTAGAACTTTATAAGACGTTTAAGACTACCTACATTAAACTTATTTCTTCAGCGTTGAAAGATACAAGTACATTCGTCGTAAAAGCTATTGTAACTGGTTGTTTAAGAGTGGCAAAAGAAAGTATCTTTACTGGCGTAAATAACTTTAAATCAATACCATTAGATAACACCTTTTTTGGCGATCTTTTCGGTTTTACTGAAAAAGATGTTGATACTATGCTCAATTACTATGATAAAACTTATAACACTATGTCTTATAAGCCTTTGATTAAGCAATGGTACGATGGTTATTTGTTTGGAGATAAAGAAATATACTGTCCTTGGGATGTTATCAATTTTATTGATAATCTAACAAAATATGGCGATAGTAAACCATCACCATATTGGAGCTCATCATCTGCAAATCAATTACTGCAAGACCTGTTTAACAAAAATCCTAACTTATACGTTGATGACTTTCAAAAGCTTGTAGATGGAGGCAATATAACTGTTAAACGTTCAGATTTTTTAAACTACCAGCAGATCGAAAAGAGTGAAGATAAGGATTATTTTTGGAACTTATTGTACTCCACAGGATATTTAACAAAATCAAAAGAAAATCAACCTGTTGATGTAAATCAAATCACTTTAATCATTCCTAATAAATGTGTTAAAACCTGCATCGAAGATAGATTAAAGTGGTGCTTTACACTTGACAACCCAAAGTTTAAATCTACAGTTTCTCCTATTATTGATGCTCTATATAAGGGTCAGAATATCAACTTAATGCTTGAGCTTAGAAAGCTTTTAGTGCGCTTTGTAAGTTTTATGGACAAGTCAGGAAAGATCACTCAAGAATCTTACTATCACAGCTTCATGAATGGTGTCTTTTCTCAAATTGCAACTGAAGATAATAATGTCTTTGATTATGCATCAAATAAAGAGCTAGGTGAGGGCAGAGCTGACATAAGTTTCTATATTGTTCCAAACGATCTTGAAAAAGATAAAGTAACAGGTGTTGTCATTGAGCTTAAGAGCTGCTTAAAATCTGAAGAGGCACAAAAGGTTGCTACAAGTGCTTTAGAGCAAATAAAGACTCGTGAGTATGCTAAAGCTATGCTTGATCTAAATTCAGACATTGCAAACGTGAGAGCTTATGGTATTGCTTTCTATGGCAAGTCCTGCAAGGTAGTATCAAAGCTAATTGAACGTTAGTTTAGTTAATTCTTACCCAATTAGCTCTACAAACTAAGCTTATAAACTGCATATAAAAGCCTTTTGTTAAATCTTCATAAAAATAATTAAAAAAAGTCTTTATTTTTCAAAAAAAATCCTTATAATATTCAACGTTTTCAGCGGATGGATGGCAGAGCGGTTGAATGCAGCGGTCTTGAAAACCGTCGAGGGTTTACGCCCTCCGTGAGTTCGAATCTCACTCCATCCGCCACTTAAAAAAGTTTAAAGAAAGCTACTACAAAAAGTGCCTTGTGATATAGGCTTTTTTTGTAATATCCTTTTGCGGATGGATGGCAGAGCGGTTGAATGCAACGGTCTTGAAAACCGTCGAGGGTTTACGCCCTCCGTGAGTTCGAATCTCACT
>ONCS01000240.1 GCA_900316375.1 uncultured Succinatimonas sp. | reverse complement strand
ATAAAGAGCCTAATACCGTGGTGACATATCAAATGCTAGGTGGCTTTGCCTTAGTAAATCTACTAGCTCCATTTTACTTAGTATTTATGGGCACAGAAAACCTTTACTATAATGGCATGGACTTATTCTACCTATTTATCCTTGCTACAGTTTTAACCGTATTTTTGTACTTCTTAGTGGTGGGACTGTCTAATAAGATTTCAGCTTTTACCTTGTCACTTACTTTCAACTTAGAGCCAATCTGGGCAATTGTCTTTGCGATGGTGATTTTTCATGAACAAAGCGAGCTTAACTTCTCATTCTATATTGGCTTAGTTCTGATGATAAGCTCGGTGTGCCTGCAGAACTTGAGTGTTAGAAGAGCAAAGTAAGACAAACACCTTTGCTTAACATTTTTTTTAAATAGGATCTAAGTGATCCTATTTTTCATTTGTGATTAGCTCTACCTTCACAACTTAATTTTTATTTAAAGTACACGCTAGTATATCTTATAAGTTTTAAGATATATTTTGATATATGTTAGACTTAAAGTCTTTACTTTCTTTATAATCTCTTTTTTTAAATATACTATAATATACGTAATAGACATTAAGATTTATTATGGTATATGTATGAAAGACTACTCAGTTCCAATTCCTGTGGTACGCTCTTTAAAATTCTTAGGCCAAAACTTAAGGCAAGCTAGAATTAAGCGCCGTCTTACCATGGCTTTAGTTGAAGAAAGAGCAAGCATTACACATGTGACTCTAACTAAAATTGAAAAAGGTGAGGTAACCGTATCAATGGCAAACTACGCTAAGGTCATGTTTGTCTTAGGCTTTATAGATGAATTATCAAAAATAGCCGATCCTTTCAAAGATGATTGGGGGCGCGTGTATGATGATAAGACTTTGCCTAAAAGAGTAAGGTATTCTACTAAGAAGGAATAAGTAAATGACTGACAAACATATTGAAATAGTCATGAAAGATGCAGTCAATGATTGTAAAGTAGGAGAACTATGGTCTCACTATACTAGAGGCAAGGAGAGCTCTGATTTTGAGTATTCATCAGAATGGTTAAAGTCGCAAAAAGCATTTAATATTTCTCCTGAGCTCTATCTATCTAATGGAAAGCAATCATGTACAGATAAGCCAATTATAGGGGCATTATCTGATTGCGCCCCTGATACTTGGGGTAGAATGTTGATGCGACGCTTTGAAAGACAAAAGGCAAAAATTGAAAATAGAGCTCCAAAAGTGCTCAATGAAATTGACTATCTAATGTTAGTTAATGACTTTTCAAGACAGGGGGCAATCAGACTAAAAGAATTTGGATGCAATAAATTTAGCTTTGACAGTGATATTAAATCCATACCGCCTTTAGTTGACATAAAAAAACTCTTAGATGCTAGTAATCGGTTTTGTGAAAACGAAGAGCACGAAGATGACCTAAAACTCTTAATCTCACCAGGTTCCTCCCTAGGTGGTGCAAGGCCTAAGGCAAGTGTCATCGATGAAGATGAAAATCTTTGCATTGCAAAATTTCCTAAAAGAACAGATGAGTTTAGCCGTGTGTTGTGGGAGGCTTTAGCGCTAACACTTGCTAAAAATTGTGGTCTAAAAGTACAAGATTTTAAGGTAATTTATGTTGGAAAAACACCTGTAATTATCCTAAAAAGATTTGATAGAGAGAAGCTTAAAAGAATACCTTTCATGTCTGCGATGACCATGCTCAAAGCTGTAGATAATGATTCAAATTTACACTCATATTTAGAAATTGCTGATGGTATCAGACAAAACTGCGTGAATGTCAAAGCAGACTTAAAAGAGCTTTTTAGCCGCATCATCTTCTCAATTTTGATATCTAATACTGATGATCACTTGCGCAATCACGGCTTTTTAAGGTTGTCAGATAGAGGATGGAGCTTGTCGCCATTGTATGATGTTAATCCCAATGAGTCGCCACGTGATATGCTAACAACCTTAGTTGATGAGGTAAGTGAAGCTCAAGATCTTGAGGTGGCGCTAAATACCAGTGAGTACTATGATTTAAGCTTTAAAGAGGCAAAAGAAATTGCTCTTTTTCAGAAACAGCAAATTCAAAAATTTGAGATCATCGCCAAAGAGCTTAAGATTTGTCGTAGTGAAATTGACACTATGAGTTATGCTTTTCGGTATGCTTTGAGGTGTTAATTATAATTACTAAAGTTAATCTCCTTATTTTGCAATAATCTCCTAATTTACCTATAATATTAGGAGATAAAGTTCTTCATTAGGAGATTGTATGCGTTGCTTTGATTACAACTTACTTAAAAATTTAAGTTTTAAGGGGAGTTCTATAAATTAAAATCCGATAAATTCCTTTGATCTTAAAAGAAAAATTGTTGATTTTGAGAGCAAAGGATCAAATAAAACTTTCACAGATCGCCGTACTAAGGTGTAGATAAGATCTTCTTAGGGCGACCTCTAGGTCTTTTCGGTTTGTCCACTTTTGGT
>ONCS01000022.1 GCA_900316375.1 uncultured Succinatimonas sp. | reverse complement strand
TTAACTTAAAAGATCTGCCATCCTTAATATGGCAGATCATTAACCAACCTAACCCTTCTGCTAAAATTGCTTAAGGTCTTGGGTATGATTTATTTTTAAATAAATCTTGAAGGTGATTGCCTGATTCTGCAATTGAAGAGTATCTATATATAGTTGTACCGGCTAGAAAAGCAAATTTTAGAGCACCACAACAGTATTTTAGAACAGATACGATATCCTTAAGCTCATTTGAGTACTTAGCGTAGTTAAATGAATCCTCTTCATTAAAAAGTAATGGAAGATCGTAATTATCGATTAGTATTACAATACTTTTGCGCTTTGAAAATTCTATAAGATTTAGTAAATTGCGTTTTGTATTATCTTGCTCATTGTACTTATAGCCAATTTCGTTGCCAAAAGTTTTGATTGCAAGGGAAAGCTC
Organism: uncultured Succinatimonas sp.; assembly: GCA_900316375.1. Taxonomy (GTDB): domain Bacteria; phylum Pseudomonadota; class Gammaproteobacteria; order Enterobacterales; family Succinivibrionaceae; genus Succinivibrio. Next base: position 2,224 of record ONCS01000022.1, on the reverse strand, counting down.
TTCGTTAAATATATCTATATAATCGAAGGCTCCTCTTCTAAAGTTTCTAAAATCTAGCCTAAATACATGGTATGTCGATTCATCTTTCCACAAACTTTCAATTGCTAAACCTTTAAAATATGAATCGTGACCATCATAAGGTTTAACTCCATGCTTAAAAAGTTCTTCAAGAGTAGAGATAAGTAAGGTCTTACCAAAACCTTGAGGTCTTGCCAAACATTTGTGTGAATTGTCGCAGCAAAGCTTATAGATAAACGCAGTTTTGTCTACGTAGATCTTATTATTCTTTCTTAATTCTACAAATTCAGAAGTGGTAGTATCAATTTTAGATAATTGTGAAATATTAATATTGTTCTTCATGATGAGCTAGATCTATTTGATAATTAAATTGAATTAATTGCTTATGCAGAAGTTTGGAATCTTTAAAAAATATCCTAAAAATTAGGCTCCCTCGCAAGGGGTAAATACCCTAATTGATACAGCATTACCTTCTCATCAAGATCATCTAATGCATATGAATTTTCAAATGAATTTGAATTGACAAAGTACTCCCCAACAGATTCTTTAGAATTTTTGAGGATGGATTGAATAGAGTTTTTCACAACATCAAGATTGGTTATATTACTTAAACAGATTTTTCTTGTTTTAAGGTCAAAATCAGCAAGGAATTCAATTAAAGAATTTGAAGAGAAAACTTTAGTTTTAAAAGAAGAATCAAAACCGTATCCGCCATACCACTTAGTTAATTCATCAAGAAGAGAGTCTATTTTCTCATCTGTTACGTCTGAGGGTATTAAGTTGTATGTATTAGCAATGGCATCAATTAAATTATCATGAAAATGCTCTTTAATTTCATCTGTTGTAAAGCCTGCGATTGCTCCATATTCAGCATTTAAGGACTTATCTGCAATAATGTTACCTGTGGAGTAGATCGTTCCATCTTTAAATCTTGTAATTCCGGTTAAAAAGATGCATCTAAACTTAGATAATTGATTTTTTAGGATGCAGAAAATCGCTCCTAGGATTTTTGCAAACTTATTGAAAAGATCACTATTATCGAGATTGTTTACTAAATAGAAATCATAATCGTCAATTAACAAAACAAGGGAATTATCTTTTGATTTTTCACAAAAATCTCTTAAGTAATCACTTACGTCAAGATTGCTATCTTTAAGTTTTATTCCAAATTCTAATGCTGACTTTTTAATTTTATTATAAGTACAGTTTCAAGAGTATTAGGATCATAAGAAGGTGAAAAATCATCAGAAAAGTCTAATCTAAGAACGTGGTAAGTACCAGTATCATTCCATGTCTTTTCAATATCCAAACCTTTAAAGAAGGAATCATGATCGTCGTATGGCTTAATACCATGCTTAAATAACTCTTCTAAAGTGGAAACAATAGTTGTCTTACCAAAGCCGTCAGGTCTTGCTAAAAGTACAGGTGCACGGCTCTCAGCAATCTTTTGAATATATGAAGTTTTGTCAACATAGATTAGATTATTTGCTCTTATGGATACAAAATCTCTTACCTTTGTAGTAAGTCTATTTTCACTGTTAACAAAGCCCATAAAATACCTCAAATCTTAACTTTTGAGATTATATAAGAATTTTGCACCTTATAAAATGACGAAAGTATTTTTATAGAAAAACAAAGCCCGCAACATAGTGCGGGCCTAATTCACCGTAAGTTAATTTAAGATTAAATCTTAATTCTGCTTAAGGTATCTAATAGGTTACGTAATAACTCAACAGAATTATCAACCTCTTGTTTTGCTTGAGCACAGTCATTAGATAGTGACTCAGAAGAGTGGGTGATATCCTGCATGTTAGTTGAGATCTCAGAGGTTGCAGCAGTTTGCTGCTCAGCAGCTGTTGCAATCTGTGTGATCTGAGCATTAACTGAGCTTACCTGATCGGTAATGTCATTTAGCAATGACTCAATGGTACTGGTCTCAACTGCTAAGTTATCCATATTTTGTACAGATGACTGCATTGACTCGTTAGCAGTATTAGCGTTCTCTTGGATCTGAGATACCATTTTAGTAATTTCAGAAGTTGAGCTTGAGGTACGTGATGCTAGAGCACGAACTTCATCTGCTACAACCGCGAAGCCCTTACCTGCTTCACCTGCACGTGCTGCCTCAATTGCAGCGTTAAGTGCTAGTAAGTTAGTCTGACTTGCAATGTCATCAATGGTCTGAACAATAGTGCCAATCTTTTGA
>ONCS01000117.1 GCA_900316375.1 uncultured Succinatimonas sp. | reverse complement strand
TTCAATATCGTGGTATTTAACAATAGGACCTGCAATTAACTGTGGGAATAAGGCAATGTATAAGGCAACTGTAGCGATATTCTTTTGTGCCTTAACCTCTCCTTTATACACATCAATTACATAAGATAAAGCTTGGAAGGTATAAAAAGAAATACCAATTGGCATGACAACTTTAATAAAGTCAATGTTTCCGTGGAATAATAAATTGATATTCTCGACAAAGAAGTTGAAGTATTTAAAGTAGCCTAGCATCGATAAATCAACGATGATAGAAAGCCACAAGACTAAAAGTTTGCCAGTCTTGGTCTTTTGGTTACTTACAAAGATTGCTGCAAAGTAGTTTATAAAGATGGTTAAAAGCATGATGACGAGGTAATTAGGCTCGCCCCAGGCATAGAAAAGAAAAGATGCAGCAAGTAACAAGCCGTTACGGTAACGCACAGGCAGTAAGAAGTAGACTGCTAAAACTGTTGGCAGATAGAAGTAAATAAAAGTAATTGATGAAAATAGCATTTATTATTCCTTATCGCCAAAATGATTTTCAGTAAACTCTTTTACTTGAGGGCCTGAAAGGGTAAATACGATTAAATCAGGCTTGTATTCCTCAATAAGCTTTTTACGATACTTTAAGATCTTTTGCTCATCTTCTTTCCAGGAGGCATTTAATCTAACAAAGAGTAGATCTTTAAAGGTGCTTGCAATAAATGGATTTAAGTTCTCACACATACTTGTACCCATGGTCATCACTTTTAAAGGAATGCCATGGTCATTGTGCCATGTACTGTATTGATAGCCATCTGCGTGGACATGAGTTTGAAACTCTGGCTGTGGATCATAATAAGTGTATTCATGATCTAAGAAGTCGTCGTTTTCAAGATTAAAGGTACCGGTAAGGCTTCCTTTTGAAAAACCACGATCACCATCGCCTCGAATGTACTTTGATTTAATCTTTGGAAGATCTGACCATTCAAGGGCTTTAATATCAGTGATAGAGTTTGCATTGGTATTGGCATTGGTATTGGTATTGGTATTAGCAAAGTCTTTTTGAATGTAGGTCATTAAGTCTTTGTAGGCCAAGTATGCTCCAAAGTCAGTCCAGTGGTGATCTGCTTTAAAGAAAACGTATTCAGAGTACTTATGCTTATCAAACTCATCAATTGGGAAGATGATTGGAGTGTGAAGTGCAGTACGTGCCTTTTCTACAGTGTCCTTTTCTACAAAGCGTACTTTTCGTGGATGGACGAATTCGTTTTCTTTGGGGTATACCTCAAGACCTTCAGGGACGACGATGGTGTAGAGCTTGATGTTCTGAGAATCTAAATAGTTTTTAACGTTAGATAGATTTTTGATGAAGTCATAAGTTAACTTGTCATCAAACTTTGCCATCTCATAATAGTCTTTAAAGTAGAACCAGTTAGATTTGGTGTCATAGACATATGAGCCATCATCTTTAACACCATTGATGCTAATAATTTGATTATAGTGAGATAAAAGAGACTTTCTTAAGCCAAATCTGTCTTCAAGATAAGTGTTTAATAAATTAAAGTATTGAGTGTTGACTTTGTCTTTTTCAATAAGTACAGGGGACTTTGCGAGCTCTCGTCTGTCGGTAGCAGATGAGGTAGAGTACTTATCAAAGCCAAACCAGGCGGTAAAAGCAAAGCAGAACATTACAATTAAAAAGATTGCGTTAACCCAGACTTTAAGCTTTGAGTTTTTGTGGGTATTTAAGCAAGCTTTAGTTTGATTAGACTCTTCTTTTGGGCAAGGATCTTGTTTTGTGCTTGCATTAGAGCAAAAGAGAAATACTAAAAGATTTTCAAGTTTGTCAGCGATAAAGGTTTTAAGTACTGTGATGTATACAAGTAGGTAAATTAAAACGGAACTTAAGAATAAGTAAACGTTGAAGTTGTGCTTAGTACTTAAATAATCAAGGCTTGGTGCATTGTTTTTAGCATCAAAGACGATGGATACGGTGTCGCCTGTTTTTAGAGCGGTGTTGATGATAATTGGTGATCTTTGCTCTGATGCTGTAAGCTCTTGATTATTTACAAAGTACTTAACGTTTTTAAATAGGACATTACTTTCAAATTTATAGTTATGTACTTCATAGTCACGTGGCTTGTAGGTAATGGTGGTGTTGCTTGTAGGCTTTATTACTTCAAAGTCGATTTTAAAGGATTTAAGTGATGGCTTAGTTCTAGCGTAGATATTGTCAGTGTAAGCGTAAGTTTTAATATCTTGGTTATCAATTAACTTTAAAGACTTTTTATCAAAGCTAATTTCAGCGTTTGAGCGAAGATAGTCACATTCTAGTGCTAGAAAATTGTAGCCGTCAGAAAATGTAGCAAGACTTAAGTTTAAGAAAACAAAAGTTAGGATAACAAATACTAAAAATTTTAGAACTGACAGTGTTTTCTTCATACGGCGGTGTTGATTAAATTGGCCTCAAATAATTGGGGATAAGTTCTTTTGAGAACTTGGTACATTTTTTTAACTTAAACCGTTATTGTAACATACAAGCAGTTTGAATTGCTTTTGACTGTACAGAAAAGGTGGAAGTGAAGGTAAGTAGAGATAGAGTCAAGTTGAGGTGGAAGAGAAAAATTTGATTAGTGATGACGATGTCGGTAATTTGCCTGTGTTTACTGTGGTTGTGAATAATATCAGCTAATTGCCAAGGAACAATGTTAAAAGACAATTTAATCTTGAAAAGATAGCTGACTTAATTGAATTTGCCTTTCAGTAATTGCTTTTGCATTACTGTTCAGCTCACTTAATATATATTGTCTATATACAGACAAGGCAAATTCTTTAATTTCAGCATAGCTCTTGTTTTTCAAGATATTGGCTAACTTTTTAGGCTCGATTCCAAAATCAAAATTAACTCTGTTTTGAAATGTCTTTAGGTAGGTTTCAATCTGAGCTTCATTTGGTCTAGGTAATTCAAGCTTAATTTGAAAGCGACGCCATACAGCTTGATCTAGCAATTGATCATGATTAGTTGCTGCAATTGCCACAACATAACTTGGAAGCTCGTCAATATGCAATAAAAGTGAACTTACAACTCTTTTGATTTCTCCTGTTTCGTGCTTATCGCCTCTTTCTTTAGCAATAGTATCAAACTCATCAAAAAAGAGAACACATTGACGATTTTTAACATAGTCAAATAATTTAGATAAGTAAGTTGCAGTTTCACCAAGATATGAACCGATAATGTTTTCATACCTAACAGTGATAAGTTGAACCATGAGTGATTCTGCTATAGCCTCAGCTAGCGAGGTTTTGCCATTACCAGGAGGTCCTATAAGTAATAGCTTGTTACGAGGCTCTAATCCGTAAGAGCGTAATAGTGATGCTCTTGATTGTTCTTGTATTAGCTCATTGCAAGTATTCTTGACATTATTAGGCAAGAAAAGCTCATCAATAGTTTTTTGTGGTACTTTATCTTTGAAAAGTTGAATTGAAGAGCTTTCAACTGCTGAATTTAAAGCAAATTGATCACTATCAGTTTGTTGAGAGCTTAAAGGATAATTTTTAAGAAGCTTACTAAGTTTGTCAGCTAAAATTGTGTGTTGCTTTTGACGCTCTTCAGCGCAAATAGCCTCAACAGCCTTACGAAAGGTATTATCATCCTTTTGTAAGCCTGCTTTTATGAGCTCACACAATAGATCTGATCTTGCCATAGCTTTTGAGTTTACCTTCCAAGCATCTCCATGATCTTCTCTTTAATCACCGGCGCAATCATCTTTGAACCATACACTGACAAATGGTTAGTATCAATGTACAGTGCATTGCCTTGATTATCAAAAGCAGGGCATACATCATCTTGGCACATGTAGTCAGATAGGTTTATGACCTTTACATTGTCAAAGTTCTTAGCAGCCTCTACTACAGCACTTTCAAAAGTCTTTTTAATGCTTTGATTGTCTGATAGCTTTCTTGAGAAGGTATAGTTAGCCACTCTTCCAAAGCGTCTAGAGTTCTTAAAGTTCTTGTAGGTAGCATCATCCATAGTTGGAATATCTAACAGATAAAGTACCTTGATGTTTTTATCTTTAAACTTATTAAAGGTCTTGGTAGCAGTATTAAAGACTACTTGATATTGATCATTAATCTCTGGCTCTTCTTCATCTTTGTAGACAGCAATTGGGTAATGGGTTAGTACTACAAGCTTAGTACCACTGTCATTTAATGCAAAGTCTAAGTTTTGATTGGTAAGTTTATAAAGAGAGTATCTGTCTTTATTATCAATTGAGCAGTTATAGAAAGGACACTGTGCAGTAACAGGAAGTAAGGTTAGTGCATGCTCCTCATTTTCAAAAGCTTTAAATAGGCCATTTGCTAAAGAGAGTGTATGTGAGTCACCGATGATATCAATATCATTTTTCTCAGTATCTTTTACATAGCAAGCTAGCTCATTTTGCTTAACAAAATCAGGGAACTTTAATAAGCAGTTTTTAGCGTACTCTTGATTATCTATAATGCCACCAAAATCCACGGTTACTTTATTCTTGTAGGCAATCTCGCCTTTGTGGATGAAAAATCCTACTACACCTAGTAAGAGCAAGGTTGTAAATAGTCCAATTGACTTAAGCTTACGGCCTTTACCATAACGTAGTGGTGGCTCAATAAAATAGAAGGTAAGGGTAGCAAGTACAATTGAAACTACGACAAGTCCAATACGAACTAATGAATTTGAGTTACTACCTTCTAATACATTATCAAAAGCTAAAAGTGGCCAGTGCCATAAGTAAAGTGGGTAGCTAATAAGACCTAAGAAGACAAATAGCTTACTTGAAAGTATTTTATGATTTATAAAAGCCTTAGGACCTGCAGCAATAATGAATACCGCACCTAATACTGGTAATAGTGCTCTGTAGCCAGGAAAGTACTCATCTTGAGGAATGGTGCAGTAAGCTGTGATAATTAAAACTAAGCCAAGAAAACTTAAGTAATTTGCTTTATTCTTTTCTTGTACTTTGCCCATGAAATCATGCTTGAACATCACAAGGAAAGCAAGAATTGCACCAAAGCTTAATTCCCAGAATCTTGTCCACACCATGTAGAAAGAGTGTGAGCCATTGCCACTTTCAATAAAGTAGATGTTAGTTGCAAAGGAAATAACAGAAAAGACAATTAAACTTTTAATAAAGCTTAGCTTAAATCTGTATAGTACCCATAAAATAAGCGGGAAGACCAGGTAGAACTGCTCTTCGACACCTAATGACCATAAGTGCAATAAGGCTTTTTGATTAGAGGTTGTGTTAAAGTAGCTACCACTTTCTAAATAAAGGATGATGTTAGAAATATAGGTAGAGCCACCTATAATATGCACACCTAAACGTCGGTATTCATCAGGAAGCAGGATAAAGTAGCCTGCCACTGCCACAAAGATTAAAACAGCAATTAAGGCTGGGAAAATACGTCTTACTCGCTTGATGTAGAAATCAAGAATGTGAACATGTCCTGGATTCTCTTTATCAAAAAGGTTTCTATATAAAATTGATGAGATGATAAAGCCAGAGATCACAAAGAAGATATCAACGCCTACAAAGCCACCTTGTATTGAATTAGGAAAAGCATGGTAGATGACAACAGCTAGGCAGGCTAGGGCACGTAAACCATCGACATCGGCACGGTAGTTCTTTTTAAGACCTGAGGTACAATCTTTAATAATTGATGTTGCAGTAAGCATGAGTGTATTCTTTTAAATCTACAGATAAAGTACACAAGGGAACTTAGGCAAAAAAAATGCCAATTAAGCTTTATCTTTATAAGCATAAGCAAAAGATTATTTAACGCCTTGTAAGTTTCTTTTATCAGTAGATAGCAATTAAGACATAGGAATTTGTTAGTGTTTTCTAATCCGTGCTGTATAATATCACAAATATCAATTCATTAAGAATTCTAAAGATGACTGACAACACTCCAAAAATTACCATCAAAGAAAGATTTCGTGGCTTTCTACCTGTAATTGTTGATGTAGAGACCGCAGGCTTTGATCCTCACAAAAGCGCACTTTTAGAAGTAGCGATGATGACTATCAAGATGAATGACAATGGCTTTTTAGAGCCAGATGAGCTCTTCCACGCTAACATTCGTCCATTCCCAGGTGCTGAGATCAATCAAGCTAATATCGATTTTTTACATATTGATCCATTTGATGAAAGCCGTGATTTAAAAACAGAGGAAGAAGCTTTAATTCCTATGTTTAAGGCTATTTCTAAAAAGGTAAAAGCTCATAAATGTCAAAGAGCGGTGTTAGTAGGTCACAATGGTAATTTTGACCTAAGCTTTATCAATGGCGCAGCGCAGCGATTAAACTGTGTGAAAAAGGTACCTTTCCATCCTTTTACAGCTTTTGATACTGCATCAATTGCACTTTTAGTGTTAGGACAAAGTGCTCTTCCTAAAGCATGTGTTGCAGCAGGTATTGAATACGAAAAAGAAAATGCTCATGGGGCTGCTTATGATACAGAGCTTGAGTGTAAGCTTTTCTGTGAGATCTATAACCGCTTTACTAAGTTCTGTGGTATTCCAGAGCCAGTTGATGTAGTAATTGATTACTCACATGACAAAGATAAGAAAGAAGATGGTAATGCCTCAACTGATACTAATACCCCAGATACAGCTCAAGATGTAGCAAAAAGTGTAAGTCAAGATAATCAGCAAACTCAAAACACTATAAATACTGATAATACTCAAAAATGTGATAAATAAGCTTGCGCTAAGGAAAGTAAGAGACACTATACTTAGTTTAAGCAAAATGAGAGTATTAGCCTTGAGACACAATATATTTAAAAATTTTGGTAAAAGCCTAACTTTAGGTGCTTTAGTAGTACTGTTAGGTGCTACTTCAACTACAGCCTTTGCCCATGAGAATGATCATGAGGCAGAACGCATGACACCTGATGTTATCAAGATGTTTGATGGCTTTAAGCCACAACACCATCCTGAGTTTAAAGGTAAAGTGCCACCTCCACCTAATACTGTTAAAGGCGTTAGGGCTAATGCTAAAGAAGGTGATTATGCTTTACTTAGAGGATTTTTTATAGAAAGGTTAGATGAGACTACCTTCTTATTTAAAGATGAGAATGGGGATAGCTTAAATGTAAGCTTTGAAGGTGTGCAAATACCTCTAGACTTAACCTTTAATTATCCATACTTCTTATGGGGATGTGTGCTTGAAAACGATGAGACTACTTTAATTCAAGCGCAGTTCTTATCGCCAAAGCAGTAGAGTACAACAGAATTAACTAAGTAGAAACAAATACAGTAGAAACAAATACAGTAGATCACAGACCTATGCCTCAAGATAATTTATTTTTAAATAAGAACCGTGTTGCCATCTTTGCTTTTTACAATAAGCAGGCAAAAGTTTTAGATTATGTGCTCTCATATTTAAAATACTTAAAAGAGGTTTGCTCTAAGATTGTCTTTGTAGCTGATTGTGAATTATCTGATACCGAGCTTAAAAAGCTTGAGCCTTATGTATGTCATGTCATTGCCATGCGTCATGGTGAGTATGATTTTGGCTCTTACAAGCGTGGTTTAAATTACGCAAAAGATAATGGTCTCTTAGATGATCTTGATGAGTTAGTTATCTGCAATGACTCTTGCTACTGTGTGTATCCATTAACCAAGTCTTTTGAAATCATGAAGCCCAAAGGTCTTGATTTCTGGGGCATGACAGGCTCATATGAGACTAAGCTTCATGTACAAAGCTTCTTTCTAGTCTTTAATCAAAAGGTAGTCTTAGATCCACACTTTATTGAGTACTTTAATCAAGTTAAAGCGCAAGAAGATTTTTGGAATGTAGTTGTCAATTACGAAATTCCACTACGTGACTACTTTGAAAACTTAGGCTATAAGTCTGGCTTTATCTTTACATCTCAGGTAAAAGATAGAATGAACCCTGCTTGTTTCCCAATTAAGAGTTTAAAAGCAGGAGTGCCTTTAATTAAGCGTAAGATCTTCTTTGATGAAGATTACTTGTATATTGCAAGCCCTCTTTATCTAATTAATCGCTTTATCAAGAAGAATTACCCAAATACTTACCATGATATTGAGCAAAGTTTCTCTGATGTAGGCTACGATAAAGTCTATAAAAAAGCATGGGGATTCCAGGTAGCTTTGTATAAAAAAGCAGTATCCCGCTTTATCTACCGTAAAGAAATTTCAAAACATGGTTTAGTAAAGTACAGATTTTTAACAATTCCGTTTATAATATACAGAAAACGTAATTACACTAAGTAAGCTAAGTTTGGTTTTAGCTTTGTTTATTCAAGAAATTTTCTAATACTTTGCTAAATTAAGGCTTGCTAATAATTGCGTTAATACTTAAAACTCCAATTAAGTTAAGGTAAATTTTGAAGTCATGAAGAAATCAATCCTAGTTACAGGCGGTGCCGGCTTTATCGGTTCTAACTTTGTTCCTTATTTTTGTGAAAAATACCCTGAGTATCATGTTATCAATTTAGATAAACTAACTTACGCAGGTGATTTGAACAATGTTAAAGAGTGCGAAGGCATGGAAAACTATACCTTTGTACAAGGCGACATTTGCGATGAGAACTTAATTGAAGAGTTATTTACTAAGTATGATATCCGTGGTGTAGTGCACTTTGCAGCTGAATCTCATGTGGATAACTCAATTAAAGGTCCTAAGATCTTTATGCAAACTAACATCATGGGTACCTTTAACCTAATTGAAACTGCTCGTCGTCATTGGATGGATGAGCCATTTAAGGTAAAGGCTGGCTACGAGGATGCTCGATTCCACCATATCTCAACTGATGAAGTTTACGGCACTTTAGGTGAGACTGGTTTCTTTAAAGAAACTACTCCATATGCTCCTAATAGCCCATACTCATCATCAAAGGCAAGCTCTGATTTTGTAGTACGTGCATACCACCATACCTATGGCATGAATGTAACCACTTCAAACTGCTCAAATAACTATGGTCCTAAGCAGAACCATGAGAAGTTAATTCCTCACATTATTGAGAATGCTTTAAACCTAAAGCCTCTTCCAATTTATGGTCAAGGTTTAAATGTACGTGATTGGTTATATGTATTAGATCACTGCAAGGCTGTAGATTTAATCTTCCACAAAGGTGTATCAGGTGAGACCTATAACATCGGTGGTCACAATGAGCGCAATAACATTACTATCGTAAATACAATCTGCCAGATCTTAGATAAAGAGTGCCCACGTCAAGATGGCAAGAAGTACGCTGACTTAATTACCTTTGTAAAGGATAGAGCAGGTCACGACTTACGCTATGCAATCGATCCTGAGAAGATCTCAAAGGAATTAAACTGGGTACCTGATGAGACCTTTGATACAGGTATTGTGAAGACTGTTAAGTGGTATTTAGAAAAGTACCAGAAGTAAGAGATTAAAAGTCTTTTCATACTTTTAATCTTTTTAAGTTAGCTAAAAGTCGGCCTAGTGCCGGCTTTTTGATAGAAAATAACTTTAAAATAAAAGATCAAAGATAAGCCTCATATATACCTATATAGAATAGAGCTTAGAATAGGCTTTAATAGGGCTTAAGGCGGGTTTTCAAAGAGTCTAAAAGGGCTTGGATAGGGCTTGCTCTAGCTTTTAAAAAGTTTGAAAAGGCTTTGATAGAGCTTGAAGTGGCTTTTAAAAGTTTGAAAAAGCTTTAATAGAGCTTGAAGCGGCTTTTATTTCTCTTTTATTTTTTTAATTCCATTTTTAGTCTAGAGCTAAAGGAAAAATCATTATGCAGCAAACGAGGCTAACCTCCTTTAAAGGTGCTACTTACTTCGCTTTTTTAATCATTTTTGCTTTAGTTTTAGTTATCAATTTAAGAACTCCTTTAATTTCTGACGATTATCATTTCTCAGTTTTTCAAGATAAGAAGCTTCAGTCTTTAGACGATGTCTTTGCCTTTTTACATTACTTTTACTTTAACTGGTCAGGGCGCTTACTCCCAACCTTTTTCTCTTTAGTTTCATCCTTTGCCGATAAGTGGGTATTCTCAGTTGTAAATTCTATAGTCTTGATGATTTTGCTTGTCATGGTGTTTACCCTTGCAAAAATTGGAACTGACAGAAAGATTAAAGCCTATCAAGTCTTCTTTGCTTTTTCCTTTATTGCTTATTTTTCACCAGCTTTTGGTCAAGATGTCTTTTGGATGTGTGGCTCTTATAATTATCTGTGGGCGACTACTTTTTTACTTTTTATTATTTATCCTTTAAGACTTAGAATTTATAAAAAACAAAAGTTAAATCATTCTTATCTTTTAGCACTTATTGCGCTTCCTCTGTACTTCATAGGTGGCTATTTTAATGAAGGTTGTGGGGCAACTTTAGTAGTCTTAATTACAGCTTTAGTTTTAGTTACCTACAAAAAAGAAAAAACTATTGATCTGTGGATGGTGTTAGCTCTCGTGGGGGCTATTGCAGGCTTCGTGCTTTTAGCTACAGCTCCTGGTAACTTTGGCCGCGTGCAGATGTTAGTTGAAATCGGTCAAACGGAAATGCCATCTTTTGGTAGAACTGTAAGGATGTTTGTAACCGTACTAGGCTCTTACTTTTCTCCTAAGTACTTGCTCTATCCAATCCTGATGCTCTCTTTCATGCTGTGTCTTGATAAATCACACTTTGTAAACTCAAGATTAAACTTTAAAAATCTTTTCTTTTGGGGCTTTGTCGTTTTAATTTCAACTTTCTGCTTTGTGGTGTCTCCTTCATATGATGAAAGAGTAAGGTTTACAGGTACGGTTATAGCTTGTGTGCTCGTGTTATCTTATCTATTTAACTTACAAGAGGAAACCATTGCGCGTAGGTTTGTGGTGCTTTTGACACTTGTGTGCTTTTCATTTGTCTTAAACTTTGGACTTGAGGCAGTGCGTGAGACCAATCGCCTCTATAAATCCATGAGTGCCATTGAAAAAAGTGTGGAAGCGCAAAGAGGTGAAAGTGTGATTAAAGTCAGTGCTTGTCACTTTTATGTAACTCCATCTTCATTTGTAGCCTCTTATCACTTGATAGGTGATAAGATTGCAAACTATAATAACGATTATCAGACTTATTCAGTTTATAAAAACGTAGGTACAATTAAGTTTGTACCTTGTGAGAAGTAGACCTGGGGAGTATCTCATGAAAGGTATCTTACTTGCTGGCGGTTCAGGCACTCGTCTTTATCCATTAACAAAAACCACATCTAAACAGTTATTGCCTGTTTATGATAAGCCAATGATTTATTATCCATTATCAACTTTAATGTTGTTTGGGATTAAAGATATCTTAATCATATCAACTCCTCGCGATCTGCCAAATATTGAAAACTTATTTGGGGATGGCTCAAGATTTGGTTTAAATCTAAAGTACAAGGTTCAAGAAGAGCCAAATGGTATTGCGCAGGCCTTTATCTTAGGTGAAGATTTTATTAAATCAGGCGATCCACATGAGGATGTGTGCTTAATTCTAGGTGATAACATCTTCTACATGGGAAGTCAGTTTGGTGAGTTTAATCAGCAGGTTAAGAAGAACCAAGGTAATATGGCAACTATCTTTGCCTACCACGTAACTGATCCTGAGCGCTTTGGTGTAGTTGAATTTGACGAAAACCGCAACGCTGTATCAATTGAGGAAAAGCCAGCTAAGCCTAAGTCAAATTACGCCTCAGTTGGTCTTTACTTCTACCCAGGTGATGTAGTAGAAAAAGCTAAAGGTTTGAAGCCATCAGCTCGTGGTGAGTATGAAATTACTGATTTAAATAACATCTACTTAAAAGAAGGTCGCTTATCAGTAGTGCCAATGCGCCGCGGTAATGCTTGGCTTGATGCAGGAACTCCTGATAGCTTGATGGATTCAGGCTCCTTCGTGCAGATTATTGAGAAGAGACAAGGTTTAAAACTTGCTTGTATTGAAGAGATTGCTTACAAGCAAGGCTTTATCGATGACACTAAGATGAAAGAGATCATCGATTCACTTAAGAAGAGCAATTACAAAGACTATTTAATTAAGGTATTAGAGGAAAAACATGAACTTTATTAAGACCGCAATTGATGGTGTAATTATTGTTGAGCCAAGAGTTTTCAAGGATGACCGTGGGTATTTCTTTGAAAGCTACAGCCAAAAAGAATTTGCAGCAAATGGTATTGATTGCAACTTTGTACAAGACAATCAGTCAAAGTCATCTTTTGGTGTAATTCGTGGTCTACATTGTCAAACTGGTAGTTCATGTCAGGCAAAGTTAGTTCGTTGCCTACAAGGTAAGGTCTTAGATGTAGCAGTTGATGTGCGTCATGGCTCAAAGACTTTTGGTAAGCATGTAGCAGTTGAGCTATCTGATGAGAATCAGCGTCAACTTTTCTTACCTCGTGGCTTTTTACATGGTTTTTCTGTTTTATCAGAGACAGCCATCTTTGCTTATAAAGTAGATAACTTCTATGACAAGAGCTCAGAGTGGGGCATGAGATATGACGCCCCAGAGTTTGGTATTGATTGGAAGGTGCCTTTAGATAAAGTAATTACCTCTGAAAAGGATAGAATTGAGCATAGTTTAAAGGATGTGCCACTGTTTGAATAAGCTTTGAGTAAGTGCTTAAATTACCTTTAAATAGGTGATGGTTAGATAAGAAGGGGCGGGGGGCTTTTTGATCTTGGTTATTGGATGGAAAAGAACGCTGCTCTTTTTGTATGAGCTTAGGCTCCTAGATCACACAAAATTCTACGTTGAACCAAATTTAACAAGAATGTTGTAAATGGCTTTTAAATGTTGTCATTTGTACTTTCTTATAAAGGAGCTTAATTGAGTATTTTCAAATTATTTAACTTTTTAAGCTCTAAGAGTTCAAATTCTGATGGACCTACGTTTTCAGAATCTTCACATGTTAATGAAAATGTCGACGGACAACAACAAGATTTTGACTTAAAGGATAGTAAGTCTGTTCTTGACGATAATCTCTTATCTGAAGAATGTATGCTCATCACTAAATCAGGGGCTACCATCTTTAAAACTTATAGTGTTGATGAATTACTTTATAAAAACCGTCTTTTAATTTCAGATCTTCAAGATAACCTCCTCCTCTTTTATGAAGATTTTGA
>ONCS01000088.1 GCA_900316375.1 uncultured Succinatimonas sp. | reverse complement strand
CAAAAATTTTGCTGCATATGAATTCTTTAAATCTCTTTACTAGGACTATCACTCCCTATTGGCTATTTTGTATAGCAAGAGATTCAATCTATTACTTTGTAGTTACCTTTTTCTTTTTATACTTAAAGGACATTTTATTCTTACCTTTAAGTGTCGCTGTTTCCATTGTCCTTTTAATTAAGATCTTAGATATGGTTAAAGAGCCTTTTTTAGCTCTTTTTATGGACTATATCGCATCAAAATATAAAACAGATAAATTCAAGCTCTTTATGGTCACTGGTGGCATCTTCAACGGTGTTTTAACCTATGCTTTATTCAATCAATCTGAGATGTTTCACTCTGATATTGCAAGTGTTTTAAGTGCCATTACTTTTATCTTTTGGATTGTAAGTTTCTCACTTTTAGATTTATCTTCATGGTCTGTAATCGCCTCCTTTGGCATCAAAGGCAGCACTCGTGAAAACTTATCTGCAGTATCGAGAATTTCATCCTTAATTGGTTTTTGCTTTTCTTTATACCTACTATCTAATCAGTTCAGTACCAAAACTCCAATTGCAGGTATTACTAAGAAAATTGGTCACGAAGTTTACAACGAATTTGGCTTGTACTTAGGTATCTTTGTGATTGTGGCATCTATAATCTGTGCCTTGGTCTTTAAAGCTCCAGGACAGACTCATAAAAAAGAAATTAAGTATAGCCAAACTTTAAAAAACTTCTTTGCTAACGAAGAACTGATGATCACCTTTGGTATTACGCTTTTACAGCAAGTAGCCATCAGTGTATTTATCACCTCTTTTACTTACTTTATTTTAACCTTACCTGCTATTCCATCAGATCAAGAGATCTTATACAAAGTACACTTGCCATGGGTACTAACCGCCCTTTTTAGCTGCCTTTTATTTAGTACTTTTGTAAAGCTTACCTCAAGAAAATTCGTCTTCATCGTAGCGATGTTGTTACCTGTTATAAGCTACTTTGTAATGTTCGTGATGAATGTCTTAGGAACTTTGAATATCAATCTAATCGGCCTCCTAGTCTCAATTGCAACTTTAGGTTATACCTTATCTGTAAACTCAACATCAGTCATGACCGCTGATTGTGTGGATTATGGTGAGTTTAAGTTTGGATCAAGAACCGAGTTTATGTTTTTCTCAGTGCAAACTATAGGCGCTAAATTTGCTTACTTCTTTGTCATGTTAATTACAGGCTTATCCTTTAGTTACACCGACATCGTGCTACAAAATCAGACCTTAAACGTACAAGAGTTTTCAATCTATTTGTGCTTTATGATTGTAACCGTGTGCTCATTTGCCATGATTGGTCTGTATGTCCCATTCTATAAGTTACACGGCAGTTTCTTTGAAAATATCTTAAATGCCATTAAGAGATTTACTAATGGCAAAGTAGTATCTAAAAAAGCTAAGTTTAATGCGGTGCGTTATGCTTTAGATGAACACTGCGTAATTCACAACCTCAAAGCTAAAGACTTTGATGAGGTTTTAAAAATCTTAACTGCAAGATTGAAAGAAGTGAATGCGATTTCATCAAGACATGAGTTTATTGAAGGTATATACGAAAAAATTGCCCAAAATCCAGCCGGTATTGCCCATGGTATTGCAATTCCTCATACAAGGGGCGATTACGTTAAGCGTAGCGCGATTGCCGTAGCTACTTTAAATACTCCAATGAATTGTGGATCAATTGATAATAAACCATGTGATTTATTCTTTTTAATTGCTGTACCTGATGACGGTGTATCTCACATCAACTTATTATCAAATTTATCTTTAATGTTAAGTGAGCCAGGATTTGCTGATAAATTAAGAAAAGCAGGCTCAAGTGTAGAAATTACCAAACGACTAATATCATGCGAAAAAAATCTTTTCTCTTAAGTTTAGGAACTCTTTTAGCTTTAGTAAGTTGTAGCGTACAAGCATCCTTAAATCCTACAGTGTGCGCAGTACCTCAAGTATATGCAGCCTTAGAAGCAAGTAAGACCGAGACTCCTCAGTACTACAAAACCTTCTATGCACCTTTAGAAGATCTTGAATCAAGAATTTCTAATAACGAAGGTCCATGTGACATTGTGATAAGCTCTGAAGAAAAGTTTGGTGTTTTGATGCTAAGAGCTAATAAGACCGAGATGAACTTTATTCAGCCTTTTGTTAAAGCGCCTTTAATTTTATGGTCAGCAGATGAGAATTTGTTTAAAGACAATATTAAAGTCATCACTAAAAAGAAACTAAAATCCATCGCTATTCCCATTGCAAAACTTAGCCCAGTGGGCTTTGCAGCATCGCAAATTACTAAGAAAAAAGAATTTCCAACTGATTATCTAAAGCACAGACTTTATAGAACAGAGCACGAGTACCAAACTTATGCCATGGTAAGTTCTGGTAATGTCCAGGTAGGATTTTTAACTAAACCTTTAATTATGGATAAAGGTAATAAGACCGGATCTTATTGGGCAATTGACAGATCATATTACGAGCCTATTAACTATTACATTATCAAGAACGCTAAGTCTATCAATGCACAAGCCTTAAAAGTATATGAGTATTTAAAGAGTTCACCAAAAGCTTTAACTCACTTTTACAATACTGGCTTTGAAAGCTTAGAGACTCACTAATTACCACAATAATAGCAGTCAAAACGGCATGCTTTGCCACTTACTTGACTGCTACATCTTAAATCTAACTTTAAAGGCTCTTCATTACTTGGTCTTTTGACAACTAGATGATGCTTGGTTTTAGTTAATAAAAAGTTAGCGTATTCTGTCGTATCTTCATCAAAGCCTACTAGCTCATGAAAGACGCGCATATCTTTTTTAACTAGCGCGCTCTTTTGTCTTTGAGGAAACATTGGATCATAGTAAATAACATCAGGAGATGGAAGTAGTTCTCCTCTTGCTACTTGATCTTTAAATGAGCCTAAATTAGTCAAGGTTGGCAAGCCGTTTTTTAAAGAATCTAAAATACTTTGGTTATTTTGGGCACTATATAAAGCAGTGTGCAATAAAAACCAAATGATAGGATTTCTTTCAAACATGTAAACTTTACAACCTACAGATTGCAAAATTAAACTCTCACGGCCTAAGCCTGCGGTTGCATCAAATACAATTGGCTTATCAAGATTACTTAAGACAGCCTTGCAGACAGCCTCAGATCCTTTACCACTGTGATTTAAACGCCACAAAAGTTTTTGATTAAATAAATCAATGGTAAAAGGCTTATTAAAGTCATCATTGTTTTCAAGATAAAGCTGCGCTGTATCTGCTACTTTTAACAAAAAATCTTGGTTTTGATAAAAGCCTTGATGTTCTTTTAAATAAGCTTTAAGTTTTTCTACAGCATCTACAAATGGAGAGCCATTAGCTACGTCAAATTTAAGCATGCATGAAGTGCTCTATAGCTTTATCAAAATCAACTTCAACGCCACGCCAAAGTTCAAAACTTAAAATGGCCTGTCCGATTAACATACCAAAACCATCAAAGCTTTGTGTAACACCTAATGCCTTGGCTTTTTTCGTAAATACGGTATCACCATATTTACGATACATTAAGTCATAAACAAACTTTGCACTACCTAAAAGCTCATCACTTAGATTTGGTAGCTCATTTTTTAAAGATAATGAGGTTGCATTGATAATGACATCAAAGGAGCCTTCTAAATTTTCAAAAGATGCAGCAGTTACTTTATCTTGATATAAAGAGGCTAGATGTTCTGCCTTAGATAAGGTTCTATTAACAATAGTAATTGACTTTGGATTAGTCTCTAAAATAGGCTTTAGAATGCCTTGGCAAGCACCACCTGCACCAATAATTAAAACTTTAGAGTCTTGCAAAGGACACTTTAGTCTTAATAAATCTCTAACTAAACCACGGCCGTCAGTGTTGTCACCTAGAATAGTACCATCATCTAGCTTTTTTAAAGTATTTACAGCACCTGCTGCCTTAGCATAATCAGTTAAGGTATTAGCATAGCTATATGCATCTAACTTACAAGGAACTGTGATGTTACAGCCTAAACCACCATGACTAAAGAACTCATCAGCGCACTCTTTAAATCTTCCCTCTTCAACTAAAGATCTATCATAGACTAAGTCTTGCTGAGTGATCTTTGCAAAATATGCATGTAAGCTAGGAGACATGGAATGGGCAATTGGATTGCCAAAAACTAGGTATTTATCAGTCATGATCTGTCCAATTAGGTCCTTTTCTAACTAAGGTATGATTTAGGGTATCGTAAATTGAAGTAGGCTCTTTTTGACCACCACAAGGTAAGTCTAAGATTAAATCAACTCTTTGATATAACCTTTTATCAAGGTTATCTAAACTACTCGTTGCACTTAAGCCTGAGATGTTGGCACTTGTAGAAATCATTGGCGTTTTGGCCATAGTACAAAGTGCACTTAAATACTCATTTGCAGTAATTCTAATAGCAACTGTGTGATTTTCACGTAAAGCGGTACTATTAAAGTTTTTAACTACTGGAAGTACAAAGGTATGAGGGCCTGGCCAATACTTTTTTAAAAGAGCTTTTGACTTATCATCAACTCTTTTTTCATCAAGATATGTTTTTAAAGTATCAAGTGAGCTATCAACAATAATTAAACCTTTAGCAATATCGCGCTCTTTGATTTTAATAACTCTTTTAATAGCATCTTCATTAAATAAAGAACAACTGATGCCATACACACCTTCAGAGGGGCAGATAACTACCCCTCCTTGTTGTATAACTAATGCAGCGTCTTTAATGCTATTAGTTACTTTAGCGCTCATTAGATGCTCTTAATTTTCTCTTGAAGTGCAGCATCTTTTGCCATTACATCTTTAGATGCTTGAGCACGATCTGCCTTAACTTTAGCATCAATTTCAGAGTCAGTTAGCGCAATAATTTGAGCTGCTAGATAAGCTGCGTTCTTAGCACCGGCTTTACCTACAGCTACAGTTGCAACCGGAATACCACCTGGCATCTGTACAGTTGAATATAAGGCATCAATACCAGATAGTGGGCCACCATCACATGGAATACCAATTACAGGACGAGTTGTACGAGCTGCAATAGCACCTGCTAGGTGAGCTGCAAGGCCTGCTGCACCAATAAATACTGCACAGCCACGCTTTTCAGCATCTGCTACATACTCACTTACAACATCAGGGGTACGGTGAGCTGATGCTACGCGTGCTTCAAATGGAATACCAAAGCCTTTTAAGATCTTCATGGTATTTTCTAAAAGTGGTAAATCTGAGTCAGAGCCCATAATGATTGAAACGAATGCTTTTGACATTTTTTAATCCTCAAAATAAAAGTTACCTAATTATATTAGGAATTAGGGCGAATGATTAGGTGTTTGCGCTTTTTTCTACTTTCACAAAGCTCATTACCACACACAAGACCAATACCTGCCTTAAATTTCTTTTCATACATCAAAGGAAAGCCACAATTAGGACAGGCTTTAGCTACCGGTTTACCATTTAAAGAGAAAGTGCAATCGGGGTAATTTGAACAGGCATAAAACATACGCCCAGAGCGCGAGGTTCTTTGGGTAAGTTTACCTTTTTTGCAAATTGGGCACTCAATATTCAAACTCTCTTGAGGGTTGTGGACATAGTTACAATCAGGATAATTTGAACAACCAATAAAGATACCAAAACGGCCTTTTTTTACTTCAAGCGGAGCACCACAACGAGGGCAATTAGCCCCTACATCACCTAAAACTACAACTGTGTGATGTACAGCAATTGGCTTTAAAAATGAACACTCTGGGTAATTTGAGCAACCTAAAAAATCACCATGACTAGAATGACGTATGACTAGAGGTTTTCCACATAGAGGACAAGGCGAGCCTTCTTTTAAGTTTTCTTCAGTTTCTTGATTCATTTTTTTATTCTTTTAAAGCTTATTTATCTTACCCTTAGCTAACTTTAGCAAAAAAAGCTTAAAAATGTTAAAATTCTCGCATTAAAAACGAGGAATTATATGGCTATTAGAGAAGTTGTAATCTACCCAGACGAGATCTTAAGAAGAGAAAACAAAACCATCACTGTTTTTGATGACAAGCTAAAAGAGCTTTCTAAAGACATGTTTGACACTATGTATAAGAATGATGGTATTGGTTTAGCTGGACCTCAAATTGGGGTCAATGAAAAAATTGTGGTTATTGATCTTCCTGAAGAAGATGGCTCACAAGGTAATAATCAAGTTGTTTTAATTAACCCTGAGATTAAAAAGCTAGAAGGTGACCTAATTGAATCTGAGGAAGGTTGTCTTTCAGTTCCTGGCTATAACGACAAAGTGCAGCGCTATGAAAGATGTACTGTTGAATATCAAGATCTTGAAGGTAATAAACAGATCTTTGACAACGTGGATGGTCTTTTAGCAATTTGTCTTCAGCATGAAATTGACCATTTACATGGCAAAGTTTTCGTGGATAAGTTAAGCCGTTTAAAGCGTGAACGTGTCCACAAGAAATATGCAAAGTATGTAAAAGATCTTAAAGCTCAAAAAGAAGGTCAATAAATTTGGATAAGAGAATTATCTTTGCAGGTACTCCTGACTTTGCATCTATTCATTTACAAGCTCTGTTAGATGCAGGTATTAAGCCTATTGCTGTCTACACCCAACCTGATAGACCAGCAGGTCGTGGTCATAAGTTATGCCCATCTCCTGTTAAAGCTTTAGCTCTAGAGCATGGTATTGATGTTTATACCCCTTTAAACTTCAAAGATGAAAATGACATAAAAACCTTTGAAGATTTAAATGCTGATTTATGTATTGTCGTAGCTTACGGTATTCTTCTTCCACAAAGAATTATCGATGCACCAAAATGCGGTTGTATCAATGTTCATGGTTCAATTCTCCCAAAATATCGTGGTGCTGCTCCTATTCAGCGCTCACTATTAGATGGAGATCAAGAGACAGGCGTTTCCATCATGAAAGTAGGTCTTAAATTAGACGCAGGTGATGTCTTTAAGATTGCTACTTTAAAAATTGATGATACTGATACCTCGGGGACTTTATTTGATAGATTAGCAACTTTAGGTGCTAAAACTTTAATTGAGGTTTTACCTTCTATTTTAGATGGTACTGCTGTAGCTACCCCTCAAGATGAAAGTTTGGTAACTTATGCTAAAAAGATTAGCAAAGATGAATCTCCAATAAACTTTAATCAAGACTCAAAGATTGTAGACAGAACCATTCGTGGTCTATCTCCATGGCCTGTTGCTACTACTACTTTAAATGATGTTAAATACAAAGTTTTTATGTCAAAAGTAAGTGATGTTGATAATGAAGGTAGAACTCCAGGCTGTATTGTAAGTATCGATAAAGAAGGTATTAACGTAGCTTGTAGCACAGGTTGCGTGAAGTTAATTACCATTCAAGCACCTGGCAAAGGCCAAGTTAAAGCAAGTGATTTAGCTCGCTCACGTAAAGAAGAATTTAGTGTAGGTACTCAATTTGGCAGATAATCCTTACGCAAAGAAAGGCTTTAATAAAAAGCCTTTTTTTAAGAAACATAAATCAAACAAACCAAGCATTGCTCAAGGTTCAGCCTCTCGTGCAGCCGCTGCCTTTTGCGTAAATGCAATTGAAGAAGGTAAATCTTTAACTGAGGCTTTGCCTTTATACACTAAAGATTTAGATGACAGAGATAGAGCTTTAGTCCAAGAAATTGTCTATGGAACCTTACGTCACAGACGATTACTAGCAACAACAGCTAATGCTCTTTTAGATCACTCTATCAATCAAAGATTTAATGTAGCTCGTGATTTAATTATCTGTGCAATCTACCAAATTCTTTATACAAGAGCGCCTGCTCATGCTGTAGTATCAGCAACTGTTGGCGCTTGCGATCTATGTAAATGCCGTAATTTTACCGGCATGGTTAACGCCGTTTTAAGACGTTTTTTAAGAGAAGGTGCGCATTTAACTCACAGTAGCGATCCTTGCGTTGAGTTTTCTTTCCCTAAGTGGTTATATGAAGAACTAGTCAATAACTATGGTGAAGAGAAAACCTTAGAGATCATGAAAAACTCTAATGAACATGCTCCAATGTTTTTAAGAGTTGAAAACTCTAAGATCTCAACTGTAGATTATTTAAAGCTTCTAGAAGAGCATGAGATTAGCGCAAGCATTGTTGAAGAGAGCCCTTGTACTATTCTTTTAGAAGAGCCTGTATCTGTTGACAGACTGCCTCATTTCCAACAAGGTTATGTAAGTGTGCAAGACTTAGCAGCGCAGCTAGCCTCCCCTTTGTTAAACCTAGAAGATGGTCAAAAGGTATTAGATACTTGTGCCGCCCCTGGTGGAAAAAGTGCCCACATCAAAGATTTAGCTAAAGTTACTCTAACCTCATGTGATATTGATGAAAAACGTCTTGAGAGCACTGAGAAAACCTTTAAGCGTTTGGGCATTGAAGCTAATTTAGTAGCAATTGATTTTTCACAAGATGTAAGCAAAATTGAGGGTGATTTTGACAGAGTTTTAGTTGATGCACCATGCTCTGGTACTGGAGTTA
Organism: uncultured Succinatimonas sp.; assembly: GCA_900316375.1. GTDB lineage: Bacteria > Pseudomonadota > Gammaproteobacteria > Enterobacterales > Succinivibrionaceae > Succinivibrio. Next base: position 43,162 of record ONCS01000088.1, on the reverse strand, counting down.
TCCGTCGTCACCCTGATATTAAGTGGCTACGTCGTCAAAAGGATATTGAAACTTTGGTAAATACCCAAGCTTTAATTTTAGATAATGCTTTTTCTAAACTTAAACAAGGCGGTATCTTAGTCTTTACTACTTGCTCAATTCTAAAGCGTGAGAATATTGAGCAGGTAGAAAAATTCTTAGCTCGTCACAGTGACGCTAAACTTTTACCATTTAAGATGAATGGTACTGAAGTTGAAACCTATCAAAGACTACCTGGTGAGAACAACTCTGACGGTTTCTTCTATGCAAGGTTTGTAAAAGAATAATTTCGTATGAAGATCATCATTTTAGGCTCTGGCGATGTAAGTATTGAGCTTGCTAGGTATCTAGTAAACGCAGGACATGCTGTAACCATTGCAGATACTAATCAAGAAGCATTGCAAGATATTGGTAACCGCGTAGATTTACGTGTAGTTATTGGAAATCCATCTTCTCCTACTACCTTACGTAGAGCAGGCGCTGAAAACACTGAACTTCTAGTTGCCACAACATCAGATGATGAAGCTAATATTACTGCCTGCTGCGTAGGTCAATTTTTATTTAAGATCCCTCGTAAAATTGCCCGTCTAAGATCAGCTGAATACCTAGAAGAGGCAAGCGATCTTTTTGGACCTAACGGTATTCCTATTGACCATATTATCGCTACCGAGCATTTAATTACTCAAAATGTAATGGCCATGATTGAGCTACCTGGTATCACTGAGTACGGCTCATTTTGCGATAACCGCATTATTGTAGCTAGTGCTAAAGTTGAAATTGGTGGCAAGCTGTTAGGTAAGTCCATGGTCTTTTTCAATGAGTACGACGGCAAAGCAGCCATTTTAGCTGTATACCGTGATGATACTTACCTTACTAATCTTGAAAAAGAGGTCTTTAAAGTAGGCGATGAGGTATTCTTCTGCTGTGAGAGAGACAGAGCTTTATCTCAATTATCAGCATTAAGAAAACTCTCAACTGGTGATAAAAATATTACCATCTCTGGTGGTACTCACATTGCTGACTCTCTTGCTCGCTCATTGTCAGAGCGCTATAAAGTAAAGCTTATTGAGATGGATAATACTCGTGCTAAAAAGACTGCTTTAAACCTTCATGATACAGGTGTTGAAATTTACAATGCCGATCCTATGGATATGGAATTTATGAAGGAAGAGAACTTAGATAGCACTGATTTGTATATTGCGGCTACCCCTAAAGATGATACTAACATCATGTCATCTTTAATTTTGCACCGAGTCCACAATGTAAAAACTTTAGCTATTCTAAAAAGTGACTCTTACGTTGACTTAACAGCTAATGATAAGAGCGACATTGATACTGTAGTCTCTCCTAAAGATTCAATTATCTCAGCATTGCTATCTTTAATTCGCCAAGAAAGTGTGGAGAACGTACACTTGTATCGTCAAGGTAAGTCTGAGGCTATTGAATTTAAGATTGAAGGCTCAAAGCTTACTTCAAAAATTGTGGGTAAAAAGTCAGAGTCTTTAAATCTACCTAAAGGCGTAACTTTAGGTTTAGTAATTCGCGGACGCAAGCTTTTACAAATTACCAACGATCTTGTCTTTGAAGATAAAGATAGGATCATTGCATATTTAGATGACCATTCACAAATGCGTAAACTTGTAAGAATGTGCCGTCCATTCTCATTTTGGATACCAAAGTGGTAATCGATTTTCGTTTAGTTGCAAAGCTTTTATCCCCAGCGCTACTTTTCTTTGGATTTGTAGCCTTTATTCCTGCTTTGTTTGCTTTATACAATGGCACAACCGGCGTCTCAGCTTTTATTGCAACAGCAGTTATTAGCTTAACTATCGCCCTTATTTGTAAAAAAATTGGTCAAAAGGCAGGTCAGTACCCATCCCTTAGAGTGTTGTTCTTATTTACAACGCTTCTGTGGGTAATGGTAGCTTTAATTTCAGCAATTCCTTTTTATTATCAATTACCTGATATTAATTTTTGCCAATCCATATTTGAATCATGCTCTGCTTTATCTACAACAGGCTCTACAGTAATTACTAAGCTTGAAACCAGACCTCAAGCAATTATCCTCTGGCGTGGTATTTTGCAATACTTCGGAGGCGTAGGATTCGTAGGTTTAGCGGTAGTAATTTTGCCTATCTCTGCAATGGGCGGTATGAGTATTTTCAAAACCGAGTCCCAATCCTTTGATGACTCTTCAAAGTTCACCCCTCATGTTAAAACCATGATGTTATCTTTATTCTTATGGTACGTAGCAGAGCTTGCTCTATGCTCTTTCTTCTACGTCTTAGGTGGCTTTGATTTATATACGGCTATTGTTACAGCAATGTGTACAGTAGCAACCGGTGGTATGACCACAACAGATGCTTCGATGAATGGAACTACTCCATTTATTCAGTATGTAACCATCGTCTTTATGGTGATCTCATCCTTCCCATTTCTACTTATCTTGTCTACCTTTACAGGTAACATTAAAGGCTTTTTTAAAGATCAACAAATCCGTGGCTATGTCTTCTTAAATGCCTTTGTTGCTGGAATTGTCGCTTTAACTTTAATTTATTCAAACGACTATGACATGGAAAAAGCTATTCGCGTAGCTTTATTTAATGTAGTAGCGGTAACCTCAACTACAGGTTATGCCTTAGAAGATTTCACCTTGTGGAATCCTGTAGCCTCGATCTTATTTTTAATGATCTTAGCTATTGGTGGATGCTCTGGCTCAACTTCTGGCGGTATTAAGTTCTTCCGTTTGCAGATCTGTATTTCCATGTTTAGTACCCAGCTCAAAAAGCTTATTCACCCACATGTAGTTTCAGAGCCAAGATTCAACGGTAAGGTTATCGACAATTCAACTTTATCATCTGTAATTACTTATCTTGTAAGTTATATCTTCCTAGGTATTATCTCAGCTGTTATCGCCTCTGCTTTTGGCTTGGATTTAGGTGATTCAATTACTGCAACTATTTCTTGTTTATCAAACATTGGACCTGCTATGGGTACTACCTTAAACCCATCTACAAGTTTTAGTAATGTTTCAGAAGGTCTATGTTTGTTATTTAGTGCTGATATGATCTTTGGACGTTTGGAGATTTTGCCGGTATTGCTGTGCTTTACTAGAATGTTCTACAAGCGCTAAAGCTTACACGCAATCTAAAAGAAAAGCTCTTAAGTTTTGTGTACATAAGAGCTTTTTTTCTTTTATAAACTTCTAAAAAGCTTAATAGTAAACCCAAAAATCTAAGGTTAAGATTAACATCCACATGAGGTTATGCACAGCACAACCTAATAAAGAAAACTTACGCTCTTTTGCAATTAAAGAGCCTTCCTCACAGTGAATACAAGTTCTATAGCAAGAGGCAGCAAGTGGAATTAAAGCCACACCTACTAAAGCACATTCCCAAACTTTGTGTGAGGTAAAACAAGCGCCTAAGGATAATAGTGAAGAGACAGCGAATAAGCCTAAAAGATAAACAGAGGATAATTTAGGTCCAAGACGAGCTGCAATTGTCTTTTTACCAGATAACCTATCTTCAACAATATCGCGCATTGAGGCTACATGTAACACCATTACCGACTGAAGACCTACTGCAATTGCTAAATAAATAGTATCAGGATAAAACTCAATACCTTGACCTGATGCTGCCATTACTAAAAGTTGCGAGCCAATTACCGCAGCTAAGCCAAAGAAGATAAATACTGCAGCATCGCCAAATCCTTTATAACCATAAGCCATACCAATGGTATAAAAGATGGCAGCAAGCACTGCAAGCATACCTAAAAAGACAAACCAAGATAAAAGCTCTAAATCACCGCCTACAGCTAATAAAAGCGCTACGGAGCCGGTTGCAATAGCCATTAAGGTCACAGTTGCCATTGATTTTCTAAGCGAAGTAAGTGAAATTGAACCTATCATCACCGCACGAATTGGTCCTAAGCGATTTGGACCATCGGCACTTTTAATTGCATCGCCATAGTCGTCGGCAAAATTACTTAAAATTTGTAAGAGAACACCAGTTAACACAATTAAGAAGGCTGTAAACATGGTATAGCAAGACACCACACCATAATAAAAACCTAAACCACAGCCTAAAGCGCAATTAGTAAAAGCCAACAATAGTGACTTAATACGCATTTCACTTAACCAATCTTTTAACATAGCGTCTCTTTATTCAAAGTAGTTTGAAAATTTAAAGTTTGTAAAAGTTAATAGTAAAGCAGATATTCAGCAAATAACACTAACATCCAAATAGCATTATTGAATGAGCAACAAGTAAGGAGCTGATTAAATCTGCGTCTTAACAAATTTGCAGATCTCTTACTTTTAATAATTGTATAAACGAAGTAGCTCATCGGCATGAAGCCTAAAATAATGAAGAAAGCTTCATATGCTCGGTGCGACATTATACAAGCTAAAACCGAGGAAATAATGTTCAAGGCAAGTAATGCTAACACATATAAAGATGAAATCTCATAGGTGATCACTTGAGTTAAAGTTTTCTTATTGCGCTCTGCCACATTTACTCTAATGCTTCTTACATAGAGAATAATCAAAGAATTACAGCTTGCGCAAATTGACAAAGAAAAAGCATCTGGGTACATATCAATGGTGTAGTGAGAAGCTGCTACGACCATAAACTGCGAGCCATAAATTGAGATAAAGGAAAACAGCACAAAGATGGCAATTGCGCCTAAGCCTTTATAGAGGTTAATGGCTTTAGTTGTATAAAAAAGGGATAAGAGAATGGCCAGCACACATAAAAAGATCATCCATGAGAAGATCTGGATGTTGTTACCAACTGATAAAAAGATAGCCACAGCGCCAAAGAAACCTGCTACTAACGCACCTAAAGCCATACGCTTTCGAAGCTGCGTTAATGTGATCTCGCCTATCATTATAGGAGACATCTTACCTAACTTTTTATCTTGTAAATGCTTTTTATAAGCTCTTGAGTAATCGATTGAATATCCACATAAAGCTTGAATACAGCAACCACATAAGATAATACAAATAGAAACAAAAGCTGTGGTTAGATTGAACTTGCCATAGTAAAAACCTAAGGCACAGCCTAGAGCGCAATTAGTGAGCGCAAATAGAATGGAAAGATTAAAGGAATTTTGTCGACTTTCAAAGAACATGTTCTTCTAGCACTTATTTAATTCAAATTTCCCCTATTTTAAAGTATTTACAAGCTTTTTGGCCATTTTTTACAAATTTTGCTAAGTGGGCATGTATAATTGTGCTGAAATATTTACCGGAGAAAAGCATGTTATTTGACGATCCTGCGCTACGTCAGCTCAAAAATAATTTTGAAAAAGAAAAAGTAAAAAAAGAAGGCTATGTTAAGGCAACTGATAGAGGCTTTGGCTTCTTAGAAGTTGATAGAGATTCATTTTTCATAACCCCAAATGATATGAAAAACTTAGTTAACGGCGATAAGATCAGAGCCGTTATCGAAGAAGATGGTCAAGGTAAATCTCACGCCGTTCCAGAAAAAGTAATTGAGCCTTATTTAACAAGATTCGTAGCAAAAGTTCTATTTGTATCAGGCAAACTTAACGTAATTCCTGATCACCCAAATATCAAAACCAAAATTCAGGTAGATGACAAGAGAAAAGATAAGAGCCATAAATTAAATAATGGTGATTTTGTTATCTGTAATCTAACTGCTCATGCTTTAGAGAAAAAATTCTTTAGAGCAAGCTTAGATGAATTTGTCTGCGCAAAAGATGATCCTAAAGCTCCATGGACTGTAAGTCTACGTCGTTATGATTTACCTTTATGTGAGCCATCAGACGAGGACTTTAAGTTTAAGGAGACAGATCTTCCTCGTGAGGATTTAACTTCTATTCCATTTGTAACCATTGACTCAGCTCACACTGAAGATATGGACGATGCTTTATACATTGAAAAAGATGGAGAGAACTTCAAACTCTTTGTAGCTATTGCCGATCCAACTGGTTATGTTGCAGAAACTGATGAGTTAAATCATATTGCATCTCACAGAGCTTTCTCAATCTACCTTCCAGGTCGTGATATCCCAATGTTACCTCGTGTGCTTTCTCAAAATCTGTGCTCATTACGAGCTGATGAAGAAAGACCAGCTTTAGTTGGTATCATGACTGTAACTTCTGATGGCGAGATCTTAATTGATAAGACAGAGTTTAAACTTGCAACTATCAAGTCTCAGGGTAAGTTAATCTATAACGAGATTTCTGATTACTTAGAAGGTGTTGAAGGTGCTACCTTTAAGCCAACCGATGAAATCAAAGGTGTTTTAGATTTATTAGTTGAGTTTACTCATGCTCGCGATAGCTACAGAAATACTCATGCTGCAGCTTTTAAAAATCGTCCAGATTATGAGTTTATCTTAAAAGATAACGGCGCTCTTGATCATATCGAGATCAATTTCAGACGTATTGCCAATCAGATTGTTGAAGAGTCAATGATCGTCTCAAATGTAGCAGCAGGTAACTTCCTTGCTCAAAAGCTAAATTGTGGTATTTACAACCTCCACAAAGGCTTTGATATGCAAAAGAAGAAAGATATTATCGAGCTTTTAAACAAAGAGCACTGCCCATTTGATGAGAACAAGCTCAATACCATCGATGAGTACAACGCAATTCGTCGTTTTGCAATTGCCAATAATGACGATTATTTAGATAGCCGTATTCGCCGTCTCCAAGAATACTCAGAAATTGGTATTGCTCCAGGTCCACACTATGCTTTAGGTGTTGAAAACTACGCAACTTGGACCTCTCCTATCCGTAAGTATGGCGATATGGTAAACCATAGACTATTAAAGTCTTTAATTGCTAATACTAATAAGCCAACACTGCCAAATGAAGATCTTTTAAAAGAGATGAATGAGGCAAGACGCACTAATCGTATGGCTGAGCGCGATGTACGTGATTGGTTATATGTTGAGTTCTTAGAGCCAGAGATTGCTAAAAAGACTGTATTTAAGGCAACCATCTTTGATGTTTCCCGTGGTGGTCTAAAAGTACTGTTAGAAGATAATGGTGCGATGATCTTCATTCCATTCTCTTATATTTCATCAAGCAAAGAAGACTTAACTTTACAAGGTGATACTGGTGAAATCTTTGTTAAAGGTGAGCTTGTAAATAAGCTAGGTGATGAGATTAAAGTAAGAGTTGTTGAAGTAAATCACGAGACTAGATCTATTGTAGGTGCTCCTGCCGTAAGTATTGGTGGTTTAATCCTACCTGATCCTGATGAACTTAAAAAAGCAAAGCCTACCTTCAAAAGAAGATAGGCTCTAAAAAGCTTTAATCAGAAAACTTTAATAAATGGCAACCTTAACAAAGTTGCCATTTTTATTTAAGCCTCAATGCCGCTTTGCTTTAATAAAGCATCAACAGATGGCTTGCGACCACGGAAGTCTTCAAAGTTCTTCATAGGATCACTTGCACCACCACAAGCTAGAATTAACTCTTCAAATGACTTACCTACACTCTTATTAAAGATACCTTTTTCCTCAAATAATGAGAAAGCATCAGCTGCTAGCACTTCAGCCCACTTGTAGCTGTAGTAACCTGCTGCGTAGCCACCAGAGAAAATATGAGTAAAGTTATTTGGGAAACGGCTGTCTTTAAAGTTAGGAACCACCGCAACCTCTTTTTTGACCTCATTTAAAATCTCAAAGATGCGACCACCAAGAGATGGGTCATATTCAAGGTGAATTCTAAAATCAAATAAAGCAAATTCTATTTGACGTAGCATTGCCATAGCAGATTCAAAATTCTTAGCCTTTAAAACAGCATCTAACTTCTCTTTTGGAAGTGGTTCATGAGTTTTAACATGGCTTGATAAGAACTTTAGAACTTCTTCTTGCCAAGCAAAGTTTTCATTAAACTGACTTGGTAGCTCTACAGCATCCCATGGCACACCATTGATACCTGATACATCTGAAATATCAATCTTAGTTAAAAGCTGATTTAGAGTATGACCAAACTCGTGGAACATGGTAACTACTTCATCGTGAGTAAGCTCTGAATACTTACCATTGACAGGACGAGTGAAGTTACAAATTATATAGGCAACAGGTAACTGTAGCGCACCATCGGCACGATATCTGCGAGTTAAGCACTCATCCATCCAAGCACCACCATTCTTGCCAGGACGAGCGTATAAGTCCATAAATAATGAACCAATACGAGAGCCAAACTTATCTTCGTAAACATCAAAGCACTTTACGGCATCATTCCAAACATCCACGCCTAAGCGTTCTTTTAAGCTAATGCCATATAAGCGATGAGCACACTCAAACATTCCCTTAATAACTACATTTTCTGGGAAGTATGGACGAAGCTCTTCTTCAGAATATGAATACTTTTCTTGACGTAACTTTTCTGAATAGAAAGCCATATCCCAAGGCTGTAGCTCATCTAAACCTTGTGATTTAGCATATTGGCGTAAGTCTTCAACTTCTTTTAAGCCTTGCTTGTGAGACTTATGAGCTAAATCTTTTAAAAACTCAACTACAGTTTCAGGAGCATCAGCCATCTTAGTTGCTAGTGATAAATGAGCATATGACTTAAAACCTAAAAGTTTAGCTAGCTCATGACGCAGCTTTAAGATCTCCTCCATAATAGGAGCGTTGTCCCACTTACCAGCATTAGGACCAATTTCTGATGATCTAGTGTTGTAAGCAACATAGATCTCATGGCGTAACTCTCTATTTTCACAGTAGGTTAAAAATGGTAAATATGAAGGCATCTCTAAAGTGAATACATAGCCATCAAGTTTGCGATTTTCAGCCTCATTTTTAGCAAGCTTTAAAGCACCTTCTGGTAGACCTTTTAACTTCTCAAGTTCGGTTACATGTAAGGTATAGCCGTGAGTTGCATCTAAAACATTATTAGAAAACTTTGAGGTAAGCTCAGATAACTTTGATTCAATTTGCGCATAAGTTTTCTGATCTGCTTCATTTAAATCAATACCTGATAACTTAAAATCACGAATTGAATTTTTGATAGCCTTTTGCTGTGGTTTTGAAAGTAGTGAGAAAGCATCAGATGACTCAATTTTCTTTAGAACTTCAAAGTAAGGCTTGTATTGACCTGCCCAAGTTGAAAACTCAGATAAAATTGGTAAGCACTCATCGTGAACTGCACGAAGCTCAGGAGTATTGTTAACAGAATTTAAATGAGATACTACAGACCATACTTTAGATAGAAGATCATCGCTCTCTTCAACCGGAGCTACTACATTATCCCATGTAGGCTCTGCTTTAAATTTCTCACTTACATCAATAATGGTCTTTTTACATTTTTCAATAGCGCTAACCACTGCTTCTTTAATGCATTCAGGTTTTACTGAAGAAAATGGTGGAAGGCCAGAATAATTTAATAAAGGGTTGTTTAAATCGCTCATGATTTTCCTTGTGTAATTACAATTTGTTTTCTATACAGATTGTACACTCAAAGAGGCGTTTTTTGATACTGTTCTCACGCTGTGGTAAGATCAAAAATATGAGAAGAATATTCACTTTGAATAGTGAATTCTCAAAGAGATTAAGAAAATGTCAGATCAGAATAAGAATATTTACGAGCAAAGAGTTCAAAAATTAAGAGACATTCTAGTAGAACAAGATCTAGATGCACTTATCGTAACTCACGATGATGAGTACTTATCCTATGAACTTAATGAAGATGGCGAAAGAATTAAGTTCTTAACAGGATTTACCGGAAGCGCCGGTTACGTAGTAGTATGCCTTCCTCAAAAATATGAGCATGACGATAAAAGCTCAATGGTTTCATCTCAGAATACCGACAGTGAGCATGAAGAATTAAAAGACTGCGCAGTATTTGTTGATGGTCGCTACGTGGTACAAGTAAAAGAGCAAATTAATACTGATCTTTTTGATGATTTTAATTTTGCTAGTTTCTACCCAAGTGCCTATTTAGGACAAGTTCTACCTAAAAACTCAAAAGTAGGTATCGATTTAAACTGCATTAGTTTCAATGAATACAATAAGCTAAAAGCAGATCTTGCAAGCTATAACATTGAACTTGTTGCTACAACAGAAAACCTAGTTGATAAGATTTGGGAAGATAAACCTGAGGCTGTAGTTTCAGATATTATGATCTTCCCTGACGAATACAATGGTTGTCCATCCCCTCAAAAAAGACAGCAAATAGCTAAAACTTTACGTGAAAAGGACTTAGATGCAACTGTCATCACCGATCCTGAAAGTATTTGTTGGCTTCTAAACATCAGAGGAAGGGATAGAGCATATTTACCTGTTATCAACTGTCGTATGGTTGCCTACTCTAATGAAGCTTTAGAGTGGTATATCAATCCAGGTCACTTTAAAGATGACACCATAGTTGAGCAACTTCAAGAGCACATCGGTCACATTGATATCTTCCCAGAAGATAGATTTGATGATGTTCTAGATAGACTTTGCCAATCTAGCTGCACTGTATATATCGATCCTGAAACTACTAATGCTCATACCATGTTAAAACTCTACGCTGGCGGCGCTAAGGTTGTTGAAGGTTTAGGTTTGTGCCAAATGCCAAAAGCATGCAAGAACCATATTGAAATTGCTGGCGAATACAAAGCTCATATCAAAGATGGTATTGCGATGTGTCGTTTCTTATCATGGGTTGATAAGCTAACTAATCTTGAAAAGCCAACCGATAGTGACGAAGCTTTTGTGCGCCGTGTAGGTGAAGTTGATGAAGCTGAGCTTGCAAACCGCGCTCTAGGATTTAGAAAAGTAGAAGCAGGTTTTATTGAGCCAAGCTTTGCAACTATCTCAGCCTTAGGACCAAATGCAGCGATGTGCCACTATAATCACGCAACCGTTGATAAGCCAAAAGCTTTAGGCACAGATAGTGTTTACTTAATTGACTCTGGTGCGCACTTTATCGAAGGTACTACTGACATTACAAGAACGGTTTTAGTCGGTCCTCATTTAAGTGATGAGATTAAGAAGATGTATACCTTAGTGCTTAAATCTCATATAGCACTAGCAACCTTAATTTTCCCTAAAGGTACGTCTGGTCTACAAATTGACGCTGTAGCACGTCGCCCACTTTGGGAGCAAGGCTACGACTTTGCCCATGGAACAGGTCATGGCGTAGGACATGTACTCTCAGTTCACGAAGGTCCTCAAGTTATTTCATCTCATAGATCTACTATTCCTTTAGAGCCAGGTATGATTATCTCTGATGAGCCAGGCTACTACAAAGAAGGAGAGTACGGAATTAGACTTGAAAACTTATTAGTAGTTTTAGAATGTGCTCAACCTGGCATGCAACATATGCTATGTTTTTCACCTTTGACTTTAGTGCCTTTTGACACAAGATTTATTGTTAAAGAGTTATTATCACAAAAAGAAGTAGAATGGCTTAACAATTACCATCAAAATGTGAATAATGTAATTAACAATGCTGCTACATCATTAACTGATGATGAAATCACTTGGTTAAATAAAGCAACAGCTGCAATTTAGGAGTTATCATGCCATTTTGGAAGAAGTCTAAGAGTTTACCTGGTGCTTTATACTGCCAGACTAGATTACAGCAGTTACCTACTATTCCTGTAGATGTATCAGAATACAATATTTTAGAAACACCTCATCGTTGCCTAAACAGAATTCTAGAGCTTATAGCCTCTGCTCGTGAGCGTATTTTAATTACGGCTTTATATCTTCAAGATGACGATATTGGCCGTCAAGTTCTACAAGCTCTATATGATGCTAAGAACAAAAATCCAAAGCTTTACATTAGAGTATATGTAGATTTCCATAGAGCTCAGCGTGGTCTAATTGGTAAAGGACCTAGCTTAGGTAACTCAGAGCTTTACTATAAGATGGCTCAAAATAACGAGAATCCACCTGCCATTTATGGAGTACCTGTAAAGCGTCGTGAAGTTTTTGGTGTAATGCACTTAAAAGGTTTTGTTTTTGATGATACCGTGCTTTATTCAGGCGCTAGCATCAATAATGTCTACATGGGTTTTGAAGATAGATACCGTCTAGATAGATACCACGAAATTCATTCTAAAGAACTTGCTAACACCATGTGTGCTTTTGCAACTAATGCTTTCCACACTAACTTTGCAGTTCAAGATTTCTCTCAAGGGCAAGTTAAGTCAGCTAAAGACATGAGAGAGGAAATCAAAGAATTAAGACGTCATTTAACTTTAGTGCAATACACAGTACAAAACCATAAGATTAACCAATACCAAGTTGGTATTACCCCAATCTCTGGCCTTGGCAAGAAAGGTAATCAGTTAAATCGCACCATTTTATGGTTATTAGGTGCTGCTAAAGAGAAATTATTTGTCTGCACTCCTTACTTTAACCCTCCAAAGCCTATTTGCCAGGCTCTACAAGATGCCTTAGATAGAGGGGTTAATATTACCTTAGTTGTAGGTGATAAGAGAGCTAATGACTTCTTTATTCGTGAAGGCGAACGTTTCTCACCAGTTGGTGCTGTTCCTTACATCTATGAGCAAAATCTGCGTGATTTTGTGGCTAAAAACCAAGAGCATATCGATAGTGGCTTACTTAAGATCATGCTATGGAAGGATGGCGATAACACTTATCACGTAAAAGGCATGTTTGTAGATAACAACTACGCACTGCTTACTGGTAATAATTTAAATCCTCGTGCATGGAGCCTAGATTTAGAAAACGGACTTGTAGTATCTGATCCATACCATCAGATGCAAGAGAAGTATAACCACGAGCAACAATACTTACTAAGACAAACCACTCCAATTAAGAGTGTGAATGACTTAGATAGTTTTGAGAGCTACCCTGAGGAAATTCAAAAGCTTTTAAAGAAAGTTAAAAGACTACGTGCTTCAATTTTCATTAAGCAGCTTTTATAAGATCAGTGTTAAAACATATAGTTTGGATTTTCTATGACAGGTGCTGATGATTCTTTTTACAACGCAACCGACATTGCAACCGTCAAAGGTTTAGGTCCAAGCTATACCGCCTCATTCTATAAAAAGGGGATCAAAACTTTATTTGATCTCCTTTTAGACTTCCCTTTTAGATATCTTGATCAAACTAAGATCACGAGTATTAGAGATATCATCCCAAACGGTCAGTTTGTTTTAATTGATGCGCGTATTGTGGCAATGCGCACTATCAACTCTAGAGTTAATATTCTAAAGTTAGGACTTCAAGATGCGACCGGTCAAATTGAAGCTGTTTTCTTTAATCTCTATCCAAATCAAATTAGAAACTATAAAGTAGGTTCACGCATCCTTGCCTTCGGTCAAGTAAAAGTAAGTGAATACAATGGTGCTCGCACCATGCAACAACCTACAGTGACATTCTTACAAGATGGGGATGAGATTAATGTCAAAGATAGATTAACCCCTGTCTATCACGCCGTAGAAAAGGTACCTCAAGCATCAATTAGAAAGACGGTTGAGCATGTCTTAGATTCTTTAAAATCAATTAAGTTACCAGAGTTTTTACCTCAAAAATACAACTTATTTAATCTTACTTTCTCTGATGCTTTAGAGCTATGTCATAGACCTTATCCATTGAATAATCCAATGGATAAGTATGTGCTTGAATTAAGCCCAAGTTTTAAAAGAATTTGCTTTGAAGAGCTAATTGCCTATCAATTAACTTTATTAAGTTTAAAGCGCAGAAATGAGATTAACCTAAGTCGTGAGATTAAGGTTAATCAAGATGGCATTGATAGCTTTATCAAATCTTTACCATTTAGTTTAACTAATGCCCAGCTGCGCTCATTTAATGAAATTAGCGCCGATATGGAAAAAGATAAGCCAATGGTAAGACTACTCCATGGTGATGTAGGATCAGGTAAGACCATGGTTGCCGTGTTGTCCATGCTTGATGTCTTCTTTGCAGGTTTCCAAAGCGTACTGTTAGCACCTACAGAGCTTCTAGCAAACCAGCACTTTGATAAAGTAAATGCTCTTTTAGAACCATTAAATGTTAAGTGCGTACTCTTAACTTCATCTGTAAAAGGTACTAAGCGCGAGGCTGCCTTAAAAGCTATAGCTGATGGATCTGCCCACGTAATTATTGGTACTCATGCCGTATTCCAAGCTGAAGTTACTTACAAGAATTTAGCTCTTGCGATTATTGATGAGCAACACCGCTTTGGTATTGATCAAAGAGTAGCTCTATTACACAAGGCACCAATCGGTCTTACTTTACATCAACTCGTGATGACAGCAACTCCAATTCCAAGAACCTTGCAGCTAGCTTTGTTCTCAGATCTTGATGTTTCTAAACTTGATGAGTTACCACAGGGTCGTAAGCCAATTACAACTGCGGTCATGTCTGATGAAAAGAAAGGACAGATTGTAAATCGCTTAAAAGAGGTGTGCTCAAAAGGTACTCAAGTATATTGGGTATGCCCAAATATCGAAGAGTCTGAAGATGAGACTGCTAATGTAACAGAGACTTATAAATATCTAAAAAAATCCCTTCCAAACTTAAAAATTGGCTTAGTTCATGGTCAGTTATCAAGTGTTGATAAGAACAAAGTCATGAAAGGATTTTTAGATAAGAAGTACGATATTTTAGTAGCTACCACCATTATTGAAGTCGGCGTAGATGTTCCTAATGCGTCAATTATTATCATTGAAGGTGCAGATAAATTAGGTCTTGCCCAGTTACATCAATTGCGTGGACGTGTTGGACGTGGTGCTAAAGAGTCGTTTTGTATATTAGTTTATAAAAAGAATGACGATGTAGATCACGACATTGCTATGCAACGTCTTGCTATTATGAAGAGCACCAATGACGGTTTTAAAATCGCAGCAGAAGATTTAAAACTAAGAGGTCCTGGCGAGGTCTTAGGTCAAAAGCAAAAAGGCTTTGATCTATTTAGGGTAGTTGATGTAAATCGTGATATTGACTTAATTGAACCTGCTCGTAATGTGGCTCTTGATTTAATCAAAAATGACATTGAAACTAGTAAAGCCTTAGTCAAAAGATGGTTTCCTAATTTCGTTGTCCATTAGAGGTATGTTTAAACATGGCGTTTAGAGCCAATGTAAATCGCAATAAAAAAAGCTCTCTTGCAATAAAAATTGCAAAGTATCTTTTGATCTTTGTAATTAGTATTGGCATCTTAGTAGGAGGCCTAGTACTATTTTTCAATGGTCAAAACGTCAAAGCACCTCTTTTAAAATTCTTATCTGACAGAACTTCCCTAACTATCAATTGCGACAACATTGAGTTTTCTGCAATCTATCCAAACGTCATCAAACTTAAAGGGGTAACTCTTAACAAATCCCATGTAGATGAGATTTACATGGAATATGACTTACCTAGCCTTTTAAAATCAGATACCTTAGATTTTAAATACTTCTACGCAAAAGGTATTAAGCTCAATAATGAAGATTTAGATAAACTTAAACAAGAAAAGTTTGGCTTTAAAGACGTAAATATTGAAAAGCTCGACTTAATTGATGCTCCACTTGCTACAGAGCATTTAAAGTCAAAAAATGCTAGCTTTAGTGCCGTTCACGCAACCCTTAATACCGACGGCAAACTTGAGTTTAAAAATGGAGAGCTTAAGGTAAAGCAGGGCTCTTTTGATGATTATGACATCAAAGAATTAAGCACCAACCTTGAGATGGAAGATGACAATCTTAAGCTTAGCAATCTAAGTTTACAGATCTTAGGTGGCACTATTTATGGTGATTTAACCTTTAATCAAAAAACATCACAGATGAATTTTAGTAGTTTAGCCTTAAACAAACTCATCTTCACCGATTACAAAGATTTACTTAATAACTACAACATCTTCATTCCTCATGCAGAAATTTCTAACTGCGTTTTTGCTATGAGCAGTCAGGATGTATTTTTAGGCCAAGTTAAAGGCAGTCTTGATAACGTTCTTATCAATAAAGATAAATTTGAATTTGAGTTTGTGGGTAAGGCTGGAGAGATTTCTAAGCCAAGTTTACAGTTAACTGCTGATGATTCAATTGTTAAAGCCTATGCTCACAACCATCAAATTGACTTTAAAGCCCAAGGAAATACCTTAAATGGTATGTATTTATTTGATGGCAGTTTTAAAGCTCAAAATGAACAAAATGCTGATCATGAAATTCCGCTGACCATTCACCGCTTATACTTTAAAGATGGCAAAATTGAATTTAGTCCATATCATTTAGGCTATTTAAAAAAGAACATCATCGATAAAAATATTGCTATTGAAAAGTTGCAAATTGAAAACACTGAGTTTGTTTCTTTTATCAATGAGTTTCCTGTTTCTATAAAATCAATTTATTTAAAAGCTAACAATTTACACTTTAATCAAGGTCTTTCTAATCTTGATGAAGAGGTAGCTAATATCGATTTTAACTTTGACTCTGGCTATTATTCAGATCTATTTGTAAAAAGCTTTGAGTCGAAAAGCATCCTAGATAAAGACGGTTTTATCGTCAAAGTTCCAAGCGTTCAGTTTCAAAAATCTAAGCTTACTGCAGCCTTTGGTCATGAATACACTGATGACAAATATAGCTTTAAGCTAAACGCTAAAAACTTTGATATCTCCGATCTAAACTCGAACTTAACTGAGCACCTTTTCAATGGAAAACTTGATCTTGAGATTAACTTAAAGACTAAGGATTATGTTGAGCCTAAAGAGCTTACAGATAATGCTCAAACTTTAAAGCAACAAGCTAACAACAAAACAGTTGAGAACTATGAAGAAGAATACATTGCTGTTGATAAAAATGGCAATGTTAAAGCTCAAGATATCGAAGAGGTAGTTAAAGAGAAAAATCTTTCACCAATTAGTCAAAGACTATTAGGCACCATTAAAGTTACTGGTGATAACCTTTTAGTTTCCCACTTAGGTTTAGATTTATTAAACGGTGGACCACGTACTGACTATATCATTAAAGACAGTCGTAAATTCTTAAACTCCATTGAAGATGGAGATGTTGGTTTTTATAAACTCAAAATCGATGGCAATATTGAAAACGGAGCGCTTACAGGAAAAGGATCAAGCGATTTAATCACCTCACACATCACTACTAGATTTAACTATAAGTTAGATAAAAAAGAACTTAATGTAAGATCAACTTTAGTCTCCCTAGCTAAAGACAGTATCACTAGATTTATCATCAGAGGTCCTCTTGATAAACTGATGTTTATCACCTCAGCAATCACCCGCGGTGAGATGCGACCAGGACTAAACGAAGATGCTCTAAAAGATGTACCTCCAAAAGAGTTAAGTGATAAGAATGTAATTCCAAGAGATGAGACTTCAACTGACACTCAAGAAAATAGTGAACTTTTGAAGGTTAATCCAAATCTTCAAGATGAGACTATCAAAAAAGCAATTGATATTGTCAAAGATAAGGCTGAAGTAATCGAAAAGAAAGAAGAGAAAGAGGTTAATCCTAAAGAAAATCTAGAGAACTCTACAAGCAAATCCTCTCAAAATTAGTATCCAAATTTTCAAAAAAAAAATGGCTGGAAGTTACCCCCCAGCCAAAATCCAATCAAAAACTTTTTTATGGTTTAGTAGTTACCTTGATGTTTATTGAAGGCTTTTTCTTAGCTTTGACAATATCATCAGAGCCTAAGGTAGAACCTGTTACGTTAGCAAGGTATACCATGAAACTTGGAACATCATCTGATAAGCCTGAACGTACCACACCTAAGGTTGCGGTAAACTCAGCGCCAATTAGCACAATCCACCAGTTAATATAAATCCAAACAAATAATACCGGAATTACTGCAATTGCGCCATAGATTGCTTCGTAGTTAGAGAAGTTTAACACAAAAACCGAGAATAACTTCTTACTTACCTCAAAAATTACAGTAACTAATACTGCACCTAAGAGTGCATCTTGGAATCTTACCCTAACTCTTGGGACAATTATATACAATGCAGTTAAAACTGCACACTCAATAATAATTGGAAAAATAAAGTAAGCAACCATCAATGGAAGGCCGGGGGCGGCATTTTTAGAAATAGCAAATGCCATTACTCTTGTGAAGATCCAAATAATGATACCTAGTGCAATTGGGCCTAAAGTTAACAAGGTCCAATAAATTGCAATCATGGTACCTAGCTTACGTCTACCACCACGCCAAATACGATTTAGGCATTGATCTATAGAGCGTACTAGTAATAAAGAGATGATAAAGAAGACAACGGTACTGGTAGCTGTAAGTTTTCCAGCGTGCTCAACAAAAGTACCTACATAATTACCTAAAGACTCAGCAAAAACTGGCATAAAGTTAGCTTTAGCAAAGGTCTTTAAAGATTCTCTAAATTCTGAAAATGAAGGAAAAACAGCAAAGAAATAGAAGATCACACTAATCGCAGGAATTAGAGCTAGGATTGAAGTAAAAGATAAAGCCGAGGCTTCAAGACCAATTGAATCTCTTTTGACACGACTAAAAAAATATTTAAAAAGCTCTTTCACAGTTTCCTCTTTCGTCCAGTTTTTTAGCCATTATATATGCATTTGCAATCTGCATTTTAGTTATTAGTGCTTGCTTTTTCAAAATGTAATCTTAGTTAATGTTTTGCAAAAGGCATATTTATCAAATTTAAGGCCTAATCTTTAAGGTAATTTGTCTTAAAGGTGCAAAGCAAATTTTTTTTCATTCTTTTTTTGTAAAATATGATACAACGCTCAAAAATAGGCTAAAATAGCGCAGAATTTTTTTATATCTAAACTCAAATCAGAGTTAATCATCACATCACAGGGTTTTAAAATGGATGTTCAGAAAATCCGCAACATCGCTATTATTGCGCACGTTGATCACGGTAAAACTACCTTAGTAGATAAGTTACTACGCCAATCAGGCACCCTTGACCGTAATGAAGTTGGTCAAGAACGTATCATGGACTCAAATGATATCGAAAAAGAGCGTGGTATTACCATTCTATCTAAGAACACCGCTATTAACTGGAACGGTTACCGTATTAACATCGTAGATACCCCAGGCCACGCTGACTTCGGTGGTGAGGTTGAGCGTGTTATGTCTATGGTGGACTCAGTATTACTATTAGTTGATGCTGTTGATGGTCCTATGCCACAGACTCGTTTCGTTACTCAAAAGGCATTCGCTGCTGGTCTAAAACCAATTGTTGTTATTAACAAGTGCGACCGTGAAGGTGCAAGACCTGATTGGGTAATTGATCAAGTATTCGATCTTTTTGACAACCTAGGTGCAACAGACGAGCAATTAGACTTTCCTGTTGTTTATGCTTCAGCTTTCCAAGGTTGGGCAAGCTTAACTCAAGATGAGCACGGCGATAACATGGAGCCTTTATTCCAAACTATCGTTGACCGTGTAAGCCCACCAGAGGCTAACACCGAAGGTCCTTTCCAAATGCAGATCTCATCACTTGATTTCACCTCATACGTAGGTGTTATCGGTGTAGGTCGTGTAAAGCGTGGTGAGGCTCGTGCAAATGATCCTGTAACCATTATTGACCGTGATGGCAATACCCGTACCGGTAAGATTGGTCAGGTTTTAGGTTACTTAGGTTTACGTCGTGCTGCAACAGATGTAGCAGAGGCTGGTGATATCGTAGCTGTAACTGGTTTAGGTGAGCTTAAGATTTCTGATACTATCTGCGCACCATCAGCAGTTGAAGCCCTACCAGCACTATCAGTTGATGAGCCTACAGTTTCTATGAACTTCTGCGTAAACACCTCTCCTTTTGCAGGTCGCGAAGGTAAGTTTATTACCTCACGTAACATCGAAGAGAGATTACGTGAAGAGTTAGTTCACAACGTAGCACTACGTGTTGAGACTACTGAAGATACAGATAGATTTAAGGTATCAGGCCGTGGTGAGTTACACCTATCTGTTCTAATTGAAGAAATGCGTCGTGAAGGCTATGAGTTAGCTGTATCACGTCCTGAGGTTATTCTTCATAAAGAAGGTGGTAAGACTTTAGAGCCATATGAGGTATTAACCTTAGATCTTAACGAAGAGAACCAAGGTCCTGTAATGGAAGAGTTAGGTCTTCGTAAGGGCGAATTAAAGAACATGGTACCAGATGGCAAGGGTCGTGTACGTCTAGACTACCGTATCCCAGCTCGTGGTCTAATTGGTTTCCAATCACTATATATGACCTTAACTTCAGGTACTGGTTTAATGTATCACACCTTTGACTGCTACGATGAGTACGTAGGTGGCACCATTGGTGAGAGAAAGAACGGTGTTCTAATCTCAAATGATACTGGTAAAGCTGTTCCTTACGCATTATGGTTCTTACAAGAGCGTGGTCGTCTATTCGTAGGTCCTGGTGAAGAGGTTTACGAAGGTGAGGTTATTGGTTTACACGTTCGTTCAAACGATTTAACTGTTAACCCATTAAAGACTAAGAAGCTAACTAACGTTCGTGCTGCAGGCTCTGATGATAACATCATCTTAACTCCTGCAATAAAGATGACCCTAGAGCAATCTTTAGAGTTCATTAACGAGGACGAATTAGTTGAGGTAACTCCTGTAAGCATTCGTATCCGTAAGAAGAACTTATCAGAGTTAGATCGTGTGCGTGCATTCCGTGCAGCTGGCGGTAAGAAAGCTGACGAATAATTAAGCACTATAATTGATCTTTTTAAAAAACCTGTATTTTTATAAATACAGGTTTTTTTGTTTTATAGAGTTCTATTTATTGAAATATAAGCAGATTATCTAAAACTTGGCTAATTTATTACAAATAATTTATGCACTATTTTTGTGCCATGCTCCATTTTTGTGATAAAGTGAGTAAAAATAGACTTTGCACTAATTTCGATCTGTGAGCTATAAATGTCCGATAAACAAAAAGCCAATTTACTTGAAAGCTTAGCTACTGCTGTAATGCTAACAGACAAGCAACTCAAGATTGCCTATGCCAACATGGCTGCTGAGCAGCTATGCGGAATTTCACGCTCACGCATTGTCTATCATAAGTTAACCGACTTTATTGATAAGGCTGAATCTAATCTATTAGATACCATTAAAAACACCAATTTTTATGATAGCTTTACAGGCTTGTCTGCAGCAGGCGTTGAAATGTCACTTTTTCCTGGCAAATCTGTAAAAGTTGATATTGCGGTATTTAATTACGCAACCGATGATTTTGATGGCTTATTAGTAGAATTACACACTATTTCTCATCAAGAAAAACTTATCAATCAAGTACAGCAAAACTATCAGTACAACGCAGCTCGTGATTTAATTAGAAATCTAGCCCACGAAATTAAAAATCCTTTAGGTGGCATTCGTGGTGCAGCTCAGCTTATCGATATGACCTATGGAAAGAAAGTCGATGGTATTCAAGACTATACAAAGGTCATTATTGAGCAAACAGATAGATTAAAAGTCCTAGTTAATAACATGTTAGGACCACAAAAGCCTAACCCATTAGTAATGGTAAATATCCATTATTTAATTGAAAAGACTTTAAATTTAGTAAAAATGCAAGCAGAGGGTAAAGGCATTGAGATTGTAAGAGACTATGATCCATCCTTACCTGAACTTAAGCTTGATGTTGATTCTGTTGAGCAAGTGCTCATTAACATCGTCAATAATGCTATTCAAGCATTAAAAGATGCCAATACAGAAAATCCAAAGATCACTGTTAAAACTAGAGCAAGTATTCGTACTATTGTTCGTGATAAGAAATATCCAACTGCGGTAATTATTACTATCGCTAATAACGGACCTGAGATACCAGAGCAAATTAAACAAACTGTATTCTTCCCAATGGTGACTACAAAGGTTAATGGTAATGGTTTAGGTCTATCAATTGCCTTAAATATTATCGAGCGTCATAAAGGCACAATTGAGTGTGTAAGTGATGCTCACGAGACTGCTTTTAAGATCATTTTGCCTTTAAAAGCAGGTTTATAGGAGATAATGAGCTATGAATCCAATGATTTGGGTTATCGATGACGATGCAAGTATTCGTTTCGTTTTTGATAAAGCACTAGATGCAAATAGCATTACCCACCGTCTATTTGAAACTGGTGAAGCAGCCCTTGATGCTTTAAAACATGAGACCCCTGACGTAATTATCTCTGATATTAAGATGCCTGGCATTGATGGTCTAGAGTTAATTGAAAAGGTTCATGAGATTGATGAAAACATTCCTTTTATCATCATGACCGCTCATTCTGATTTAACTGCTGCAATCGATGCTTATGAAGAAGGATCTTTTGATTACCTTCCAAAACCATTTGATATTGAGCAAGCCATTAACGTAATTCGTCGTGCAGCAGTGCACCGCGTTAATATGTTACAGATGCTCAATCAAAAGCCTAAAACTGATGTTCCTGTAGCTCAAGAAACTACAGAAGAAGCTGAAATCATCGGTAAGTCACCTGCTATGCAGGAAGTATTTAAGTTTATCGGCAGAATTTCCAAAACAGACCTTCCTGTACTTATCCACGGTGAAGTAGGCACAGGTCGTGGTCAAGTTGCTCGTGCACTTCATAATCACGGCGAGAGAAAAGGACAGAAATTTATTTCCCTTAACATGTCATCCATTCCTCAAGAAATGGTTAAATTTGAGCTTTTTGGTGATGTAAATAAAGATCTCTCACAAAGTGCAATTGTAAAAGCTGATGGCGGTACTTTATTTATTAACGAAATTAGCGATATGCCAATGGACTGCCAAAATCGTCTGTTACAGCTTATTCAGCATCAAGAGTACACACCTATTGGTAGCACCGCACCAATTCACGCAAATGTAAGAGTGATTGCCTCAACCTCTCATGATCTTGAAGAGAAGATAAATGATGGTACTTTCAACTCTGATTTGTACTATCGCTTAAATATCATCAATATCAATATTCCTCCACTACGTGACAGAAATAATGATATTCCATTACTAGCTAAGTACTTCTTAGCCCAAAGCGCTAATGACTCACACACCGAGCCTAAGAAATTAACCTCAGAAGTATTAGTATTCTTATGCCGTCTACCATGGCCAGGTAACGTACGTCAGCTTAAAAACTTATGTAAGTATCTAACCATCATGGTAACAGGACGTGATATTCAGTTAGTTGATTTACCTTCAGAGTTCTTGCACGCAAATAAGAGTCAAGCAAAGCCTACTCCTATGCAACAAGGTGCTGCTAAAGAAAACGCAACCTGGCAAGAGCTATTACGTACTTGGGTTGATGGTAAGTTAAAGTCTGGTGAGCACGATATTTTAAATGAGGCAGTACCAGAGTTTGAAAGAGTAATGCTTGAGGCTACCTTAACCTTTACCGGAAATCACAAGCAAGAGTCTGCTAAACTTTTAGGTTGGGGACGCAATACCTTAACTCGTAAGATTAAAGAGTTAAACTTAAGCTAAAATTTAAAAGTAATCTATCTCTCAAAAAAGCGTAGTCTTGCATAATTTAAGCTACGCTTTTTTTGTTTCTTTTAATATCCTCACATAAAACTTTCAATATTTCTTCTATGCTTAAAAGACTGTTGATAGGAGAACAAAAATGAATCCAAGTGAAAAGAAATGCGTTAATAGCAATGACATCATTTTAACCTTATGCCAAAGCGTTGCTAATGTTTTAACCTCAGCTACTGGTTTTGAAACTGGTTATGCACCTCTTGTACAAAAGATCACTAAGACTGTTCTTTCACCTGATATCGGTACCTTTGTGATGTTCACAGGCTCTTTCTCTGGCATGGTAGTAATTAACTTCCCTAAAGAAACAGCTATGGAGCTTTACCGTGGTTACATGTTAAACATGGGCTTACCAGATGAAGAGATTGCTAAAAACTACACCCAAGAAGAGGTAAGCAATACCTTAGGTGAGTTAATGAACCAAATTTTAGGTAATTTTACTCGTCAAATTAGCGAAGAACTTCATATTAGGATCGACCAATCACAGCCAAAAATGTTAGTATTACCACGTGAGGTTCAAATTAACATTTCGGTTAATCTTGATAACCCTATTTATGGCAAAGTTACTTTCCAAACTGAAAGTGGCAATGTTTTCTATTTAGAGCTTGCAATGGATGACACTAGCTTTGAGGCCTTAAAAGACTTTGAAAGTCGTGGCACTATCTCACCTGATGACATCCTTGAACAATACAACAAAGATTTATAATGGCGGATCCTGAAAAGAAAAACGTCTTAGATTTTAGAAAAACTAAATTCGTAACCTCAGCCCCTGATATCAGCAAATTACCAGCTGATGCCGGAGCTGAGATTGCGATTATTGGTCGTTCTAATTCTGGAAAATCATCATCAATTAACGCAATCTGCGATCAAAAGACTTTAGCTAAAACAAGTCGTACTCCAGGTCGCACTCGTTTAATCAATTTATTTAAAGTAGCAGAACAAAAGTACCTAGTTGACCTTCCAGGCTACGGCTACGCACAAGTACCTGAAAATATGAAACGTCAATGGCAAAAAGCTATGACTGATTATTTACAGCAAAGAAAGTGCTTATGCGGTTTAGTAGTTACCATGGATATTAGAACTCCACTTAGAGATCATGATCGTATGATCATCGATTGGTCAATTGCAGCAAACTTACCTTGCTTAATTCTACTTACTAAAGCAGATAAGTTTGGTGTCAATAAACGCAAAGAAATGGTTGGTGAAGTTAGAACTCAGTTAAGTGAGTTTGGTGGTAACTTTACAATTATTGCTTTCTCTGCACTACGTAAAGTAGGCGTTGATGAGGCTCGTAGCGTTTTAAGAAATTGGTTTGAACTATTCCACACAGAAGATCATACTGACAATGAGTAAAGGTACTTTATTTATCGTATCAGCTCCATCTGGTGCTGGTAAGTCATCTTTAATTGATGCACTTTTAAAAAGATTTAACCTAGATGATAAGTTAAGATTATCTGTATCCCACACCACCCGTGCTCCTCGCCCAGGTGAAGTTGATCATGTAGCTTATCATTTCGTATCACACACTGAGTTTGAAGAGTTAATTGCTCGTAACGCATTTTATGAGTGGGCTAAAGTTTTTGATAACTACTATGGCACTTCTCGTGAGATTGTTGAAAAGTGGCTAGATGTTGGCAAGGACGTATTACTAGATATTGATTGGCAAGGTGCTAGACAAATTAGAAAGCAAACACCTGGTGCTAAGGGTATCTTCATTGTGCCTCCATCACTACAAGAGCTAAACAATCGCCTAGTTAAAAGAGCAACTGATGCGCCAGAGGTGATCGAAAAGCGTATGAGCAAAGCTATAGGTGAGATTATTCACTATGATGAATATGATTACACCATCGTCAATGATGATTTTGATGAAGCCTTGTTAAACCTTCGTTCAATTATTTTAAGTAATCGCGTTACCTCTGATAAACAGGCAAGTAACGTCATTGAAAAATTTGATCTTAAAAAAGATTAATCATCAAGATTAAATGCATTTTCGTGTATAATGGCTTGAGTTTTTTTGACTTATCAAAAACACCTGCCTTATTTTCACGAGAAAAAAGATTGATTTCTCTTATTTACTTTAAGAGATTGGTCTTTTATGCTCTAAGGCATAGTACATTTGTTGTGTACAAAATGTAGTATTTTTCTTTCTAGGTGTTACAATTTAGTTAAAATCTAGAAAAGTATTGTAAAGGTAAAATAAATGGCTAGAGTTACCGTTGAAGATGCTGTCTCAAAAGTTGGCAATCGTTTTGATTTAGTGCTACTAGCAGCTCGTCGTGCTCGTCAGATCGCATCTGGCAGCAATCCTCTTGTTGAAGAAGAAAAGGATAAGCCTACAGTTATCGCTCTACGTGAGATTGAAGAAGGCTTAATCACCAAAGAGTTCTTAGACAAGCAAGATAGAAAAGAGCACTTAAAGGACGCATCAGTACATCCTGCTGATAACGAGTTCGCTCCTATCGATAACGTAGAGATGTTCAACTAGGAGATCTCTATATGGGAGAGGAAACTAGTCTAATTCCAAAATGCGAAGGAATGACACCGCTAGAACAAGCGCTATCCTCTCCTAACTTTCCTTATTATGAGCACTTAAGAGCTTTATTGTGCTCATATCTACCTCCAAAAGCTGTTGAAGCTATCGACAGAACCTTCTTTGTTGCAGACTTTGCCCATAAAGAGCAAAAAAGAGCCTCAGGTGAACCTTACATTATTCACCCTATTGCTGTAGCTACTATCATCGCACAGATGCACTTAGATACAGAATCTGTTCAAGCAGCCCTCCTCCATGATGTAGTTGAAGACACTCAAATCAACTCAAAAATGCTTGAAGAAGAATTTGGATCTACTGTAAATGAAATTGTAGAAGGTGTAACTAAACTTGATAAATTGCGTTTCCACGATTACAAAGAAGCGCAAATGGAGAATTTCCGCAAAATGATCTTAGCTATGACTAAGGACATTCGCGTAATTCTAATTAAACTTGCCGATAGAACCCACAACATGAGAACTCTAGGTGCACTACGTCCAGACAAACGAGTACGTATTGCTAAAGAGACCTTAGATGTGTTTGTGCCAATTGCCAACCGTTTAGGTATTTCTGATACTAGAGCTGAGCTTGAAGAGCTCTGCATGGCTGCAATCTACCCTATGCGTTATAGGATCTTAAAAGCTGCAGTAACTCGGGCTCGTAATAATCGCAAAGAGGTAGTATCAAATATCCTTGAGGCGATTAAAGCAAGACTCAAGGAAGCTAATATTGAAGCTACAGTTACAGGTCGTGAGAAACGTCTGTACTCTATCTATATGAAGATGGTGCATAAAGAGCTTCAATTTAGAGAAATTATGGATAGATACGGCTTTAGAATTATTCTAAAGGACGTTGATACTTGCTACCGTGTATTAGGACAGATGCATAATCTCTTTAAGCCTCGTCCTAACGGTTTTAAAGATTACATTGCAATTCCTAAGCTCAATGGTTATCAATCATTGCATACCTCTTTAGTAGGACCACATGCTGTACCTATTGAGATCCAGATTAGAACTGAGCTTATGGATCAAATGGCTGCTCGTGGTGTTGCAGCACACTGGGCATATAAAGAAAGTGGCTCAAAGACCGTTTCTACAGCCTCTCAAAAGAACGCTCAAGATTGGATCAAAAATCTTATTGATTTGCAGCAAAGCGCTGGCTCATCAATGGAATTTGTCGAAGATGTTAAAACTGATCTTTTCCCAGATTCAATCTTTGTATTTACTCCAGATGGCATGATTTATAACCTGCCAAAGGGCTCAACTCCTGTAGATTTTGCCTACGCAATTCACTCTGATATTGGTAATCACTGTATAGGTGCTCGTGTAAATCACCGCGTTTTCCCTCTATCAAGACACTTAGAGTCAGGTCAATCTGTTGAAATTATTACCTCTCAAGGCGCATCACCTAATGCAATTTGGTTATCAACAGTTGTTACCTCTAAAGCACGCTCTGCAATTAGACAATACCTAAAGGGCTTGCGTACACAAGAGTGTATGTTAATTGGTCGTCGTTTATTACAGAATACTTTACGCTCTGTAAGAATTGAGTCTTTGACAGAAGAACAAATTAACTCAATTTTAGAGAACTTTGGAAAGCAAAGTCTAAACGATCTATTCTGCGATATTGCCATGGGCAATATCTTAACTGTAGCAGTTGCTAAGTTCTTAGATCCAAATTCACACAAACACCATGAGTTACCTGTAAAAGGTACTGGTGGTATGCCATTTACCTATGCTCAATGCTGTCTTCCAATTCCAGGTGATGACATCATTGCTCACATTGCACAAGGTCGTGGTATCGTTATTCACAATGTAAATTGCAAGAATTTAAGATTATCAGATAGAGGCCCTGGAAAAACTCTAAATGTAAGTTGGAACAAAAATGTTACAGCTAATATGGAGTTTAAGACAGGTCTTTTAATTGAACTTGAAAATCGTCAAGGCATTGTATCTGAAATCTCTAATGCAATTGATATTGCTGGATCTCGTATTGAGAGTATCAACTCCGATCAAAAAGACGAAAAGAGCTTTATCATTAACTTAGTTGTAACCGTACGTGACAGATTACATCTAGCAGGTGTAATTAGACGTATTAAATCTGTGCCTAATATCATTTCTATTACTCGTCGTCGCTAAAACTTACACGAGGTATCACTATGACAAGATTTGAAGATGCCTTTTTAACCTCTGATTGCCTTCCTTTAAAGCGCAAAGAAATCGAAGATTTTTATACAGAGAATGTAAAAGAATACCTTTTTCAAACTCCAGAAGGTTACACTACTACTGCCTATAAGTTTGATGCTCCTAATTCAATTGCTAATATCGTCATTATTCCAGGACGTGGTGAGATTGCCCATAAGTTTGCTGAGTTTATCTACGTATTAAATGACTTACATATCTCTTGTGTGATCTTATTTGCCCGTGGTCAAGGCGCCTCAACACGTATTTTAAAAGATAAACAAAAATGTCATATTGACCGTTTTGAAAATCTAGCTAAAGATGACATGAGAATGCTTGATAAGCTAGGAATTAAAAACTACAAGTTACTTGCCTTCTCACTAGGTGGTTTAATCTCTCTAGATATCATTAAAAACGGTTATAACAAGCCATCAAAGGCAGCGCTAATAGCTCCATACGTTTGGCCTTACTTTAATCTTCCTAAGCCATTTTTGATGGCATTTGCGCTATCTTTTGGCTCAATACCATTTCTACGTACCGCCTATACCCCACATGGTAAAGAATATAAAAGATTAGAGTTTATTGGTAACCATCACTCACATTGTGAAGAGCGCTTTGTGGCTTATCATGATTACTTTGCAAAGCACCCTGAGCTTACTATTGGTGGTCCTACCTATCAATTTGTTAAAGAGGCAATGTTAAAGCAAATTGAGCTAATCGACACCGACTTTGAGTTTGCTATGCCAATTTACTGTCAAAGCGCTGGTTGCGATAAAGTTGTAAGTACTGCTGTAGCAGAGCACTTTTTTGAAAAACACATGCAAGATAAATTCAAACCAAGATTTGAAATCATTGATAATGCTTATCATGATCTAATTAATGAAAGCGATGAATTTAGGATAAAATCATTAGCTAACGCATTAGAGTTTTTACTAAATTAGGAACAAAATAAAATGTCAGATAATGCAGAGAATACTGCTTTAAATGACGAGGATAAAATCCCCGTTAATATCATTACAGGCTTTTTAGGTAGCGGTAAAACAACCCTTTTAAATCACTGGGTAAATTCTGAAGAGTTTAAAGATACTTTAGTTTTAATCAATGAGTTTGGTGATGTAGGTCTTGACCATGAATTAGTTGAGGCTGTGGATTCATCTGTGGTTTTACTTCAGTCAGGTTGCATTTGCTGCTCTCTACAAGGTGCTTTAGTTGATAGCTTAGCTACAAACTACATCAAAGCACAACGTGGAGATCTTCCTAAGTTTAAGCGTGTAATTATCGAAACTACAGGTCTTGCAGATCCTGCAGGTGTCATCAGCACCTTAAATGGCGATGATTTCTTACTAGATCACTTCTATCACGACGGTACTATTACCGTACTAGATGGTATGTTTGTGCGTGAGCAATTAAAGAAGCAATATGAGGCTGTAAAGCAGATTGCTCTTGCTGATATCGTCATTGTAAGTAAGACTGATTTAATTGAGTCAGACGAGCTTGATGCAATCTATGAAATTACTCAAAAGATTAACCCATCAGCTAAGATCTTCCCAGCTATTAAAGGCAATATCTCACCTAAGGTACTATTTGATATTGGACCTTATAAGAATGCAGATCAAGCTTATGATAAGAAAGTTACCTCATGGCTTAACATTAAGCCTGCTGCATCTGGTTTAGCATCCTCATTTAGACCTGCATCTGTTAACGGTGCTATCGGTGTATCAAAGCCTAAGATCATAGCTCACAGCGACATTGATTCCTTTGCTTTAGAGTTTGATGAGCCAATTGAAGCACTAGCTTTACTTTCAGGTATTTCTGCTGTTCAAGAGCAATATGGTGATTCTATTTTAAGAATTAAGGGTATCTTAGATCTTAAAGGACAGGATAAACCAATTGTTATTCACGGCGTGCTTGGCAATCTATACCCATTATCTGAACTTAAAGATTGGCCTACAAGTGAGAAGAAATCACAGCTTGTATTTATATGCCGTGCAACAGTACTTGAGCAAATTAGACATATGTTCAAGCAGATCATGGAAAATCCTGATACTGCTGCAATGTCATACTATCAGTCAATGATTGATGACATTGAGCGCTCACAAGACGAAGAAGTTTAGTTACACACTTTTCTTCTTATCAAAGCCAAGACTTAGCTCTTGGCTTTTTCGTCTGTACACAATATATTTATGCAGATAGCAAAAAGCCGGGAACAAGTCCCGGCCCTTTTAATTAAAAGAGTTTACTCTTTTAATAAATTACTGCTGCTCAACCTTAGTGGTGTCACCAGTAACAACGATCTCTACACGACGATCTGGAGCTAAGCAATCGATAACTGCTTGACGGCCCTTAACTGAATCACACTTGTTGCCAGTTACAGGATCAGCCTTACCACGACCCTCTGAAGCGGTAACAGTATTTACGCCCTGAACTTGTAGCTCAGTGGTAACTGAATCAGCACGCTTCTGAGATAGAGTCTGGTTGTAAGCGTCTGAACCGATGCGGTCAGTGTAACCATAAACTGCGAACTCAGTGTTCTGTAAATCCTTTGAAGAAGTTACAACGTCAGCAATAGCCTGCTTGCCCTCTGCTGATAGCTTTGAACCATCAAATGGGAATAATAAGCCTGCTGCTAGGTTGTGTTTTTCAGTTACACGAACAGTCTTCTGCTCAACTGGAGCTGCAACGGGAGCTACTGGAGCTGGAGCACCGAAAGTAAACTGTGCACCTAAGTATAGGTTACCAAAGTCTGCGCGGTCACCGTTCTCTTTGTAACCCTTGTATAAGTAGTCATAACCTGCGCGAACTGCAAAGCTGTCATTAACTGCCCATTGAGCACCAACACCAACAATAGCGCCTAACTTCTTGTAGGTCTCACCATCAGCGTCATACCAAGTATAAGCAGGACCTACCTTGAAGAAGATATCTGAACCGTTAGTGTCTAAAGGTAGAGCGAAACGACCATACATATCAACGGTGTTAGTGTGGATCTTTACATCATCAGCCTTAAAGCCATTTTTGTAATCGTAATCAGCACCTAAAGCAAACCAATCAGCAAAATTGTACTCACCGTTTAGGCCTAAATCGTAACCATTCTTATCTGAAAGTTCTAAATTGTTGTGATCAAATGCGTGAGCCCAACCAGCTTTTGCACCAAATGACCATGAATCTTCAACTGCAGCGTTTGCTGAGAATGAAACTGCTGCTGCAACTGCTAGAGCTAATAACTTAGTTTTCATTATTTTATCCTTTTCGATAATACGAATTATTGTAATGATAATTAGACTTTAAGAAAATTTGTAACATTACAAACTGTCTCTCCATCCGACTTTTTCGCTATTCTATCATTTTTTTTGAACTGTGCTAAATTTTTAAACTTACAAAGTTGAAAATTTTGTTCAGTTTAAAGATCAAAAAAGCCCCGATATATTATCGGAGCTTTTAGACATAAACTTTTGCAAAAGTTCACAAAAAAGTAGGATTACTTAATCTTGCCTTCTTTGTATAGTACGTGCTGACGAACAACTGGATCGTACTTCATCATCTCCATCTTACCTGGAGTGGTACGACGATTCTTATCAGTTGTGTAGAAGTGGCCTGTACCTGCAGTTGAATTTAAACGGATCTTCTCACGACCGCCTTTCTTAGCCATTTTAGTCTCCTTTAAACTCTAACACCGCTAGCGCGAATATCTGCTAGAACTGCATCAATGCCTTTCTTATCGATAGTGCGCATGCCTTTGGTGGTGACACGTAGTCTTACGAAACGACCTTCACTCTCAACCCAAAAACGGTGATACTTTAAATTAGGTAGAAAACGACGCTTAGCCGCATTCTTTGCGTGGGAACGTAGGTTACCCACTGCTGGGCGCTTGCCCGTAACTTGGCAAACTCTGGACATGTTAGCTCACACTCCAAAAAATTAAATAAAACACAATTTCGCAAAAATGCAGAAATTGATTAATAGGTCAAAACAAAGTGCACGTATTCTAGCACAAAAGAAGACTATATCCTAGAATTTTATTAATCCTAGAACAACTTTACTCTATTAATACGTCACTTACTAATTTAGGGTCAGATGAAAGACCCCTGTTTCGTGGTAACTGTACATTATATATTAATAAATAGATAAAAAGCAATATTGAGAAATTAATACAATTAATACGGTACTTTTGCATATATAATTCTGTTTAGTTATCAAGAAGTTATATCAAGGAGACAATCATGGATACTCAATTAAAAAATCGCAAGATAGTTTTGGGTGTAACAGGAGGCATTGCAGCATATAAGTCATGCACTCTATGCCGTCTTCTAGTAAAAGCAGGTGCTGATGTCTTTGTTTGTATGACAGAAGCTGCTACCCATTTAGTAGGGAGCGATACCTTTGAAGCTCTTTCTGGTCACAAGGTATCAATTGGTATTTTCTCTGACACTAAATCAATCTCTCACATTGCTCTAGCAAAAGACGCCGATATGGTGTTAATTGCTCCTGCTACTGCTAACACCTTAGGTAAGATTGTAGCAGGCATGGCAGATAACATGCTTACAGCTGTTACCTTAGCTGCAACTTGTCCTGTTGTTGTAGCACCTTCAATGAATACTAACATGTACCACAACATTGCAACTCAAGAGAATCTTAAGACACTAGCTCGTCGTGGTATTTATGTAATTACACCTGCAAGTGGTGATTTAGCTTGTGGTGTCGTAGGTGATGGTCGTATGAAGGAGCCAGAGGATATCTTTGAAGACATCTGCTCTATTTTAAATGACAGATTACCTCATACACCTCTTATGATTGAAAATGGTCAAGGTAGATTACCTTCACCTAAAGCTCCTCTTGAGCTTACCCAAACTAAGCTTCTACCTAAGTCACTAGGTTTAGGCTTCAAGGTCCTAATTACTGCTGGCCCTACTGAAGAGCAAATCGATCCTGTTCGCTATATCTCAAATAATAGCTCTGGGAAGATGGGCTTTTATTTAGCTCAAGTTGCAGCTCAATTAGGCGCTGATGTAACTTTAATCAGTGGCCCTGTAAACCTACCTACACCTCAAGGGGTAAGACGTATTGATGTAAAAAGTGCAGTACAAATGCTACACGCAGTAGAGGCTTTTGTAACCGACTCTGACATTATGATCGGTACTGCAGCTGTTGCTGATTTTAGATGCGAGAACATTTCTCCTATTAAGATTAAGAAAACTGAAGATCAAGACAGCTTAACTATTAAGCTAGTTAAAAACCCTGATATTCTTGCAACTGTAGGTAAACGTGAAGTACAACGTCCTTATACTGTAGGCTTTGCAGCTGAGACTAATAACTGCGAAGAGCATGCTAAAGAAAAACTTGTACGTAAGAACCTTGATTTGATTGTATTAAACGATGTTTCAAGACAGGATATCGGTTTTAATTCAGATGATAATGAGGTAACCGTATTTGACAAAGACGGTCAAGTTGCTCACTTTGATAAGCAAAGCAAGCAAACTATTGCTACCTTCTTAATGGATTTAATTTTCAAGGCTGCAAAACAATATAAAAATGCAAATTAAAATCAAGATCTTAGATGAACGTTTAGGTAGAGATTTTCCTCTACCTTCTTATGAAACAGCTATGTCTGCTGGCATGGATTTACGTGCTATGGAGGATAGTGACTTTATATTAAATCCAGGTGAAGTTCGCCTAGTTCATACTGGCTTTGCAATGCACATAGCTGATCCTAATGTCACAGCATTAGTAGTTCCAAGATCTGGTCTTGGCTACAAGCATGGTATTGTGTTAAGTAACTTAACCGGTGTTATTGACGCTGATTATCAAGGTCCTTTAATGATGCCTTTGTGGAATCATTCAAATGAGCCTTTTGAAATCAAGGTTGGTGACAGAGTTGCTCAAATGCTATTTGTACCTGTAATTCATGCTGATCTGCAAGTAACTAATAGCTTTGATGAAGAATCTGAGCGTGGTCAAAAAGGCTTTGGCTCAACAGGTCTTTAATTTAATCTCCTACGCTTACATGCTAAGCGTAGGCTTTGCTCTCAAAAATACTTTTAGTCTAAAGTTAATCTAAAGATTGAGTAGATATAGTGTAAGACTCATAAACAGGGCTTACAAAAATCTTACCATCACCAGGATTACCTTTCTCGCCAGTCATAGCTGTTTGCAAAATGGTATCGACAACAGCATCTTTTTCGTCGTCTTCAACCACCATGTAAATCATCACCTTAGTCATCTCTTGGTATAAAACATCGCCAACTTTAATGCCACGTTCTTTACCACGACCAGACACAGTAGTCTTAGTCATTGCACTAAAGCCCTTAGTATAAAGAGCATCTTGAACATCCATGATCTTCTCAGGACGAATGATGGCGGTAACAGCTAACATAGAGGTCTCCTTTTAAGCTTTTACTTAATTTCAGTGAGATTTTTCTTAGTTCACTTAAATGTTAAAGCAAAAATTAAAGACTTTTAGACTTGCACTAAAACAAACTTATTTGATTAAAAATAGAGCAGAAATATTGTGAACAGATACTAAAAAGGTGCAGCAAAAGAGTGTCTGCACCTAAGATGAGTTTAAGTATTAGCCTTCACGAGTTGCTAATACTTTTTTTAAATTCTCAATTTCAATTGCGCTTTGACGAGGTGCTACACCACCGATAATATCACGCTTAGCTAGAATTGAATCTAACTGTAAAATTGGATATACGTCATCGCCTACAACCTCAGAGAACTCTTTGTACTCAGCTACAGTTAAGTCTTCTAAGGCTTTTTGCTTTGAAATAGCGTATAGAACTACTCGACCTACAATTGAGTGAGCCTCACGGAAAGGAATGCCCTTTGATACTAAGTAGTCAGCAAGCTCAGTTGCATTTGAGTAGCCGCCCTTAGCTGCATCGATTGCGTTTTGCTCATTTAGCTTAATGCCTTCAAATACTAATGAAGCCATGTATAAGCTATCATGCCAAGTATCGATAGCATCAAATAAGCGCTCTTTATCCTCTTGGAGATCTTTATCGTAAGCTAGTGGTAATGCCTTAGTAGTTACTAACATACCAGTTAAAGCACCTACGACACGTCCGCACTTACCACGGATTAACTCTAAAGCATCTGGGTTCTTCTTTTGAGGCATTAAAGATGAGCCTGAGGTTACCTTATCAGATAACTCTACAAACTTAGCCTCGCCTGAATTGTAGATAATTAAATCTTCAGCAAGTCTTGATAGGTGAACCATAGAAATTGAAGCACATGATAGTAACTCCATTACATGATCTCTATCTGAAACACCGTCTAAGCTATTGCGGGTTGCGCACTTAAAGCCAAGTGAACGAGCAAGCTCATCACGGTCAATGTTGTATGCAGTACCTGCTAGAGCTGCTGAGCCTAGTGGGCAAGTTGACATTAACTCTTTAGCATTTAGTAAACGCTGATAGTCACGCTCAAACATCTGAGCATAAGCTAATACCCAGTGAGTGAAAGTTACAGGCTGAGCACGTTGTAAGTGAGTGTAACCTGGGAAAATCTTACCTTGATTCTCATCAGCTACTTTTACAAGCTCTTTTTGTAAATGAACTAGTGCTTTTAGCACATCATCTACAGCCTTGTGGCACCATAATTTAAGATCTAAAGCTACCTGATCATTACGGCTGCGACCAGTATGTAGTTTCTTACCTAAATTACCTACCTTTTCAATTAAGCGTCGCTCAACGTATGAGTGGATATCCTCATCGCCAGCAGTTGCAATTGAATCAATATCTTTAGATACTTCGTCATGAAGCTCAGCTAAAGCTTTCTTTAAATCTTTGTTTTCTTGCTCGGTTAAAACGCCTGCTTTGTAAATAGCATCAGCCCAGCAAATTGAACCTTCGATATCCTCTAAAGCCATGCGATAGTCAAACTTTAGTGAATCGTTATAGTCCTTAAATCTTTGATCAGGTCCTTGAGTGAACCTTCCGCCCCATAAAGCCATAATAACCTCAAAAAGTTACGAAAAACTTGGTAAATAATAACACGGAAAAGCGTGTATTTTTTTTGCTGTTTTTAGATCAAAATACGGCTCAAAGATCACTCCTTGAACCGTATTATTTAAGCAACCTTTACAAGATTACTTGTTCTTTCTAGCATTTTCGTTAATAGCACGAATTCTGCTTGGTAATGAGTATAGACGGATGAAGCCATCAGCATCAGCCTGGCTGTATACGTCATCAGCACCGAAGGTTACGAAGTCGAAGTTGAATAGGCTGTTTGGAGAATCCTTCTGGATGATCTCGATGTTGCCCTTGTATAACTTAACAACAACCTTACCGTTAACGTCTTTAGCTAGGTTATCAGCAGCAGCTAAGATGATCTCACGTAGACGAGTGAACCAACGGCCATCGTATACTAACTGTGAGAACTCAACAGCTAAGTGCTCACGGAATACGCGAGTTGACTTATCTAATACTAACTGCTCGATTGCGCGTAGAGCCTTGTAGATGATGGTGCCACCTGGGGTTTCATAGCAACCACGTGACTTCATACCAACTAGACGGTTCTCAGTGATGTCGATACGACCTACACCGTGCTTAGCACCAATCTCGTTTAACTTCTCGATGATGTGGAAAGGAGTCATAGCCTGACCATTGATCTCGGTTACATAGCCATTCTTGATGGTTAACTCAAAGGTCTCTGGAGTATCAGGAGCTTTCTCAGGATCGGTAGTCCATACCCATACGTTCTCTGATGGAGCATTCCAAGTGTTCTCTAACTCGCCACCTTCAGTTGAAATGTGTAAGCAGTTAGCGTCACGGCTGTAGATCTTCTTTAAAGAAGCCTTGCAAGGAATATGACGAGCGTCTAAGTAAGCTAATAACTCTTCACGAGACTGCATATCCCAAATACGCCATGGAGCGATAACGTCTAACTGAGGAGCTAAAGCAGCAACAGCACTTTCAAAACGAACCTGATCGTTACCCTTACCAGTAGCGCCGTGAGCGATAGCATCAGCACCTTCTGCTAAAGCGCACTCAACCATTGCCTTAGCAATAACAGGACGTGCGATAGCAGTACCTAATAAGTACTCACCTTCGTATAAAGCACCAGTCTTCATCATCTCCCAAACGTAGTCCTTTACGAACTCTTCACGAAGATCTTTAACAATGCACTTGCTTGCACCTGACTGGATAGCCTTCTGCTCGATGCCTTCTAGATCATCACGCTCTTGACCTACATCTGCAACGAAGCAAACAACTTCGCAATCACCATAGTTCTCTTTTAGCCATGGTACGATGGTAGAGGTATCAAGACCGCCAGAATATGCTAATACAACTTTCTTGTAGTGCTTATTTTCATGTTTTAACATTGCTTTATATCCTCAATATTAAGCATTAATTAGTTTGGCAAGTACTGCCATATGAATATGTAAACGGTTCTCAGCCTCATCAAATACTACAGACTTAGGACCATCCATAACCTCGTCAGTGATTTCATAGCCACGGTGAGCTGGTAGACAGTGCATTACAATTTGTGCACCAGATTGGTCTACTAAAGCTTGGTTAATCTGATATGGCATATACTTCTTTCTTACAGTATCAAGAGGGGTGTTATCACCCATTGAAACCCAAGTGTCAGTGTAAATCACGTCAAAATCTTTTAACTTGCTGATGTCATTTTCAACAGCTAATGTGCAACCATTCTTCTTAGCAATTTCATTTGCTTTGATGAATACTGCAGCATCAGGAGAACAATTTTCAGGGCTAAAGCAAGTAACGTTAGCACCTAAAATAGCACCTGCAACAAATAGTGAGTTAGTAACATTGTTACCATCACCTACATATGCAACCTTAGCGCCTTTGATCTTACCTAAGTGCTCACGAATGGTTAAGTAATCAGCCATTGCTTGAGCTGGGTGATATAGATCTGATAGTGCATTAACAACAGGTACTGAACCGTATTTTGCAAGCTCTTCTAAAGTGCTTTGTGCAAAAACACGACCTACTAAGCAGTCAACCCAACGACTTAAGTTTCTTGCATAGTCTGCAATAGTCTCTCTCTTGCCTAGCTCACCATTTTGCAGATCAAGATATACACCATGACCACCTAAACGGTAGAAAGCTAACTCAAAAGTAGTTCTTGTTCTTAGGGATGGCTTCTCGAACATGATAGCACCGCTCCGGCCTTCTAGTACCTTTGAGTACTTCTTAGGATCAGCTTTCATAGCTGCAGCAGTGTCTAAAATGTCTAAATATTCGTCTTGGCTAAACTCAAAGCCAGTTAGTAAATGACGCATAAACTAAAAGCTCCCATGCGACAAACAAAGTTCAACTTTGCAAAGGTTAAAAACAAAAAAAGTTGTGTTCTAGAACACGCATATTAGCAAATTATTAATCTTTTGCTTGAAAAAG
Source organism: uncultured Succinatimonas sp. (assembly GCA_900316375.1). Taxonomy (GTDB): domain Bacteria; phylum Pseudomonadota; class Gammaproteobacteria; order Enterobacterales; family Succinivibrionaceae; genus Succinivibrio. The sequence goes on along the minus strand of ONCS01000088.1, from coordinate 4,715 downwards.
TAATTTTGCCACAAATGCGTGCAAAAAAGTGAAATTTTTCTAGATTAATCCTAATTTGTTCATAGCTAAGGTTAAGCTAGCAATGGCTCGTGCCTCTTTTAGAGGAGAATCAACATCAAAAATTAAGTCTTTAGCTTCTTTTGGACTTACTTTGACAATATTGATAGGCTCTGGCTCATCGCCATCTAATTGCATTGGGAAAAGTTCAGTACATAAATATGTATACATCTTAAGTTGTAACATACCAGGAGCTACTGTCATTTCATCACGTAAGGTTTTAATGGTTTTAGCACCAAAGCCAATTTCTTCTTGTAACTCACGGTTACAAGCAGTCTTTGGATCTTCACCTAGGTCAATTTTGCCTTTGACAAAACCTAGCTCGTATCTTTCAAAGCCACAAGCATATTCAGAGGTTAGATAAAAATCCTTGCCATCAAAAGGAACCGCTAAGATAGCACCACGGCCTCCTGCAATTCTTTCATAAGTCATTTGCTTATTATTTGAAAACTGTAAGTCTAACTGCTCTACAGTAAAAATATTAGAAACCTTATTACGTCTTTTAGCTAAAATTGTTGGAATTTGTCTATTTAGTGCAGAAAGATCCATGTAACACCGCCATATTTTTCTCAATTTATTGATATACTTTAGCACCTAATCAAAAGTTTTTCTAAAATGCCTTAGGATTTGTAATAATGCCTAAAAATAATGCAAATGACGAAGTTCGCCTCGATAAATGGTTGTGGGCAGCTAGATTTTATAAAACTCGTAGTATTGCCCGTTCCATGATTGAAGGTGGCAAAGTGGACTACAATGGAGTTAAAGCTAAACCATCTAGAACTGTCGAGATTGGTGCATTAGTTAAAGTATTACAAGGCAATGTTAGAAAAGAAGTAGAAATTGTTGAAATTTCTGATGTTAGAGGACCTGCTGCAGTTGCGCAAAAACTCTATAAAGAAACGGAAGAAAGCAAAGCTCAAAGAGAAAAACAATTAGAGCAAATTAAGTTAAACGCGCTTCTAGCTCCTCACCCAGATGAGAAACCAAATAAAAAAGACAGACGCGCTCTTATAAGTATGAAATACGGAATGTAGACTATGCAAACCTTTGAAAATAATAGTGTAGAAAGATTCTTATTTGATAACCACGGTGTCCGTGGTGAAATCACTAAGTTAAAAGATCCATTTACCGATCTTTTACACGACTCTTATCCATTAGTTTTAAAACAAGTCATGATGGAGCTTGCTGTATCCTCTGTACTTGTTGCAGCTACTTTAAAAGATGGCAGTGAGATCATGGTGCAAATTCGTGGTGGTAAAGAGTGTCCTTTAAAGTATGCCTTAGTTAATATTAGACAAGACTTGTCCTTCTATGGCTCAGCATCTTTATATGAAGACAGAGAGTTAAAAGACAACGGTACCTTAGAAGATCTTTGTGGTAAAGATAGCGTCTTAGTACTATCAGTATTTCCAAAAGATGGCCCTAAGTGGCAAGGTGTTGTAGCAATTAACACTAAGTCAATTAGCGCAACATTAGAAGATTACTTTAAAGAGTCTCAACAGTTACCTACATCTTTCTTTATTAGAAGTGATGTTAAAACTAAGCAAGCATCAGGCATCATGCTTCAGATCATTCCAGAGATTAAAGGCAATCTTGAGTCTTTAGAGCATTTATCAGTACTTGCTGATACAGCAACAGCTGATGAGCTATTTAACCTATCTTTAGAAGAGAATTTAGTAAGATTATTTGCTCATGAAGAGGTTAAGGTATTTGGTCAGCAAGAAGTGAAGTTTAAGTGTATTTGCTCACGTGAGCGCTGCGAGAATGCTTTAATGCAATTAAATCCAAAAGAGCTTGAAGATATTATCTCTAAAGAGGGTGAGACTTCTATGAGCTGTCAGCACTGTGGTAAGACCTACCACTTTAATAAAGAAGAGCTTACTAATCTTTTACACAAAATCACTCAGTAGTCTTCTAATTTTGAGATCCTAGATATGCAAAAGCCTAGGCGTTGAGTCTAGGCTTTTCAATTGTTGTTCTTCATAAAACCTAAGCCAACATCAGTTCAACTTTAGATTTAGAGGCAAGCTTTTTAGCCTCATCACAAAGCTTAGAGTCGGAAACAATAATATCAAGATCTTCTAGAGGGATAGCCACATAAGTTGCAAACTTAGCATACTTTGTAGAATCACAAATTAAGATCTTTTTATTGCATGCTTTAGCAACCGCTCTTTTTACTACAACCTTATCCATATCTGGTGTGGTAATGCCTCGATTATCCCAAGATGATGCTGATAAGAAAGCAAAATCAATAGATAACTTAGAGATAGTATCAGATGCAAGATGACCAACGGCTGAATAGTTTTGTTTACGAATTAAACCACCTGTGTGAATTAAATTTGCCTCACTGTGATTCATTAGATAATCCATCACTGCAAAGTCATTACTTACGATAGTTAAATCTGAACGGTTTGCTAGATACTTACACATAGCATAGCTTGTGGTTCCTGCATCTAGATAAATACAAGTATTATTAGGAATTAAACTTGCTGCAAGCTGACCAATACGGTCGTTTTCTTCACTAGATAGACTTGTTTTGATTTGGTGAGATGGCTCATCGGTAATTCTTTTAGCAGACTGAACTCCACCTGAGACTTGAATGACTAAACCTTCTTCTTCCATTTTTTGAAGATCACGTCTTATAGTCATGTGGGATACATCAAGATCTTCTACTAATGCATTGATGCTAATTACTTCACTTTCTCGAAGCAGACTTAATATGCGTTGTCGCCGTTCAGCTGGTATCATAAGGGTGGTATTCCTATTCTAGTTATGGTGTGAATACTATTTGCATATCTTAATTTATTTTACAAAGTCGTTGATACACAAAGCTCTATTATTTGGCTTAGGTCACACACTAGCAGGCAAAAATATGAATTTTTACCTTAAATAAGGCTTAATCCACTGCAATCCTTCCATAGTGCTACCTCTTGGATTGTATTCACATCCTATAAAACCTTTGTACCCAACCTCATCAAATAGTTTGAATATATAGTCATAGTTAATTTCACCTTCATCAGGTTCATGTCGACTAGGTGCAGCTGATACCTGCACATGAGCGTATTTACCAGCATAGTTTTTGATTAAGTAAGACAAGTTTCCATCAACCATTTGCGCATGGTATATATCTAATTGTATGAAGACATTATCTTTTGCTATTTCTTCCATTAATACCAATGTTTCATACTGAGAATGGTATAAGTAATTAGGCTTACTCTCAGGGCAAAGCGCTTCTATTGTCAAAAACTTATTGTGCTTGGCAAATAAATCCGCAGCTTTGCGCATATTTTTGATAAAAACTTGCCTACATAGCTCTTTTTCCCAAGGATGAGGAATAACACCTGCCATCACATGTATAGTTTTACAATCTAAGGCAATTGCATAATCTAAGGCTTTCTCAATATCTTCCATAGCATCTTGCTCACAACCTGGTATAGCAGCTCGCCCCCATTGTCCTTTAACTGTATCACCAGCAGAGGTATTAAAAAGAGCAACTTCTAGATTCAAATCTTTGATTAGCTTTGATAAATCTTTTTTGTCATAAGCATATGGCCACAGGAATTCGACAGCTTTAAACCCTACCTTTGAAGCTTGTTCAAAGCGCTCTAAAAAATCAAATTCATTGAACAGCATAGTCAAATTAGCAGCAAACTTTGGCATAGGAATTCCTTAAATTTATGGCAATCTTTCAATTAAGATAAACAAAGACAAATATACTTATCTTGTTGATTTATTGTAGTTTATTTAAAAAACAAAGATAAAAAAATGAATTAGCTCAAAAAGATCTTTTTTGTCATATTCAAATCTCTATAATATTGAATGCAATTGTAATTTTAACTAAAACTGTTTGATTGCTATTCATTCAATTAACTTACAAAAATACAACAAAATTCTCATGTTTAATTTAGATAAGGTAGCACTACCAAATCGTTCTTGGATAAATATAGCTAGTGCTAGTTGGATCCATTTTGTAGCCGATTTTTATACCAATTTGCTTCCTGTTTTACTGCCATTATTAGCTCTTAAATTTGGCTTTTCATACTCAGAATGTGGCATGCTATTTATGGTATTCCAGGTAACTGCATCACTTTTGCAAGCTCCAATTGGAATTCTAGCTGATAGAAAGAACTTAGGTATTTACTTGCCTTTGTCAGTACTTACAGGTGGAGTTTTAGCAAGTGCTGTAGGATTATGCGATAGTGCTGTGATCTTAGTTGCAATTATCTTTTTATCAGGAATTTGTTCATCAGGATTCCATCCAATTTCTGGCGGTATTATTCCTTTAATTACCCCTAAAGGTCGTGAGGTTTTATCCACAAGTATATATATTGTAGGAGGCAATATCGGGTTTGCGATTGCTCCTTTTGTAACAGCACTTTACTTAGAGCATTTCACGCAAGTTGATCTTATCTATTTAGCTATTATTCCAATACTTACAACTGCACTTGCTTTCAAGCAAAGACTATATGTAAAACCAGCCCCACTTAATCCTAAAGATGCTATTTCTTTAAAGGTGATCTTAAAGTGCAAACCTTTTTTATGGCTAGTATCTTCCATTGGACTGCGTGCTGTGTTGATGCTAATCTAGTTTGACGAAAAATTTTCCCACCAAATTGTCTCTACAGATCCCCAAATTGCTTACCTTACTGACAAAAATT
>ONCS01000030.1 GCA_900316375.1 uncultured Succinatimonas sp. | reverse complement strand
ACCCTTCATCAACGTAAGTTAGATAAGCTCAAAAATATCAAAAAAGCACTGCTTGAGAAGATGTTTGTTTAGTGAATTTTGTTAAGGTTTTGTATGTCATACGATAAAGAATCAGATTTTGAAAGAGATTTAATAGAGATCCTTACTTCTTCAAAAGGTTGGTCAGAGCATACCCTTTACAAACCAACTGAAGAAGACTTACTAGATAACTGGGCTGACATTCTTTATAAGAATAATCGAGATATAGCTAGTCTTGGCGATTATCCTTTAACTAGAACTGAGGTAAAACAACTTCTAGATCAAATTGAAGATCTAAGAACTCCTGTTAAGTTAAACGCTTTTATCAAAGGCCCTGTTACTATTGTAAGAGACAACAAAGCTGATATTAGAAATTTTGGTAAGTCTGTTTCTCTATACTTATATGACAAAAAGAGTATTGGTGGTGGTTCAAGTGTTTATCAAATTGCTGAACAACCAATATTTAGAACCAATAATAAGAGCCTTAATGATAAAAGAGGGGACATCACTCTTTTAATCAATGGTATGCCTCTAATTCATGTTGAGCTTAAAAGGACAGGAGTTCCTGTATCAAAAGCTTATGAGCAAATCAAACTTTACCATGGATTAGGTGTGTTTACAGGTTTCTTTTCTTTAGTTCAAATCTTTGTTGCAATGAATCCTGAAGATGGTGTTTATTTTGCAAATCCAGGTAGTGCTGAAAAGTTCAATCAGGATTTTGCTTTCCATTGGGGAGACTTCAATAACGAGATCTACAAAGATTGGAAAAAAATTGCAGAGTCAATCTTGTCAATTCCAGCTGCGCATCAGTTAATTGGTTACTACACTATTGCAGATGCTACTGATAATACATTAAAGGTAATGCGTAGTTATCAATATCATGCAGCAAATCAGATTATCACTACAGTGCAAAACAGAGACTGGAAAGATAACTCTGGTGAAGGCAAAGGAGTAAGAGGTGGCTTTATTTGGCATACAACTGGTTCTGGTAAGACCATGACTAGTTTTAAGTCTGCTCAGTTAATTGCAGGATCTGATTATGCTGATAAAGTTATTTTCTTAATGGATAGAGTAGAGCTTGGTGTTCAGTCATTACAAGAATACAGAAACTTTGCTGAAGATGATGAAGAAGTTCAAGCAACTGAAAATACCAAAATATTAGTAGCAAAATTAAAAAGTAATTCACCACTAGATAAGCTTATTGTTACTTCAATTCAAAAGATGAGTAACATTGATATTGAGCATCTTGATGATCTTTGCTCTTTAAAAGATCTAAATAAAATTAGAGAAAAGAGAATAGTATTCATTGTTGATGAAGCTCATCGCTCTGTGTTTGGAGATATGCTGGATACTATCAAAAAGACTTTTGATAACGCAATGTTCTTTGGTTTTACAGGCACACCAATTATGGATGAAAACCAAAAGAAAGGTGAGGCCACATCAAGTATTTTTGGTAAAGAATTACATAGATACAGTATTGCAGATGGCATTAGAGATCATAACGTATTAGGTTTTGATATTTATCGCTTACAAACCTTTAAGGACTCCGATTTAAGAGTAGCAGTTGCACTTAAAAAAGCCAATGCTAAAAACGTATTTGAGCTAGATGATAAATCTCAAGAAATTTATGACTACTACATGGACAAATCAGCAGTTCCAATGGTTGGTTATAAGGATGCTCAAGGTAACTATTTTAAAGGAATAGAAGATTACGTTCCTAAGTCACAGTATCATACATTTAGACACCAAGAAGCGGTAGTTAACGATATTATCAAAGGTTTTGATACTCTAAGTAGAGGCAAAACATTCCACGCTATCTTTGCTGCAAGTTCAATTCAAGAAGCAATTGAATATTACAGATTTTTTAAAAAGCTCAAGTGCGATTTGAAAGTAACAGCTTTATTTGATCCTTCTGTCGATTATCAAAGTAAAGAAGTTCTTTCTGATGAGTCAGAGGACGTCTTTTATGATGATAACAACAATGATGCTATTCTTGATGGAGGCATGACCAAACAAGGTTTTGCACAATTTAAAGAGGAAGCGTTAAAAGAGATAGTAGATGACTACAATGCAATGTTTGGTACTAACTTCTCTGATCATGCAACTTTTAAAAAAGATATAGCCTCAAGATTAGCTCATAAAAATGCATATGCGACAAGTAAAAATCCTAAGGATCACACTTGGCAATTAGATCTTTTAATTGTTGTAGATCAGATGCTTACAGGCTATGACTCAAAGTATATCAATACCTTATACCTTGATAAAGTGATTAAATATGAGCTAATTATTCAAGCTTTATCAAGAACAAATCGTCTGTTCGATAAGCATAAGAAGCCATTTGGTATTATCCGCTATTACAGATATACCAACACCATGAAAAGAAACATAGATGAGGCAATCAAGCTTTACTCTGGTGATAAAGCAACTAATGTCTTCGTAGCTAAATTAGGTAAGCACTTACAAAACTTAAATGAATTGTTCTTAGATATAAAGCAATTGTTTGAAAGTTCTGGTATTGAAAATTTCTCAAAATTACCTGAAGACGTAGCTGAGAAGGGGAAGTTTGCAAAATTATTTAATCAATTTGTAAATGAGTTATCTGGAGCTAAAATTCAAGGTTTCTTGTTTAGTAAAGATACATATGAGGTTAAAGATATTCCTCCAATAACTTCAGTTACAGTTGAATTTACTGAAAATGATTATGCTACTTTACTGCAACGTTATAAGGAATTAATGACATCAGAAGGTAGTAAAGGTCCTGAGGAGCTGCCTTTTGATATTGATACTAGCATTACAGAAATTGATGATGGAATTATTGATTCTGCTTATATGACAAGTTGCTTTAAGAAGTACTATTACGCACTTAATAATCTTGATGCAAAAGAAATAGAAAAAGTCTTAAATGATCTTCACCGTTCGTTTGCCCACTTATCTGTTGAAAGACAGAAGTTTGCTGAAATGTTCTTGCATGACGTGATAAGTGGAAATATCAAGATTGTTGATGACAGTAAAGAATTTATGGATTACATCGTTGAATACGAGACAAGATCTCAAAATGATGCTATTCGTGAATTCTCCAAATTATATGCTGTAGATGAACAACTATTAAGAGAGTTAATTGCTCAGCATCCTGATGATCACGATATAAATGAATATGGTCGTTTTGATAATATCGTTAACAAGATAGATTACGATAAGGCAAAAGAGTTTTTAACTAAGGTTATGAATGTACCTAATATTCCTAACATCAAGTTAAGACCGTTAGTACGATCTAAAGTAAGAGACTTTGTGTTAACAGGTGGCAAATCATTCGAAAAACCAGAATAATATTCACATTTGTAATTTACTAGTTGCTCCCAAGACATTTTTATACTTGGGAACAGCGTAAGCTAGGAGACTTGGCTAACGTATATGATGGAGTGCATCAAACTCCAGATTATAAGGAAAACGGAATTATGTT
>ONCS01000152.1 GCA_900316375.1 uncultured Succinatimonas sp. | reverse complement strand
GCAGCAAAAGATAAAACCTACAAGACCTCTTTATATTTAGCTAACGACACTCACTGGAATAGTAAAGGTGCCCTAGTTGCCTTTAATAACACCATGAAGACTGTTCTTGGTGATAAGTACTACCCTATTGAGTACACTTTTTCTTGGGCTAAAAATCCCATTGGTGATTTAAACAAAAGCTCATTTATCAGTGAATTTAAAGAAATTCTAGATTTAGCAGAAAATAACATCAAAGAAGAGTCAGACTGCACCTCAAAAGATATGGAAAGTGGCAAAGAAGTTACCAAAACTCGTAAATTTGCCACCTATGATATGTTCCAATGCAACATCGACAGATTATCTTGTGATGTAGAGACTATCTACAATCCAAAAGGCAAAAGCGACTTAAAGGTAGTTTTAATCTCTGACTCATACGGTATTTCTTATGAGCCATATGTAGTTGATTACTTTAAAAACACCATGTGGTGCAGTGCTTATGCAAGCCACGACAAAGTACTTAAGTACATCAAAGAATATCAGCCTGATATCATCCTCTATTTAAGAATAGAAAGATTTATCTAAAGAAATACCTAAATAAAGCTTATTGAATACTCATTACAGCATGAAGTTTTTTAAATTAATCTTAAAACATCTACTTGCGCTTGCATTAACTATTCTTGTACTTAATGCAAGTTTAAAAGTATTCTCTGATGGCTATAACTTAGATGCGCTGATGCGTTCAACTTTAAGAGCTAATGCTGAGATTAACTTTGATGCTGAGGCTTTAAAGTTTACAGATGGCAAAAACATCAAAACCTCAGGTATTGCCTCCACAATATACGCAAAATCAGGACTTAAAGATCAAGACTTTAACCTAAACTTTAAAGCCATTGCTGATGCTCGCTCCCAAATCAAGCTTTTATCTAAAAAGTACAAAGTTAAAAAACTTAGCTTTAAATCTATTGTAGTCTATGACGACATCGAGCTTAAGGTAAATGGGCTAAAAGAAAGTCTTTACAACTTTAAAGTACAAAAAGGCGATCTCATTACCCTATCTTTTAAAGCTCGCAATGCGATTCCAAGTCTTGAGTACTTACAGCACCAGCATGGTTTGAAAAGCTTTGCAGTGCTGTTTACTACCACAGCTTTTGTAGTTCTCTATTATCTTGTTTTATTTAACAAGCTGTTAGTTCCAGCATGCCTAAAACTTAAACCCTTAAAAGATAAGACAGGCGCTGATAAGTTTTACTTATACCTTATTTTCTTAATCTTCATCATAGTATCCATTCTTGGCTTTAACTTTAAAGGAACATCTTCAAAAGTTGACCGCCGTGATTTATCAGTCTTCCCTAGTTTGACTGTAGATACCCAAACTAACAAGAGCCTAAATCAAAACTTCTTCAACGAGCTTAATACCTATTTAGAAGACAGATTTGGCCTTAGAAACCTATTTATCAACTCCAAGTTACAATCTGATATTCTCTTAAAATCTCAAGTTGAAAACGGCAACTGCTTATGGAATAAAGAGAATAACTACTTTGCAAGCCTTGCTGACTTCATCTATGACAAGTTTGATGAAAAGTTCAATCAAAAGCTTTTAGATAATGTAAATAACCTCGCAAACTACTTCAATGAGCATGGCATTGATTTTGTACTAGTCATCGTACCTGAGCCTTATGAGATTTATACTGACGAGTACAGCTTTGTACCTAATGCTCCAAAAGACTTAGTTGAAGCTGATACTGTAAAGCTACTTAAAGATAAGGCAAACTGTAAGATCATTTTCCCCTACGAGGAGCTTAAAACTGCCTCCAAGCAAGACTTTGTCTTTTTTAAAGCCGATCACCACTGGACAGACTTTGGCGCGTACGTTGGCTATCAAGAAATTATTAAAGCCATCAACTCTAAATACCCAGAAGTACTCCCTTTAAATTGGGATAAACTACCACATAGCAAAAGTAATTTAATAAGATCAGACTTTGACCGTAAGTTTACTATCGGTGAATCAGCATTATCTGTAGGGCTTCGTAGTAAAAGACACTTAGATTCTGAATACAATTACTATGAGCCTCAATTACCTTATGTAGATTTACCAGATGCAGGTGCTCTTGAGAGCTACAGAAAGTGGCAAAATGACAATGGCTATCCATTAAAGGTATACACCATTGGTACAAGCTTTAATGAAAACCTAAATCCATTTATCGCTGCTACTTTTAAAGATGTGATTTACTCAAGATTAAATCAAGGTACAAGTACTAAATATCAAGTACTAAAATATACTAAGCACTTAATTGAAAGCTTTAAGCCAGATGTAGTGGTACTTACTTTATCTGTACCAAACATTGCTTACTTTACACAGAACAACTTTGGTTTTGAAGACTAGCAAAAATAAGATAAGATATTATTTTTAACCATGACGAAAAGTTTACTTAAAAACATCCTTAAGCATTTTTTAGCTCTCGTGCTAACTTTAATTGCCTTTAATCAGGCTTTAAAAGTAAGCTCAGATGGCTTTAACTTTTCAGCCTTAAAAACTTGTCTTTATGGTGCTAATACAGAAGTCATCTTCTCAAACTCTCTTGAGCTCAAATCCCCTGTAGCAGACAATAAAAACTCATCAATAAGCTCTTTTAATCAAGGCTTTGAGACTAATACTCTTAATCTTGCAACTGACACCTCTTATAAAAAGCAGGAGTTAGTATTCATTGCAAATGCCCCCATTGAAAACGCTGTCATTGAGCTTAAAGCTGCCCACCACCTCTTACACGGCTATGAGTTTGACACTGACGTAAGCTTTAAAGATATCAAGTTAACTAATAACAAAGACCATCAAGAACTTGAAGTTACAAACTTTAACCTACAACAAGGCGATGAGATAACCTTAGCATTTGAGTCTAAAAATGACTATGTAACTTTAGGCAATCTTCAAGATCAGCATGATTTAAATCTTATTAAACTCATTGCCCTAACCGTTTTAGCTATCTGTGTTTACTACTGTGTCATCTGCCCATTATTTGACTCTGTATTTAAAAAGCTTTGTGCTCTAAAACTTTGGCTTGGCACTGAGAAATTTGTCTTTTTAGCAGTATTTATGCTGATGACTGCCTTTGCTGTATTTGGCTTTAATATTAAAGGTACCTCATCAGATCTTGACCGCCGTAATCTAGCAACTTTTCCAAAGCTAATAAAAACTGCAGCTACTGCAACATCAGCAGATGCTACTAACCAAAGCGCAAAAGACAACACCTGCTTTAACAATCGCTTTTTTGAAGAGTTAAATACCTATCTATCAGACCGCTTTGGCCTTAGAACCTTAATGTTAGAGTCCAATATCAAAATTGGCAGTAACACTAACACCATCTTTGAAAACGGCTCATTAATTTTAAACAAGCAAAACAATTGGATCACTGATAAGAACTTAAATACCTTTACCTATGGCCAAGACATCATGTCAAAAGCTATTACCAGTTTAAAAAAGGCAGAGGATTTCTTTAAGTCTCGTAACATTGAGTTTTACCTAGTAATTACCCCAGATGTTCAAGAGATCTACCCAATTTCCAATCCATTTATGGCGGATAATGGCAAAGCACCTGTCATTGACATGAGCAATATTGAAAAGATTAGACAAAGCTTATCATCCCCTGTAATCTTCCCATCAGATGAGCTCATCAAAGCTAAAGAGAAGGACTTTGTATATTTCAAAGTCGATCACCACTACACTGACTTTGGTGCTTATACTAATTATCAAGCGGTGATCCATGAGATTGCTAAAAAGCACAGCTCTCTTACAGCACTTAACTGGGATACTCTTCCTCACAGTAAATCCAAGCTCGTACGCTCTGAGTATCAACGTGCCTTTACTTTAGGAGTGGAAACAGAGGCAATTGGCATAAAAACAGACAAGCACTTAGATGTTGATTACAACTACTTTGAGCCAGAGCCTCCATATCTTGATGGAAATCTTCAAGATGGTCAGTACTATCGTGTTTGGCACAACGATAGTGGCTACAACCTAAAAGTCATGACCATGGGTTCTAGTATGAATGAGAATATCAATCCATTTATGGCAGCAACTTTTAAAGATGTATACTATGCCCGCTTAAACACAGGCTGGAAAGTAGATGAGTTTGATATTCCCAAGTACCGTGGGGTAGCCATTGATTATTTCAAGCCAGATCTCGTGGTACTTACTATTACCAGGGCAAACTTAACTCAATTTGCCGAGCTTGAAACTGACAATACTCAATTAAAACCATAGGCACTAGCAAGAAAAACTAAAACAAAAATAGGAAAGAATTAGGAAAGACTAAAAGATCATGTTATTCTCATCAATTACCTTTATTTACTTCTTCTTGCCACTAGTATTAGGTGTGTACTACCTATTACCAAAATCATGTCGTAATGGCTGGTTACTGATTGCCTCATTCCTCTTTTATGCCTGGGGTGAGCCATATTACTTATGTATTATGGTACTAACCATTGTCATAAATTACGTAGCAGCCATTGTGGTATCGGTTGCTCCTCAGAAGTTCAAGCTCTTAGCTGTATTCTTATCAATTGTGGTTAACCTATCTATCCTAGGTTACTTTAAATACTTCAACTTCTTTGTCGAGAATATCAATTTATTATTTAAAGGTAACATTGACTTTATTAAAGTTGTCATGCCAATTGGTATTTCTTTTTATACCTTCCAAGCACTATCTTATGTTATTGATGTTTATAAAGGTGAAGTTAAAGCACAAAAGAAT
>ONCS01000014.1 GCA_900316375.1 uncultured Succinatimonas sp. | reverse complement strand
TTTTTTGTCGTTGTCGTTCGTGACAACGGAGACACATTTTAATGATTTTTTAATCTATGTCAAACATTTTTTTAACTTTTTTCACTTAATTTTTACAAATGGCTTTTATATGTAGTTTATTAGTAATTAAAATACTCTAATTTTTTAAAGCCAAATTGATTTACCATCTTAAGACGGTCATTAAAGTTATCTAAAGTACCTGTATAAAAAGATCTATGTTCTACTTTTTCTACTTCTATATACTTTGAATTTTGAATAACTGTTTTAACTCGGCGTCCAATTGCTTCACCTGAATCTACTAATTTAACTCCAGGTAATAACTTTTCTAGAATATCTTTTACAAATGGGTAATGAGTGCAACCTAAAACTACAGTATCTGGTCTTTCATTTTTAGGAAGACTTGTAAAAGGCTCTACAATTTTGGCAATTTCACTTTCAAAAACATTGCCTGTGGTAAGTCTTTTCTCTGCAACTCTAGCTAGATCAGCATTACCTACTTTTATTACCTTACAGTCACTTGCAAAATCATGAATTAGATTTTGTGTATAGGCTCTACCGATAGTACCAGGTGTTGCAAGTAATCCTATAATTTTATTGTGACTTAATTTTGCTGCAGGTTTGATTGCAGGTACTACGCCTACAATTGGTAATTTAATGTTATCGCGAAGCTCAGGAAGAGCTACAGTACTTGCAGTATTACAAGCAACTACAATCGCGCTTAAGTCAAATTGTTTAGTAGCACTTTCTATTAAAGTATCAACTCTCTCAATTAAGAATTGATCTTCCTTATCCCCATAGGGAAAACACTCATTATCAAATAGATAATAAGCTTCGAGATCTGGATTTATTGACTTAACTGCATTAAATACAGATAAGCCTCCAACACCAGAATCAAAAAAAAGTACTCTTTTTACTTTGACTTTAGGATCTGACAATTTAAAATCACTCTATCAGAAAATTAAGGAACCAATAAAATATGTTAAAAACTTTAATTGGAACTACCGATCCACAAAATTACGCACAGTATCTTAATGAAAAAATTGAGAATGTGGTGAATTTATTCAAAAAAAATAATTTAGATTTTCCTAAATATGAAGTTTTTGAATCTCCTGCTGAATATTATCGCATGAGAACAGAATTTTCTGTTTACTTTAATGAAGATCATAGCGATTTTACTTTCTGCATGTTTGAACCTAAAACCAAACCTAGAAAGAGAATTGAGTTAGAAACCTTCCCTGTAGGTTCAAAAGCTATCAATCAAGGTATGTCACTACTTAAGAAATACCTCATGAACTACCCAATTCTAAATCACAAGCTTTTTGAAACAGACTTTTTAGCCAATCAAAATGGAGAATTGGTAATTGCTTTAAACTTTCATAAAAACATTGATGAAAAGACTTTTAAAGAAGCAGCAACAGCTTTAAAAAATGATTTTTTAAAAGAAGGTTTAAAGGTTAACTTTATAGGAAGAGCTCGCAAGCAATCTATTTTGGTTGATACTGATACCATCCTTGAGACCATTCATACTAAAGATAAAGACTTTTTCTTATATCAAGTAGAAGGTAATTTCTCACAACCTAATATCTACGCTTGTCAGCACATGGTGCAATTTGCTCGTGACTGCTGCAGTCATTGTAAAGACGTTGATTTAATTGAACTTTACTGTGGTAGTGGTACTTTTACTGTATGTCTTGCTGATCTATTTAGAAAGGTAATGTCAACAGAGGTGTCAAGAGTTCCAACTCTTACTGCTTTAAAGAATATTGAAAAGAACAATATTACTAATACTAAGATTGCTAGATTATCAGCAGTAGAAGTAGCTCAAGCCTTAGAAGGGGTACGTGAGTTCAACCGTCTTCGTTTATCTAACATTGATATTAAAGAATACAACTTTAATACCTTGTTAATCGATCCACCAAGATCAGGTCTTGAATACAAAGAGGCTTTAGACTTTACTGCAAGATTTGACAGAGTAATTTACATCTCTTGCGGGCCTGAGTCTTTAGCAAGTGATCTTGCTTACCTAACAAAAACTCACAAGATTGAAAAGTTAGCTTTCTTTGATCAATTCCCTTATACCAATCATTTAGAAACTGGTGTTCTCTTAACTAGACGCTAGAAAAAATGCGGCCCGAGATAGCAAGCTAAATCGGGCCGAAATTTCAGTACTTAATTATTAAATCTTGTAACAATCAGGTAGTGGGATCTGAGCTACGCCAGAATCTACTGCAGCTCTTGCTACAGCACCTGATAACTGTGAACGCAATCTTGCATCCATTGGTTTTGGAATTAAGTAATCACGACCATACTCTAAGTGATCTACCTGAGCTGCCTTAACAACTTCAGCAGGAACAGGCTGTTTTGCAAGATCACGTAAAGCAGTCATTGCAGCCTTCATCATCTCATCGTTAATGCAAGTAGCACGAACGTCTAATGCACCACGGAATAAGTATGGGAAGCAAAGTACATTGTTGATCTGATTTGGATAATCAGAACGACCTGTACCCATGATGATATCAGGACGAAGTTTTGCTACAACCTCAGGATCAACTTCAGGATCTGGGTTTGAGCAAGCGAAGATCACAGCATTAGGAGCCATGTGAATAACTTCTTCATCATTGATTAGACCTGGGCCTGATACACCTAAAAGAACATCACAATCTTTCATTGCTTCTTCTAAGGTCTTAGGACCTGCGTCATTAATGAAACGAGGTTTCTCACCGTTGTTGTACTGAGGTCTGTCTGATCTAATTACGCCGTGACGGTCAACCATGAAGAAGTTTTCCTTCTTAGCACCGCACTTAATTAAGAAATCAGAACAAGCAATACCAGCAGCACCTGCACCTACGCATACTACCTTACAATCTTCAATCTTCTTACCTTGAAGTTCTACTGCATTTAAGATACCTGCAGTAGTTACGATAGCAGTACCATGCTGATCATCGTGGAAAATAGGAATACGGCAACGCTTTACAAGTTCGCGCTCAATTTCAAAGCACTCAGGAGCCTTAATATCCTCTAGGTTAATACCACCGAAAGTATCAGCGATACACTCAACTGTAGTAATGAAATCTTCTACAGACTTGTTGTTAACCTCAATATCAATAGCATCGATACCAGCAAAGCGGTTGAATAGAAGAGCTTTACCTTCCATAACAGGCTTTGATGCTAGAGGACCTAAGTTACCTAAACCTAAAATAGCAGTACCATTAGAGATGATTGCAACTGAATTACCCTTGCCAGTGTAGCGATAAGCTAGATCTGGATCTTTTGCAATTTCACGAACAGGCTCTGCAACACCTGGGCTATAAGCTAAAGTTAAATCGTCAGCGGTCTCAGCAGGCTTAGTGATAACAACCTTAATCTTACCTGGAACTGGACTCTCGTGGTAGGCTAAAGCTCTGTCGTGTAATAATTTAGCATCGTGTGACACAATAACACCCCTTAGTTAGTACTGAAAAGTTTGTTTGCTATATATTATTCTTATGTAGCTATTTCTTAACAATAGGACATAGCAACGTTAACGGGTAATTTTTTCTAAAGAAATTTGAATGTTTTATTCAAAAATGTGATTTAGAAAATAATTTTGCTAGTTAGCTACAGCTAAGTCTAACATTAAGAAAAGGTGAAGTGTCATAGATAAATTGATAATTTTTCGCTAAATCAAAGATTTGCGTTCAATAAAATCTACTTTTTACTAAATTTGAGATGTAAGGAACAGAAAAAGAAAAAGCAGATCATAGGATCTGCTCTTTTCTTTGAGAACTAAGCTCTTATTAGTGCTTAACAGCAAAAGCTGAAATACCACCAAAACGCTTCTTAAATGCCTCAACACGACCGCCGGTATCAACAATCTTCTGCTTACCGGTGAAGAATGGGTGGCACTTAGAGCAAACATCTAAGCTTAAATCGTGACCTGCAGTAGTACGGATCTTGAAGGTGTTACCGCATGAGCAACGAACATTCACTTCCTTGTACTCTGGATGGATATTCTCTTTCATAAAAACCTCATTGCGTGTCGCGCTTTCAGCCGCATATGCGCCGAATACCACACGCCTATAAATAGAAACGGTGCCTAATGATAGTTGATTAATAGCTATAATGCAACTTTTTTTGCAACATTAATTTTGCTAAAAAGTGTCTAGCTCTTTATAATTCACAGCATGAATAACACCTATACTATTGTCAATGTTGCTGTAAACCGTCCTCTATTTAAAGAGTTTGCCTATAAGGTAGAGTCTTTAATTGGAGAAGAGTGTATTGGTGCCCGTGTACAAGTTAACTTTGCACATAATAACCAAGTAGGTGTTATCACCAAAATCAATCCTCCAATTAACTTTGATGAGTCAAAATTAAAGGTAGCTAAACTTCTTGATAATAAAGGTATCATCAGTGATGACATTATTAAGACCTTAGAGTTTGGTAGCAAATACTATCAATATCCTTTAGGCCAATGCTTTAATGTCGCCATGCCTAAACTTTTGCGTGATGGACAAAAGTTCTCTTATGAAGATATTCCTGCATTAAAACTAGCATCTACTTTAGATGAAAGCAAAGTTGCTAAAATCAAATCTCTTGAGCAAAAACAAATTCTTGAGATCTTAAAAACAGGGGCAGTTAAAAGAAAAGAGCTGCGTGAGCGTGGTATATCAAGTGCTAGTGAAAACGCTCTTATAAAAAAAGGCTTAGTAGAGTTATTTAACTTAGAAGTTGAAAATCAAAAATTCTTTGAAAGCGATAAGCCGGTCTTAAAAGAAGAACCACCTGCTCCTAATTTTGAGCAGCAAAATGCCATTTTAATTATCAGTCATCAAGAGAGTTTTAAAACCTTTTTATTAAATGGTATTACTGGATCTGGCAAAACTGAGGTTTATCTTCGAGTTATTGAAAATGTCTTAAAAAAAGGCAAGGCTGTTTTAATCTTAGTACCAGAGATTTCTCTAACTCCCCAAACCTTTGATAGATTCTATCGTCGCTTTAATGTACCAGTATCTTCAATGCATTCAGCCTTATCTGATAGAGAAAGATTAGATGCCTATATAGATATGGCTACTTCTAAATCAGGTATTTTAATTGGTACGCGTACTGCCCTTTTTACTCCAATTCCAAATCTTGGGCTTATCGTTATTGACGAGGAGCATGATAGCTCTTTTAAGCAATCAGATACCTTTAGATATCATGCTAGAACTCTTGCTATCATGAGAGGCAAAATCAATAATTGCCCGGTGGTCTTAGGCTCAGCAACCCCTAGTTTAGAAACTATTTATAACGTACAACGTGGCTTATTTGAAAAAATTGATTTAACCATTCGCGCAGGCGGTGCTCTACTTCCTAAATTTGAGCTTATCGATTTACGCAATGAACCTTTAACCGATGGTTTAAAAACCGGTCTTTGTGAAAGTTTAGAAAATGAAATTGGCGATGAAACAGCTAAAGGTAATCAAGTCCTACTCTTTTTAAATCGCCGCGGATATGCTCATCATTTAGTCTGTCACTTATGTGGTCATGTCTTTACTTGTCCTTGCTGTGATAATTTTTTAACTGTCCATAAGAAAAATCAAAGACTACAATGCCATGTCTGTGAAAACTTCTTCCCTCTTCCTACCAAATGCCCAGAGTGTGGCAATGAAGAATTAGTAGAGCAAGGCTTTGGTACAGAGCAAGTTTGTGAATATCTAGAACATCGTTATCCTGATATTGGAGTCGAGAGAATTGATAGGGACTCAGTTACCACCAAAAGCCAACTTGAAACAAAATTAAAGAGAATTCGCGAAGGTCAATCGCAAATTATGCTAGGCACACAAATGCTAGCAAAAGGTCATGACTTTCCTGATGTAACTTTAGTTGGTATTTTAGATGTTGATTCTTCATTATTCTCTGATGACTTTAGATCACAGGAAAATACCGCACAGCTTTTAACTCAAGTATCAGGAAGATCCGGTCGTGGTAAAAAACAAGGCAGAGTTATCATTCAAACTCACCACACTGATAATCAACTTATCAATCAGCTAATTGATCCAAATTGCGATTATTTAACTATTGCTAATGGTCTTTTAGAGGCTAGAAAAAACATGATGTTGCCCCCATATACTAGCCAGGCCTTTTTATTATGTAATAGTGCTAATCGTGATAAAGCTTTCTCCTTTATTAATGATCTAAGTTTTAAGCTAAGTTCAATTAAAAGCAAATTTGCAAATTTAGCCATAACTTCTGTGATGTCTGATAAAATGGAGAAAGTACAAAATCGCTACCATTTTCATATGTTAGTAACAAGCTTAGAGAGAAAAACACTAAGCGCATTTTTAATTGAAGTAAGAAAATTGGTGTCGCTTGATTCACTGCCTAATGATGTACGCTTTGCTATCGAAGTTGATCCGATAACTATGTACTAATTTGTGGTATCCTTTAGCACCAAAATTTAACGTTATTTTTCACTATTTTTTAATTTTTTGAATCCGGGTACGGTCATGAAAGAACTAATCGAGAATTTAATTAAAGAAAGTATTTCTACCATCAATCAAGATGGCGCTATAGCTCCAGAATTACTTACTAAGATCCGGGTAGACCGCACCAAGGACAGAGCTCATGGCGACTTTGCAACTAACATTGCGATGATGCTATCTAAGCCTTTAAAGAAGAATCCTCGTGAAATTGCTCAGTCATTAATTGATAACCTTCCAAAAGATGAGCACATCAGCAAGGTAGAAATTGCAGGTCCTGGTTTTATTAACTTCTTTGTTAACAAAGACTCAATTGCTAAAGCTTTAAAGCAAATGAGTGATGATCCAAGACTAGGTATTGCTAAGGTTGCTAATCCTAAGACTATCGTTGTTGACTACTCAGCACCAAATGTTGCTAAAGAGATGGCTGTTCACCACATTCGTTCAACTGTAATTGGTGATGCTGTAGTAAGAGTATTAGAGTTCTTAGGTAACAACGTAATTCGTGCTAACCACATCGGTGACTGGGGTACTCAGTTTGGTATGCTGATTGCCTACCTTGAGAAGAAAGAAAACGAGCAAGGCGCTGGTATGGACTTAAGCGACTTTGAAGCTTTCTATCGTGAAGCTAAAGAGTGCTATGACAGCGATGAAGAGTTTGCTGTAAAAGCTCGTCACTATGTAGTTTTACTCCAAGGTGGTGATGAATACTGCCGTACTATGTGGAAGAAACTTGTTAACATGACCATGGTACAAAACCAGAAGTTATATGACCGCTTAGATGTAACCTTATCTGATAAGGACATCATGGGCGAGAGCTTATATAACGATATGCTACCGGTTGTAGTTCAAGACTTACTAGACCGTGGTATTGCTGTTGAAGATCAAGGCGCTATCGTAGTTTATCTTCCACAGTTTAAGAATAAAGAAGGTAATCCTCTAGGTAACATTATCCGCAAAAAAGATGGTGGTTACCTCTACACCACAACTGATATTGCTTGTGCTAAGTATCGTGCACAAACTCTAAATGCCGACAGAATTTTATACTTTACAGATTCTCGTCAGCAACAGCACTTAGAGACTGTTTGGGCAATTTGTCGTAAGGCAGGTTATGTAGCAGATAGTGTATCTTTAGAGCACTGCCCATTTGGTATGATGCTAGGCAAGGATGGCAAGCCATTTAAGACTCGTTCAGGTGGTACTGTAAAGCTACGTGATGTTTTAGATGAGGCAGAATCAAGAGTAACTACTCTATTAGAACAAAGAAACTCAACTTTATCTAATGAAGATAAGAAGACTGTTATCCACAATATCGCAATTGGTGCTGTTAAGTACGCTGATCTTTGCAAAAACCGTACAACTGACTACATCTTCGATTGGGATCAGATGTTAGCTTTTGAAGGCAATACTGCTCCATACTTACAGTATGCATACAGCCGTATTCGTGCAATCTTCAGAAAGGCTGGCGACGTACAACTTGGTAATATCAAGATCACCAATGAGGCAGAAGAGGATTTAGCTAACAAGTTATTAGCTTTCTCTGAGGCTGTAGAAAATGTTGGTGCTAAGACACTTCCAAATCTTCTATGTAACTACATCTTTGAGCTATCAAATCTATTCATGCATTTCTACGAAGCATGCCCAATTCTAAAAGATGACGTAGCTGATGATGTAAAACAAAGCCGTCTTGCTTTATGTGACCTAACAGCTAAAGTATTAAAACAAGGTTTAGGTCTATTAGGTATTAACGTAATGGAGCAAATGTAAAAAGTGAATAACCTAAAGCTAGTTTTCACCAATTTTTTAACTCAAGCTTTTGCTTGGCTTAAAAAGCGCGATGATAATTCAAAACTTAAGTATAAAAATCTAGTTATCGCTGTTTTAGTGTTGCTAGCTTTAATTATTGCTATTTCATTTACCTCTTGTTCAAACAAAGAGCACCTCAAAACTCATCCAAGTGATGTAGATAATACTGAGGTCTCTTTTGAAGATAACCACGCTGAAGCACTTGATCCTTACGGTAATTCAGTCAATGAGCAGGTATTAAATGATGCTGCTTTAAACCAAACTGATGACAGTGCTTTAGCTCTTCCTTCAAAAGAACAAGCAACTAATTTACAACCAACAGAGCAAACCAAAGAGACTTTCGACAATCCAAATAAAAGTGTTGATGCAAGTATGGATACTCCAAAAGGGTCACCATTTAAAACACCTAACTTAAATGTTGAGAAAAACACTAACAACACTTATATAGAAAGTGAGCCTATAGTTTCTGATAATAATGTTTCTGATAATTCAGAAAACACTGAAGTTCAAAGCGCAGTTTCAAGTAATGGCAAAAGCACCTTATATTGCGACAGCTTTGCAAATTCAAAAGATGCTGAAAGCAAGAAAGCTAACATTGCTATGACTTTAGGCTTTATGTCTAAAGTAGTTAAAAAAGATAATACCTTCAAGCTACAGCTAGGACCTTATAGCACCGCTGATGAAGCTAAAAATGTCTTCTCAAAATTAGATGCCTCAGGCCTTGTAAATGAATGTAGCTTAGAAACACAAAACTAAAGGATTTTTATGACAACAATTGTATCTGTAAGACGTAATGGTGTAGTAGCTGTAGGTGGTGACGGTCAAGTTACCATGGGACAGAGCACTATCTTAAAAGGTAATGCCATTAAAGTTCGTAAGATTTTTCATGACAAAGTAATTGCAGGCTTTGCAGGCTCTACTGCTGATGCTTTTACCCTTTTAGATTTATTTGAAAAGAAACTAGAAGAGCATCAAGGCATTTTAGAAAGAGCATGTATTGCTTTAGCTAAGCTTTGGAGATCAGATAGAGCTTTAAGAAAGCTTGAAGCAATCTTAATTGTTGCAGATAAAAAAGACTCTTTAATGATCACTGGTAACGGCGATGTAGTACGTATGGACGGTGATGTTCTAGCTACAGGATCAGGTGGTAACTATGCACTAGCTGCAGCTCGTGCCCTAGTTGATAACACAGATTTAAGTGCTGTTGAAATTGTTAAAAAGTCATTAGATATTGCATGCAATATCTGCGTATTTACTAATTCTAATCACGTGATTGAGACTATTGAGAGCTAATATGTCAGAACTTACTCCACGCGAAATCGTAAGCGAATTAAACAAGTTTATTATCGGTCAAGATAAAGCTAAAAAGGCTGTAGCTATTGCCCTACGTAATCGTTGGCGCAGAATGCAGGTACCAGAGAACCTACGTGGTGAAATCGTACCTAAGAACATCTTAATGATTGGACCTACAGGTGTGGGTAAAACTGAGATTGCAAGACGCTTAGCAAAGCTTGCTAACGCACCTTTTGTAAAAGTAGAAGCTACTAAATACACTGAAGTAGGTTACGTTGGTAAAGATGTAGAAAGCATCATCCGTGAACTTGCTGAAGTTTCAATGAAGATGGTTAAACAGCAAGCTTTTGAGCATAACAAAGTAAAAGCTTTAGATGCTGCAGAAGAGCGCATTTTAGATGTTTTACTACCACTTCCTAGTGCAACTGATGAAGAAAAACTAAATTCATCTGCTCGTCAGATGTTTAGAAAGAAACTTCGTGAGCACGAGCTTGATGATAAAGAAATTGAAATTGTAGTATTAGATAAATCACCTACCGTTAACGTAATTGGTGGTGCTCCTGGTATGGATGATCTAAACGATCAAATCCAATCTATCTTCGATTCAATGAGCTCTAATAAAAAGACTACCAAGAAGATGAAGGTAAAAGATGCTTTTAAAATCTTAACTGAAGAAGAAGCATCTAAGCTTGTACAAAACGATGATCTAAAAACTCAAGCCATCGAGCTTGCTGAGAACAATGGCATTGTCTTTATCGATGAAATTGACAAGATCTGCCAAGAAACTCAAGATAAAGGCGCGGTTTCAAGACAAGGCGTACAAAGAGATTTACTACCTTTAATTGAAGGCTCACAAGTAAACACTAAGTACGGTATGTTAAGAACTGATCACGTGCTATTTATCGCCTCAGGAGCTTTCCAGATGTCAAAACCATCAGATTTAATTCCTGAGTTACAAGGTCGTCTACCAATTCGTGTAGAGCTTGAAGCACTAACTGCTCAAGATTTTGAGCGTATTTTAAAAGAGCCTCACAATAGCTTAACTAAGCAATATGAGTTACTTTTAAAAACTGAAAATGTTGATGTTAAGTTTGAAGATAGCGCTATCAAGAAGATTGCTGAAGATGCTTACAAAGTAAATGAAAAGACTGAGAACATCGGTGCTCGTCGTCTTCATACTTTAATGGAGAAGATCTTAGAGGAAATTTCATTTACCGCTCCTGATAAAGCAGGCTCTACCTTAGTTATCGATGATAAGTATGTAGATGAACACCTAGACTCTCTAGTTGAAGATGAAGATATCAGTAGGTATATTCTTTAGTGTCTAGTATCAAGGAAGCAAAACTTGCTTTAAAAGAGCAACAACTCTTGCAGCAATTGCAGGAGTTGTCTTTGCTTTGTGAAGATGTAAGTAATCGTTTTATAAGCTGTCAAAAAGAGCTTAAAGAAAAAGATCAAGAGCTCAACACGATAAGACGAGAGATGATCTCTTTAAAAGAAGAGAACCAAACTCAAAGAGAAGTTTTGCAAACTTGGAAACAAAGACTTGAAACCATCCTCTGCAAATTTCCAGATCAAACAGAAAAAGAGTAATACTGCCTTTTGGCAGTATTTTTCTATTTAGCCTTTTGAAGTTCTTTTTCGCGCTTAGTTCTTAATATTGCAAAGAAGAAAGCACCAAAGACAGTTCCTACCACTAAAGCTAGCAAAAAGTGCCATGCATGATCTGATAGTGGAATTACAAAGATACCACCGTGAGGAGCACAGATACTGCATTTAAAGTACATGCAAATAGCACCTGCTAGAGCTGATGAAATCATACAGCCAATCTTCATCTTAGTAGTTTCATAGCTTAAAAATGGAATTACACCTTCGGTGATGAAAACTAAACCTTTACCTAAGGCAGGAAGAGCTTTAGATTTTTCTTTTTCGGTGTAAACCTGTGGTACTAAGTATGTAGATAAGGCTGCAGCTAATGGAGGCACCATACCACCTGCCATTACACAAGCCATGATCCAAGCACCAGAGCCAAACTCAGGAAGACAATCAGCTAATAACAACACACCGATGGCATAGGCAGTCTTATTTAAAGGTCCGCCCATATCCGCTGACATCATACCAGCTAAGATTGCGCCAATGACTACTAAAACCGGAGTTGATGCATCGGTTATAAAGTTTCTGATTAAATCATTTAAGAAAGCAGCCGGGATATTTGTAAAGAATAAGGCTACCGCCGAGGTTGCTAAGGCACCAAACAAAGGATAGAGAATTAAAGCTACTATCGCATCATGACCTTTTAAGAACCTAGCAGCAAACGTGGTGATTAAAAGCGACATACCACCACCGATAAATCCATTTATCACCGCACCTAAGACACCAGAGGCTCCAAGATCGGCCATTACGCCACCTGTAAAGCCTGCAACTAAGGCTGTTCTACCACGGATAGAGAAAGCGATAAA
Organism: uncultured Succinatimonas sp.; assembly: GCA_900316375.1. Classification (GTDB taxonomy): domain Bacteria; phylum Pseudomonadota; class Gammaproteobacteria; order Enterobacterales; family Succinivibrionaceae; genus Succinivibrio. The sequence continues at coordinate 71,775 of ONCS01000014.1, read as the reverse complement.
GGCAGATAAAATTGGGAATAATAAAGTACCGATACTGTAACCAATTCTATCTAGGAAGAAACCTAATTGTGTACCTTGTACAAACTCAAGTCTTGCAATAGCAGATAAGATACCGGCACTTGCAGCAATTGGCATGATATAAGTCATACCACTCATTAAGTGGCGGTATAACCTCATGAAAATTGATGAAGTATTATTTAAAACACCGGTTTGATATAAAGGACACTTTGGATCTAAAGCGCGCTCAATTAGCTCTTGAGGTTTTCTAATACCATCAACAACACCTACACGAACTAAAGGTTTACCGATGAATCTATCCATCTCCACGATTCTATCAGCTGCTACAATTACGCACTTAGCACGAGAGATATCTTCTGGGAGTAATCTATTTCTATTACCTGCAGCACCATCAGTTTCAATCTTAATGGAAATTCCCATCTCACGAGCTTTATTCTCTAAAGCTTCTGCTGCCATATAGGTATGAGAAAGACCTGCAGGACACGCGGTAACTGCTACAATGTCGTAGCGCTTATATTCTTCTTTTTGAGAATCGGTTGTTTCAACCTTAGTTTCTTCTACCTTGCGCTCTTTTTCCTTTTTAACTTCTTTTTTATCAGCGTTATTGATGATCTGTAAGAACTCATCAACACTTTTAGCATTGATTAAAGAATTTCTAAAATCCTCAGATACAAGCATAGTTGAAAGACGAGCTAATACATCTAAATGAGCATCAGATGCTTGATGAGGAGAGGCAATTAAGAAGAATAATTTTGAAGGTTTACCATCTAGGCTTTCAAATTCAACACCATCAGGTACTACCATTGCAGCAAGACCAGGCTTTGATACGCCAGCACTTTTAGCATGAGGAATTGCAACACCTTCACCTAAACCAGTAGAGCATTTTGATTCTCTATCAAAAACAGCTGCACGAAAGCGCTCAGAATCGTTTATGCAATCAGTATTTTTGATTAAATCAACTAGTGAGTTAATCGCCTGCTCTTTAGTACTAGCTTTAACATTTAAGCTAATGGAACGAGGATCTAAAAGATCGCATATTTGCATAAAACTATCCTTTACTAAGCAAATTTAGCTTAGTTAAACTCTTTTAATGTTGATAGCAGGACATTCATCTTGAGCTTTTTGAGCATCACAACCTGCTAACATCTGATCCATATCTAATGAAGGCATATCAATATCAGGTTTACCTACAACTCTAGCAGGAACACCAACAACAGTGGTATGTGGTGGGACATCTCTTAAGACTACAGAGCCAGCACCAACAATAGCACCTTCACCAATTTTGATATTACCTAAAACCTTAGCACCAGCACCAATCATCACACCTTTGCCAACTTTTGGGTGACGATCTCCTTGCTCTTTACCAGTACCACCTAAGGTTACATCATGTAACATTGATACAGTATCAGAAATAACTGCAGTCTCACCTATAACGATATTCGTAGCATGGTCAAGCATTAACCCTCGACCAATTTTAGCTGCTGGATGAATATCTACAGAAAAGACATCTGAAATACGGCTTTGAATATAACTTGCTAAATCGCATCTGCCTTTTTGCCATAGCCAATGAGAAATACGCCATGACTCTAAGACGTGAGGTCCTTTTAAAAATAACAAAATTCTAACTTTTGATTTTGATGCAGGATCACGATTTGCAACCGCCATGACATCAGCTACTGCACAAGCTAACAAATCACAATCATCGCTATAAGCTTGCATGCAGACTTGGAATAATTGCTGTCTATCTACTTCACGGGTAGCAAGCTTTGCACTAATAATTCTAGCAAGACATAAATCTAAACCACTGCAACTTAGGATTTGCTTATTTAAAATATCCTCAAGCACAGGCTCTTTTTTAAATATCTCTTGAGCTTCTTGATATAGTTCTTGCCAAAAAGTAGTAATTTCTGAAGTAGACATCTAATTGATTAAGTAATTGCTTAATTTAATATGTAAGGTTTAATCAAATCACACCAGAGGGCATATCCTTTAGCATTTACATGCACGCCATCTGCTGTGTATTCTTGTTTCATTTCGTTTTTGGTTTTATCAAGAAAATGCTCATACAAGTTTATAAAAGTAAAATCAAACTTAGGAGCAACACTTTCTAGATATTGATTTACTTTACAAATACCAACGTTGTCTTTAATAAATTCAAAGGAGCCTCCAATTACAGGCAAGATACTTTGAATATAGATTGTTGTATGTGTAAAGTCATCTTTTAACTTTTGTAGTAACACTTGATAATTTGCAATGACCTCATCGGCGTTAAATCTAACCGAAAAATCATTAACACCAATTAGAACAAACATCTTATTTGGCTCTAATGTTTTGATATCATCAAGTCTTTTAGTAAGACCTTTTACCGTGTCTCCACAAATACCGCGGTTGTAAGTTACAACCTCTCGAAAAAACTCTTCCCAATTACCAAATTCGGTAATGGAATCTCCTGCAAAGACCACCGTAGTTTTATTAGTTTCTACTTTTTGCATGGTCTTGTAGATTGAACCTTTAATAAGATAACGGTGATCGACAAAATGATTTTGCTCTTCTTCTAAAGAGCTTAACTTTAAGCTAGTCATAGAAATCCAAAGACCATACCGCAAAGGTATGGCTTTTATAGTTATATATGGTGCAAATTATACCTTATTTTGCAATGATTTAGTTTTCTAAAGGTTTATTGCAGCCACAATCAGGATTATTTTCACAATCATCGAACTGAACGGTGTCGTAAGTCGATTTAACATCAGGCTCCATATGCAAAATAATTTCTGCCTCAGGAAAATCTTGTCTAATGTTATTTTCAACACTGTCAGTGATTTCATGAGCTTTTTCTAAGGATAAATTAGCATCCATGACTAAGTGGCCTTGGATATATACCATAGGACCTGCTCTATGGGCCTTTAAATCGTGGCAAGATTTAACACCTTGAGCTTCATTGATACGACGTAAGATCTTAGTAACTGATTTTGGATCTAAATTTTTATCTAATAAGGTCTCAATAGCATGCATACCAATTTCATAAGCACCTTTAAAGATAAAGATACCAATTAAAGCAGCAAACAAGCCATCAGCCCAATCATAACCATAGTAACTTAAGAACAAAGCTACCATTACACCAATATTTAAAGTCACATCAGATAAGTAATGAAGTCTGTCAGCTGCAATTGCTTCACTGTGAGTTCTTTTGAAAACGTAAGTTTGGAATAGTACTAAAAAGATTGTTATAACAATACTTACAATACTTACGATAATAGCTAAATCAAGGTGATGTACAGGCTCTGGGTTAATACAACGCTCTACACCATGAACTACTAGTAGTACTGCTGAACCACCAATGAAGGCTGCTTGTGCTAAAGAGGCTAGAGCTTGAGATTTATGATGACCAAAGCGGTGCTCTTTATCAGGTGGTGCTAGAGAAAACTTTAGAGCTAATAAGTTCACTAAAGATGCTAATAAATCGAAAATAGAATCTGTTAAGGATGCAAAGATTACAGTTGATGCACTCATGATCCAAACAGTTAATTTAATTAAGATAAATAGTACAGCGGTGCAAACAGAGGCAGCACCAGCTAATAAAACTAGCTTTTTATAGCGCTGAAGACTTTGCTCTTCCATTTTTTTGTTTTTATGCCTTAAAAAAATATGTCTAAATTGAGCTCATTCTAGCAAAAGTCAAAGAAAGTGACTGAGCAAAACCTCATAATTAAAAAAAAGTCTCAACTCTATACAATATAAAGTGAGATATCTACTAAAATAACTGATGGACACTTACTACAATATATAAGAAAGTACCTTACATAATAAGTTATATGAGGAGATAAGCTTAAAAAGCTTGTGAATACTTATGCTAGATCACGTCTTAAGAGCACTTTTTTATTGGCCATTTAGACTTTTTACTAAATGCGACACTATTCCATATGAGCCAGAAAAGGCTCTTCACATTGATAAATCTAAGATCATTGTGTATGTAACGGTATCATCTTCATTAAGTAACTTAATGTGTATCGAACGTGCTACACAAAGAATGGGGCTACCATCCCCATTTAATGAAATTAGTTTATTTGGTAAGAAGATCCCTCGTGTTTGCTACTTAAGAAGCCCTGGCTTTTTCTCTGGTAAAAAGACTCGTTATTACGATTTAATGCCTACCTTTGAAAAATGGTATGACTTATATAAAACCACAGGTCGTGAAATCCAGGTAGTATCCATTAGTGTATTGTGGTCTCGTAACCCTGGTATTGATAAGCTAGCTTTAAATGGCTACAACGCAGCTACCCCTGCTGTTAAAAAGTTCTTTAACATGATCTTCTCAGGTCGTGATAACTGCACCATTTTCTGTAATGCTTTTAATATCTCAGATGCTGTAAAACGCTTTGATGGCGCAAGGTTCTCTGAAGATTTAAATCGTACCTTCCGTCTTTTATTCATGAAAAAAGCGCGCTCTATTATTGGTAAGCCATTACCTAATAGACAGATGGTAATTGAAGATATTATCAGCAAACCTGCTGTACAAGATGCTATTGAAAAAGAGGCAAGTGCGACAGGTAAAACTAAAGAAGAGCTTGAAAATAAAGCTCGCAACATTCTAGATGTAATGGTAGCTGATACCCGTTACCCTCTTATCAAATTCCTAAATGGCATTATCTCCCACTTATGGAAGAGAATGTATCAAGGTCAAACGGTTATCGGCGCTAATATGGTACGTCAGCTAGTGCAGACAGGCCATGAGATCATTTATATCCCATGTCACAGATCGCACATGGACTATGTGTTACTAACCTTTGTCTTATTCCATGAAGGTTTACCACTACCACAAATTGCCTCAGGTGATAACTTAAACTTCTTCCCTGTAGGTCCACTAATTAGACGTTGTGGTTCATACTTTATTCGCCGTAAGATGAAAGGTGATGAGTTCTATATCACTATCTTCCGTGAATACTTAAACCTATTATTTGAAAATGGCTTTGCAACCGAGTTCTTCATTGAAGGTGGTCGTTCAAGAACAGGTCGTACCCTCCCTCCAAGAACAGGTATGGTGGCAATGACTGTTCAATCTCAGCTTCGTGGTAATAATCGCCCTGTTGCCTTTATTCCAACTTACTTAGGCTATGAGCATGTATCAGAAGTAGGTAACTACATGCGTGAGCTAAATGGCGAGAGTAAGAAAAAGGAAAGCGCAGGTCAATTACTAGGTATCTTTAAGCGTTTTAGAAACTACGGCCGTGGTTACGTTACCTTTGGTAAACCTGTAATTGTGCCTAAGTTTTTAAATCAATACGCACCTGATTGGAAAAAAGATATAGATCCTACAGGTACCGCTCGTCCTGCTTGGCTAAATGAAACTGTGGTCCAGATGGCTCACAGAATTATTATTAACTTAAATGATTCTGCTACTATCAATGGTATTAACCTTTGCGCTTTAGCTATCATGAACGTAGCTGATCACGCCATGAGTGTGTGTCAGTTACAAAAGTGTATCGATATGTATCTAAAACTCTTACATGTTGATCCAAAACGCAGACAATCAATTCCAGCTGCCACCACTTCAACTTTAATTAAACAGGCAACTGATCTTAATAAGTTCCATGTCTATGATGTAGGCGATGATATGAAATTCGTTCGTCCAAGTCATGGTCAAACCTTGCAGCTAACTTATTTCCAGAATAATATCGTGCACTTATTTGCCCTTCCTGCATTGCTTGCCAATATTATTATTAGAAATGGTCATATTCTACGTGAAGATGTGCGTTCACATGCGCGCTCTTTATTCTACTTCCTACGTCATGAGCTCTTTGCTCCTGTTGATGAGGAAGATCTTGATCATCTAATTGATAAGTACTTAGATAACTTCTTAATTGAAGGTTACATTACCCGCGATAAAGATATGTTATTTGTCTCAGGTGATGGTTATGAAGAGTTCTACATCTTATCTCGTTGTATTTACCACAACCTAGTACGTTACTTAGTTGCAGTAACTGCACTACGTAATACAAGAGATGGCTCAACTGATGTTCCAACCTTTGTAAATAAGTGTATTACCTACTCAAAGAGATTACCTGTAGAGGTAACTAATAACTCTCCAGAGTTTGCTGATCCTATTTTATTTAAGATCATGTGTGATACATTTATTAGACACAAGTACTTTGAAGTTAAAGAAGACAAGACTATTTACGTTAATAAAGAGAAGGTGGAAAAACTTAATAAAGCTGCCTCTCCTTTACTTGGTGCAAGAGATGTTCGTATCTTAAATGGTCGAGTATTAACTCGTAAGTACGATGAACAAAATCTTGAAGGCACCGTTAATTCATAAGGATTTTTTATGAAACTTACTTTTGTGAAAAGTTTATTAGTAGCTCTATCTATGGTTTTATGCCAATTTGCTTATGCAAGTCATGGTGGAGAGGAAGTTGTTGAAGAAGCTCCAGCTGAGCCTGAAATTGGTTACTACACCATAACTCCAGACTTAACTACTAATGTTGCAACCTTAAATCCACGCGATAAAATTCATTATGTGCGTGTGAAGATGAGCTTAATGCTAGAAGATAGCAATGATACTAGCATTATTGCTGACGTTGAGCCTGTAATTAAAGATGCTGTAATTACTATCTTAGGCTCTAAAGAGTTTGGTCAAGTTGCAACTAATGAAGCTCGTGAGAGAATTAGAATTGAATGTCGCGATAAGATCATTCAAATTATGCAAGATAAGTTTGGTAAGCAAATTATTGCTGATGTCTTATTCTTAAGTTATATGTATCAGTAATTAGAGATTATCAAGGAAAAAGGACTGCTAAGCAGTCCTTTTTCGTTTTTGGTGTTTTATTAGGTACCAGAGACTGTCATATTTGGAATAAGTACAGAGCCACAGTTAATCATACGAGGTCTGTCATCTAAATCCTCAGCAACTAATGCTAAGTTTTTGAGCATGTCTTTTAAATTACCAGCAATGGTAATTTCATTTACCGCATGAACCTTCACGCCATTTTTAAAGTAATAGCCTGTAGCTCCATATGAGAAGTTACCACTGATGATGTCAAGACCTTGCCCCATTAAACTTGTGATAACTAAACCTTCCCCTGCCTGCTTTAAGAGCTCATCGAAACTACCTACAGTGTGATCTTTACCAAAAGAGATATCAATATTAGCAGTACCGCTAGCATGACCATTAGACTTCATGCCAAGCTTACGAGCAGAATAACAACCTAAAAGATACTCTTTGAGTACACCATCTTTGACGATGTCACAAGGCTTAACTCTTACACCTTCACCATCGCTGTTTCTAGAACCGATTTTATGCTTTAAGAAAGGATCTTCGTGAATAGTTACATAGTCATTTAAAATTTGGGTATTTAAGCTATCACAAAGAAATGAGCGACGACGGAATAAATTACCACCAGAGATAGCTCCAAATAATGCCATCCATAGGCTTGATACCATGTTGCGATGGAAGATCACATTATAGACACCTGTTTTTACTGGGTGAGCATTAAGTTTTTCTTGAGTCTTTTCAATAGCTTCATTAACAATACGCTCTTTTGAAAATAGCTCATCTGGACCAAAGCCTATAGAAGAACTATAGCCTCGATACATCTTCTTAGAGTCATCTTCTCCTAAGAGCACTAAACTTGATACTGAAAAGGTACTTGAACTTGCTTTACAATAGCCATTTGAATTAGCAAACACACCTGTGTAAATACCGGTATTAAAATCAGCACCATCAGTTTTCTTAATACCTTGTGCTTTCTTATCTAAGGCCATTTGCTCAAGCTCAATACAAAACTGAACTTGATCATCGGCTGTTAGTTTTGACTCACTAACTAAATCTAAATCTTTAAACTCAGTACAAAGTAATTCTTTTTCAGCAATACCTGCAAACTCATCAGGATTTGAGTATGAGGCAATTGCAAGAGCTGATTGCACGCAATTATGTAAAGCCTCAGTTGATAAATCAGTAGTAGAAGCACTGCCTTTTTTATGATCTTTATAAACAGTGATTCCTAGGCCACTTGATTTACTAAATTCAACGTTTTCAACTTCAGCATCACGGCTAGATACAGATAAACCTTGATAGCCAGCCATGCCCACACTGCACTCATCAGCGCCTAATTTTTTAGCATAATCGATAACGTATGAAGCTCTTTCTTCTAATTTTGCTTCATTTTGTTTTAAATCTTCGTTAAATGAGCTCATAATATTCCTTATCTATTTTGATTGTCTGATATTATCGCAATTTTAAGTATTTTCATATTAGCGAACTTAATTTTTAGAAAAAACTATGAGCTTTACTTCCTTTTTGAAAAAACTAAGACCTTTTTCTCTGATGATTGCAATTTTCTCAGGTCTATTAGTTTTTTTAATGTTTCACTTTATAGATGCTTTAAATCCTTTAAAACCAGCAGCCTACGCTGTAAGTAAATCTCTTCCATATGTGCTGTTTGCAATTTTATTTCTAGCTTTTATTAAGATTAAATTCAAAGAGATGAAGCCTCGTGCTTGGCACTTAATAAATGTAATTTTCCAAGTTGCCTCTTGTGCAACCATTGCTTTATATATTCATTACTTTGATGTAGTTGATGACAGCTTAATTCTCTTAGGTTTAATGGTGGCTTTTATTACCCCAACCGCTGCTTCTGCATCAGTTATCACCGGAAAATTAGGCGGAAATGAATCAACCTTAACTACTTACATCATGTTAAGTAATTTAGCTGCTGCTATTTTTATTCCTATTATCTTCCCCTTAGTTTCCAAGCAAGATTTACCTTTTATTGATGAGTTTTTAAAGATCTCTTTTAAAGTCTTTCCAATGATTGTCTTTCCTTTAGTAACAGCTATTGTGATTAGAGTATTTTTCAAAAAACTCCATCAATTTTTACTAACTCATACTAAAGATTTAGGCTTTTACTTATGGGCCTTTATTATCTTTGTCCTATCTGCTCAAACCTTTGCCTATGTAGCACATGCTCAATGCTCAAATCAGACTTTAATCTTGATGGCACTAGTAAGTATGATCTGCTCTATATGTATGTTTGCCCTAGGCAAGTTAATTGGTCAATTTGAAAAACAAAGAATTAGTAGTGGCCAAGCTTTAGGTCAGAAAAACAACCTATTTGGAATTTGGGTTGCGGTAAGCTTTTTAGATCCAACCACTTCAATTTTGTCAGGAGGTCTAATTCTTTGGCAAAACGTGATTAACGCTTATCAGATGTGGTATCGCGAAAGATTGGTTAATAAAAGTAAAGCTCAAGGCGTAGAGCCTTATCAAGAATAGCAAAAAGCTAGGTGGAAAGCCTAGCTTTAAGTTTAAGACTATATTAGATCTCTTGAGGATCATCTACAGAGAAGTCTGCCTCTCCTATTGGCATAAAGCCAATTAGTACCTTTTGCTGCTCTTTAAACATAGGTACCCAGCTTTCATTCCAAGCTTTTTTGGTAATAAACTGAGCTTTCATGCCTTCAAGCTTATTATCTTGAGCATAAGCAGTTGCTAATTGCTCATGAGACCAAACTGGTAGCACACTGTATAAATTGTGCTCATCATCTTCTTCTGTGTCTTCTAAAATTAAAGGACCATCATTATCAACAAGCACGTACAAGCCTTCAATCTCAGCACTTACACGCTTAAACATTGCTTGTCTATATTCAGCGTTTAAAGCCTTAATTGCTTCAAACTCTTTTTCTGTTAATTGACTCATATTGTCTCCTAAATGCATGACTTAATAGCCGCGCTCTAAAATTGGTTTTAAGAATTGACCTGTAAATGACTTTTCACACTTGCAGATCTCCTCAGGGGTGCCGCAGGCTACAACCTGTCCACCACCGCTACCACCTTCAGGACCTAAATCAATAAGGTAGTCAGCTGTTTTAATTACATCTAAATTGTGTTCAATCACAACTACAGTATTACCTTGATCGCGCAATTTAAGTAACACTTCAAGTAATAGTTTTACATCTTCAAAGTGTAAACCGGTTGTAGGCTCATCTAAAACATACAGTGTCTTACCAGTTGCTCTTTTTGAGAGCTCTTTAGATAGTTTAATACGTTGAGCTTCACCACCTGAGAAGGTAGTAGCAGCTTGTCCTAAAGTAATATAAGACAAACCTACTTGCATTAAAGTCTTAAGTTTTGAGGCAATTGATGGAACTGCCTCAAAGAACTCTAAAGCTTGCTCTACATTCATTTCTAGTACATCAGAAATAGTCTTACCTTTGTATAAGACTTCTAAGGTTTCACGGTTATAGCGCTTACCTTGGCACTGTTCGCACTTTACATAAACATCAGGTAAGAAGTTCATCGATACCTTGATAGTACCGTCACCTTGACAAGCCTCGCAACGACCACCTTTAACATTAAAGGAGAATCTTCCAGGTCCATAACCACGAGCACGAGCTTCTGGGGTTTTTGAGAACAAATCACGAATATCAGAGAATAGTCCTACATAGGTAGCAGGATTTGAACGTGGAGTTCTACCAATTGGGCTTTGATCGATACAAATGATCTTATCAAAGTGCTCTAAACCTTTAATATTCTTATAAGGAGCTGGATCGTCATTAGCTATTACGCCATTTAATTTGCGCTCGGCAACTCTAACTAAGGTATCGTTAACTAAGGTAGATTTACCAGAGCCAGAAACACCAGTTACTACAACAAAGCAACCTACAGGGAAAGAAACTGAGATATCCTTTAAGTTATTACCAGTGCATCCTTCTAAGGTTAGCATCTTTGACTTTAAAGCTTTAACTCTCTTTTTAGGTATTTCAATCTTTTTACGACCTGCTAGATAATCACCAGTTAAAGAGTCTTTATTTGCCTCAATAACATCTACAGGACCAGCTGCTACCACCTTACCACCGTTGATACCAGCACCAGGGCCAATATCTAGGATGTAGTCAGCAGCACGCATAGTATCTTCATCGTGCTCTACAACAATTACAGTATTACCAATGTCACGTAAATTCTTTAAAGTATCTAGTAACTTTGAGTTATCTCTTTGATGTAAACCAATACTTGGCTCATCTAGAACATACATCACACCAGTAAGTCCTGCGCCAATTTGACTAGCTAGACGAATACGTTGAGCCTCTCCTCCTGATAAAGTTTCAGCAGAGCGTGATAATGTTAAATAACCTAAACCTACGTTAATTAAGAAACCAAGTCTTGCTTTAATCTCCTTTAAAACACGACTAGCAATTCCCATTTCTTGCTCTGAAAGTTTTAAGTTTTCAAAGAAGTCATAGCAATCTTTTATAGAGTAATTGTTAATCTCAGGTAAGCTCTTACCACCAACAAAGACGTGGCAGTATTCTTTTTTAAGTCTGGTTCCATGACACTCTGGGCATGGTAGAGGACGCATCAGCTTTGAAATATAGTAACGAACGTACTCAGACTCTGTCTCATGAAGACGTCTTTCGTAGTTATTGATAACACCTTCAAATGGCTCAACACTTGAACGAGATTTTTTACCACCAGAGTAAATGATCTCCATCGGAATAGCGGTTTTACCAGTGCCATTTAAGATTAACTTGCGCTCTTTATCAGTTAGCTCTTTATAAGGCTTTTTTAAATCAATATCAAAGTAATTAGCAACAGCTTCAAGTTGTCTGTAAAAGAAAGGATTTGCTCTATCCCAACCTGCTATCGCACCTTCGTAAATAGACTTATCTTTATCAGGGACAATCTTATCTTCATCTAAGATCATCATCGCACCTAAGCCTTCACACTTAGGGCAAGAACCATGAGGATTATTAAATGAGAAGTTACGAGGTTCTAGCTCTGGGATTGAATAACCACAAATTGGACAAGAGTAGTGAGATGAGAAGAGTTGCTCATCTTCAGCTTTATGCTCATCCATAGGAGCGACTAGTGCTAAACCTTCAGAGTACTTTAAAGCGGTTTCAAAAGAGTCAGCAAGTCTTTGTTTTAGATCATCACGAACTTTAATTCTATCTACGATAAGCTCAATGGTGTGTTTTTCTCTTAAAGCCAGATCAGGAGGATCTGATAAGTCGCAGATCTCATTGTCTACTCTTGCTCTTATAAAACCATCTTTAACTAAATCAGAAAATAGCTGTTTGTACTCACCTTTACGACCACGCACGATAGGAGACATGATCATAACTTTAGTCCCCTCAGGTAGTTTTAAGACCGCATCTACCATTTGAGAGACAGTTTGTGCTTTAAGTACAGTGCCATGCTCTGGGCATTTTGCTACACCAATACGAGCCCACATCAAACGGAGGTAATCATGAATTTCAGTTACAGTACCTACAGTTGAACGAGGGTTATGAGAAGTTGCTTTTTGCTCAATAGAAATTGCAGGTGATAGACCATCAATAGAATCAACATCAGGCTTATCCATTAAAGATAAGAATTGTCTAGCGTACGATGATAAAGACTCAACATAACGTCTTTGACCTTCAGCATATAAAGTATCAAAGGCTAATGATGATTTACCAGAGCCACTTCGACCTGTAATTACAACAAGCTGATTACGAGGTATTGAGAGGTTTAAATTTTGTAGATTGTGGGTTCTAGCGCCACGAATAGTGATCTTATCCATAGAATTTATAGCATCTTTAAAATTTGCCTCAAATTGTACCAATTTTAGGTAGATTTTTTTTGTAAATTTGCACTTAATACCTAAATTTTTTTATCATTTTTAAAGTATTATATTAAAAGAATTTTTTGACGTTTTTGAGAGCAAAATTGGACTTTTAAGGGAAGCTTATTTGCACTTTTTCCCACTTAAAATAAAGTCTTTAAAATTTTGCCTTTACAATAGTCATTCCAAAAGCATTTTTTATTTATCGTAACTTTAAAGGAAATTTTATGGCTCGCGGAGTTAATAAAGTAATATTGATTGGTAATTTAGGTGATGAGCCTCAGTTTAGAACCACTAATTCAGGTACAGCTGTTGTAAACATCTCTATGGTAACTAACGAGATGCGCAAGAACATCGAAACTGGCCAGCCTACAGAGCTTGCTGAGTGGCACCGTGTGGTGATGTGGGGCAAATTAGCAGAAATTGCTCATCAATGGTTACACAAAGGATCACAAATCTACGTTGAAGGTAAGCTTCGCACTCGTTCATACACTGACAAGCAGAACATCAAGCGTTCAATTACTGAAATTGTAGCTGATGAAATGCAAATGTTAGGTGGTAGAGCTCAAAACGCAGGCGCAGCACCTGACGAGTACAATATTCAAGAGCCAAGAAACTCTTATAGTGCAGCTCAAGGTAGCCAAAGCTATGGTAACAATAGCTACGGTGCTCCACAAGCTAACAGCTATAGCAATGCTAATGCCTATGGCAATCAAGCTCCTACTCAAGCAGTATCTGGTTTCCCAACTCAAAACGTACAGTCAGCACCACAAAACAATGCTTACGGTATGCAACAAGCACCAGCTCAAAACTATGGTCAGGTAAACCAAGCTCCTGCTTACCCTGGTAATAATACCATGGCACCAAATAACACAAGTGCTCAAACTTTACCTAAAGAGCCACAAATCAACGTTCAAAACACTAGCACCATGGATGGTAGTGTAGATGATGATCTTCCATTCTAATTTTTAGAATTTTGTAATTTCAAAGCCTAGATTGGTGCAAACTTATCTAGGCTTTTTCATTTTTCGCAATTGATGATTATTTTGCGCAAAAATTTTGTGTGATAGATTAAATAATTTTCTATTCAAAACGCCTAGATAAAGCACAATACAGGATCTGTGTGTTATACTTTGCGCTTATATAATCCGTTGAGATTGTAATAATAAAAAAAAGCCTTTTTAACTTCGGCGTTGGACCCTAGTAAATGTTTAAAAAATTACGCAGCATGTTCTCAAATGATTTATCAATCGATTTAGGAACAGCTAACACATTAGTTTATGTAAAAAATAAAGGCATCGTTTTAAACGAGCCTTCAGTTGTTGCTGTACGCTTAGATAGAAATGGCGGTGCACAACGTAAAGTAGATGCAGTAGGTAAAGCAGCTAAGATCATGTTAGGTCGTAGCCCTGATAATCTAGAAGTTATCAGACCTATGAAAGACGGTGTTATTGCAGATTTCCAATACACTGAAAAAATGCTTCAGTACTTCATTTCAAAGGTACTTCAAGGTTCACACTTTGTTCCATTTAAACCAAGTCCTCGTGTACTAGTTTGCGTACCATGCGGTGCAACTCAAGTTGAGCGTCGTGCAATTCGTGAATCAGTAGAAGGTGCTGGTGCTTCAGAAGTATTCTTAATTACCGAGCCTATGGCTGCAGCTATCGGTGCAGGTCTTCCTGTATCTGAAGCAAAAGGTTCTATGATTGTTGATATCGGTGGTGGTACTACTGAAGTTGCAATCATTTCTTTAAACGGTATTGTTTACTCAAGTTCAGTTCGTATCGGTGGTAACCGTTTTGACCAAGCAATCATTGACTATGTTCGTAACACTAAGCGTTATGAAATCGGTGAGTCAACTGCTGAGCAAGTTAAGATTGAAATTGGTTCTGCTTATGCTGAGCAAGAGATGCATGAGAAAGAAGTTCGTGGTCGTTCAGTAGTTGAAGGTGTACCTCGTTCATTCACTCTAAACTCAAATGAAATTCTAGAAGCTCTATCAGATCCTATTAAGGGTATTGTAGCAGCTGTTCGTACTGCTTTAGAGAAGTCACCTCCAGAGCTAGCAGCTGATATCGCAGAGCACGGTATGATGCTATCAGGTGGTGGTGCATTACTACACAACCTAGATAAGCTTCTACGTGAAGAGACTGGTATTCCAGTAACCATCGCAGACGATCCACTAACTTGTGTTGCTCGTGGTGGTGGTAAAGCTCTTGAGATGTACGATACTCAAGACAACGAAATCTTTGATTAATTATAATTAACTTAGGATCCTCTTTTTATAAAGGGGATCCTTTTGTATTTCTAGGACTTGATTTGAAAAACTCATCAGATCAAAAAACTACTTTTATCCATTTTCGTTTTGTCATTGCCTTAGTTTTATCTCTAAGTGTGATGGCATTAGACGTAAGATCTAAATTTCTAACTGATTTTAGATTTTATGTTGAATCAGCTCTATACCCTATCCTAGTTTTCGCAGACTCTCCTCATACTGTAGGTAGATTAGTTTCAAGCCAATTTAAAAGCCACAGTGACTTAATTGAAGAAAATGAGCGTCTATCCACAGAAAACTTTATGCAAAGAGCTGATATTTTAAAACTTCGCTCTTTAGAGCTTGAAAACCAAGCTCTAAGACAACTTTTAAACTCTCCTGTCAGAGGAGATGCTAAAAAGTTATTTGCTGAAGTTATCGATGTTGACTCCGATCCTTACTTACATAGAGTTTTAGTAAATCGTGGTTCTAAAGAACACGTATTTGAAGGTATGCCAGTAATTACCGACAAGGGCCTAGTAGGTCAGGTAATGAGCGTAAATCATACCTACTCACGCGTACTTTTACTTACCGATCCAAACTGTTCTGTTCCTCTTGTTGATGAAAGATCATCAGTTAGAGCAATTGCTACAGGCTCTGGTTCTCACAACGAGATTTTAATCAACAACGTACCAAGATCAGCTGATGTCAAAGAAGGTGACTTACTTTTTACCTCAGGTATTGGCGGCATTTATCCTAAAGGATATCCTGTAGCTATCGTTACCTCTGTTGGTATTTCAGAATCACAGCCTTTTGCTGCAATCAAAGCTAAGCCTTTAGTTGATACAGACAAAATGCGCTATGTATTGATGTTCTGGCCAAGTGAAGAGACTTTAGCTGAAGATGATTTTGCATCAAAAGCAAAACAGCTTACCGACAATAAGAAAATCATCCATCAAGAGCGTGTTAAAAAGCTAATTGAAACTTTATCAGTACATCCAAAGAAATCTGCTGATAAAAATAGCAATCAAAAAGAAAATGCAGAAGTAAAAACAGTTGAGGGTAGCAATGATTAGTAACAAAGATCGTAATAGATCCTCATACTTGATTGTGCTAATTCCAATGCTTTTAATTGCATTGATTTTAGCAATTGTGCATTTACCTGCTCCAATTTCAGATAATCGACCTGATTTGATTGTGTTGATTATCTTGTTCTTTTCTCAAAATCCAAAGTTCAAACTTAATATTGAAGTAGCTTTTGTTACAGGTATTGTGCTTGATCTTGTATCAGGTGCTCCACTTGGTATCAATGCTTTCTTAGTTTGCTTGCAACTTTATTTAATTACCACTCAATTTAGTGCCTTTTACAAGTTCTCAATGTGGCAACAAATTGTAATTATTGCGGTAATTAACTTGCTATCAAATGTCTTAGGTTACTGGCTTGAGCACATCATTGGTCAAAGTTACTATGAAGTAAACTTTATCATTCCAACTATCGCTACTGCTTGTTTTTGGCCTATTGTTTACGCAATTTGCTCAATTTTATGTGCAACCTTCTCAGTTAACATGGGTGATGATAAGGAAAAAATCGATTAACTATGACTAAGCTTATCCTCGCCTCTGCTTCCCCTAGACGTAAACAATACTTATCATATTTAGGTACTGACTTTGAGGTTATCGTACCTAATGTTGACGAAAGCAAAATTGATGCGGAAAAGCCATCAGACTTAGTTTTAAGATTATCAAAACTAAAGGCGCAAGCTGTAAGCTTAAATCATCCTCAAGATATCGTAATTGCCGCAGATACTGTAGTAGCCTTTGAAGATACTATCTTAGGAAAACCTAAAGACAGAGTTGATGCCTTTAATATGATTAAGTTATTACAAGGCAAAGATCACTTTGTCTATACAGGTACTACCATCATACAAGGCACTAAAATTAAAAGCTTTGTTAAAGGAACTAAGGTTACCTTTAGTAAGATGGATGATGAGTTAATTAGAAGCTATGTAGCAACTGGCGAGTGTGATGATAAGGCAGGTAGCTACGCTCTACAAGGTATTGCTTCAATGTACATTGAGAAAGTTGAAGGCTCGGTTAGCACTGTAGTAGGTCTTCCAATAAACGAAGTTAGAATTGCACTAGAAGAGTTTGGAATTAGGCCTCAAGCTTAAAAAGGTAATTATATGAGTACATACGAAATAGCTAAAAATACCCTATTTTCAAATGGTGATGTTACTGAAGAATCAGCAATAAAATCACTTAATCTTTTAAATTCTCGTGAAATTGATTTTGGAGATCTTTTCTTTGAAAGAACCGTATCTGAATCTTTTTCTCTAGAAGAAGGTATTGTAAAAGGTGGCTCTTTTAGTATTTCTCAAGGCGTAGGTGTCAGAGCAGTTTGTGGTACAAAAACTGGCTTTGCTTATTCTGATGTAATTGATAATAAGTCCCTTGAAGAAGCTTGCAAGGCAGCTCACTCTATTGCTAAAGGACATAATTGTCAGCGCGCTCAAATTGCCCTAAATGTAAAACCATCAGTTGCGCTATACGTACAAGACGATCCTGTTCTATCAATGAGCCGTGAGAAGAAAACTAGCATTTTAACCATTTTAGATAAAGCAGCTCGCGCTCTTGATCCTCGTATTGTGCAAGTTATGGCATCAGTTTCTTGCTGTCACTCAACTACCATGGTAATGCCAACTGATGCGCCAACAAGAGCAGACATCAAGCCATTTGCTAGAATTAGCATTAACGTAGTTATGGAAAAAGATGGCCGCCGTGAGGAAGGTTCTGCTAGCGCTGGTGGTGCCACCTTAATTGAAAATCTCCTTTTAAATAACGATTTAGAAGAGCTTGCTAAAGAAGCTGTAAGAGTAGCCTCTGTTAATATGGAAGCTATTAAGGCTCCTGCTGGTACCATGACTGTAGTTTTAGGTAATGGTTGGCCTGGAGTTTTAATTCATGAGGCTGTAGGTCATGGCCTAGAGGCTGATGCTAATCGTACTGGTTCTTCTATTTTTACAGGTAAGATTGGTGAGAAAGTTGCCTCCGATGCTTGTACCATTGTTGATGACGGTACCATCAAAGATAGACGTGGCTCGTTAAGTCATGATGATGAAGGTACAGATACTGCTCATAATGTTTTAATTGAGAACGGTATCTTAAAAGGTTATATGCAAGATAAGCAAAATGCGATGCTTATGAAGATGAAGACTACTGGTAATGGTCGTCGTGAATCATATAACTGCCTACCTATTCCTCGTATGACTAATACTTTCATGCAAAATGGTAAGTATGAAAAAGACGAGATCATAAGCTCGGTTAAAAAGGGTATCTACGCAGTTAACTTTAAAGGTGGCCAGGTTGATACCACTACAGGTCAATTTACCTTCTCAACAAGTGAAGCTTATTTAATTGAAGATGGTAAGGTTACTACCCCAATTAAAGGCGCTACCTTATTAGGTAATGGTCCTGAGACTATGAAGAAAGTATCTATGGTAGGTAATGATCTTGAGTTTGACCATGGCATTGGCTCATGTGGTAAAGCAGGTCAAAGCGTATCTGTAGGTATTGGTCAACCTACAGTTAAGATTGATGAAATTACCGTAGGTGGTACTGAAGCTTAAGTTTCAAGTCAAAACAAAGTATCAAAAAGCTTTAACTAGTCTTATTTCTTTGAGATGGTTAAAGCTTTTTTTATTATACAAAATCTAAAATTTGAACCTACAGAATAAAAACAAACAAGGGATGTAAAAACAATGAAACTATCTAAAAGCGTGATAGCTATGCTATTACCTTTGGCACTTACTGCATGCCAATCTACCACCTCTAGTGTTGATGAATACACACTAGATTCAACCTCATCTGCTTTTTCTAATACCTTCAAACCTTATCGCAATGACACAGGAGTTGTAGATAAGTTTGCTGATCTGAGAATTTACCAGGTAATGGTTGAGTCTTTTCAAAATGGAGATGATAGCCGTAACTACGATACAGGCTATGGACCATCAGATCACAAAGGTGATATCAAAGGCATTATCAACGCTATTCCTTATATTAAGGATTTAGGCATGAATGCAATTTGGTTAACTCCAATTTTTGAAAGTGCTAAAGAAGATGAGAAAAATCCTAGCATGCTTGATGCAACAGGTTATTACACTCGTAATTACTACAAAGTAGATAGACGCTTTGGCGATGAAAACACCTTAAAAGAGCTCGTTGATACGGCCCATGCTCATGGCTTATATGTGTTCTTAGATGGCGTGTTTGGACACTTTAGAGATGATTTAGTAAATACATCTCCAAAAGGAAATAAGGTAACTATCACTAAAAAGTGCCTAGGTGGTAATCTGCAGCCTTACGAACCACCAAAGAATACCTCTTGTGCTAATTTTGAAGACGATGGTAGCTCTCAAAAGTATATGGAAGAGGTAGCTAGATACTACGTTAAAAACTTCAAAATCGACGGTTGGCGTTTAGATCAAGCCTATCAAGTACCA
Source organism: uncultured Succinatimonas sp. (assembly GCA_900316375.1). Classification (GTDB taxonomy): domain Bacteria; phylum Pseudomonadota; class Gammaproteobacteria; order Enterobacterales; family Succinivibrionaceae; genus Succinivibrio. Next base: position 52,405 of record ONCS01000014.1, on the reverse strand, counting down.
CCTATTGTTTTAGCCTCAATTAAAAAGGCAGTTACTGATGAATCATCAAAGGTAACCTATAAAGACTTAAAAGGAGAGATAGTCCATCCTCTAGCTTATCTTGTAGGTGAGATTTGGTCTGATAACAACACGATTCGTGAAAGAGGCTATGGCAGTGATAAAGAACCTATCTTAGATTCTAACTTTGACTTTGGTTTACGCTATGGTTTAGTTCAAGCTTTTGCTATGGAAGAGTGGGGCAAAAAGGATAACTCAGCTTTTAGAATCCATGAAGCTTTAAAGTATGATGAGAATAACCTCCCAAGTCATGCTTATCCAAATTTAATGATCACTAATCATGATTTATTAAGATTTGGAGACTTAATTCAACGAGCTAAATACAATGATACCTATCAAAACCGTATTGAAATAGCTCTATCCTACCTAGCTATTGCCCACTCTGGACCTATTACCCACTACTATGGTGAGGAAATTGGTCAAGAGGTACCTAACTTTGCAGATAGAAAAGATCAAATGGGTTACTACGATGATCATGTTGCAAGAGATAATGGCAAGATAGCTAATTTCACCGCTCAAGAGCAAAAGACTCATGATCTACTTAAATTCTTAATGAACTTGCGTTCTAAGCATGGCTCTATCTCTAATGGTAAGTTAGAGTTTGTAAAGCTTAACCGTAATATATTTGCAATTAAAAAGACCTTCAAAGGCGATGCTGATATCTATTACATCTTAAATTTATCAACTCATGACAGTGCTAAATTTAATCTTACAAAGGATCTTGTAGGCAATCATGAGTTATACAAGTTAGATGTAAATGGAAATACTAAACTTACAAAGAATACTTTAGATGAATTTGAAGTGACCGTAAAACCGCTATCATTTGCAGTTTTATCAACAAGTAAGGATTAGTTAAGACAAGCCTCTAGAGATTTTCTAGAGGCTTTAGATTATTTTAAAAGCTCTTGAGGGATTTCTACTTTAGCGCGATTGATTTCGCTTTTTAGAAACTTAAATAAAGCTCTAGAATTAGGCTTTTGAGCCTCAGCATCGTTATTAAGCTCTGCTTTAGCTTTTTTAACTAGGTTTCTAAGTTTATTTCTGTCAGTATCTAAAACTAATGAGCAAAAGCCGTTTAAGACCTCCACTCCACCAGTTAACATATTCTCACGCAATTTTTCTAAACGCATGGTATTAGGATCTTCTTTTGCTGAAGCTCCTAACATATTAACCTGTTGCTCTAAATCCATATCATCATAATTACGCTGTAACTTAGCTACATACTGTAATTGACGACGGCGCTCATCACTTTTAGGTTTGAGCTTTCTTGCAACAATTAAAGCATCCTTAACATCCTGTGGTAGGACTAATGATTTAAAGCTTTGTTCACCTAAGTTGCAGATCTTCTCAACAAGCTTACGAAGTGCCTGAGCCTCACGCTTATGAGCGCTACGGCTTTCCTCTTCAGCCTCGTGATCAAAACCTTCAAAATGTAATTGTTCTGCCATATTCTTTAATTTTCGATAATGAAAAGTTCGTTTAATTTGTAAGTATCAATTAAATTTAAAACATTATTTGGGACATGTTCTAACTTTAACTTACTGCCTTGCAAGGATTTAGCCCATATTGCCAAAAAGGCAATGCCTGAGGCATCAACCTTAGTGATATTTTTCAAAGACACGCTACTATCTTTAAAGATCTCTTGGCGTTTTCCCCAAAGATCTGTCACAGTAAAAAAGCTCAACTCAGTAATTGTTTCCATATTATTTGTTGCTATCGCCTTCTTGTAATTTAGCAATTGCAGCATCAACACCTTGTGCTTTGATAATAGGAGAGATCTCAGAGATCTTTGCATCAAGCATAGAGATATTCTCGCCGATTAAATCAAAGGCTTTCCAAACGCCAGTCTTGTTATTTTTACGTAGTTTTAAAATAAGCTCTAAGTCTTTTTTACCTTCTTCACGGATAAAAAGTTTTACTGAAACTAAGTTAGTCTTATCATCAACATCTTTAACCTCAGATGGTACGATATCTTGATTAGTATACTTAGTTAAAACACCTACCATATTTTGCTTCATGTAGTCAGTAAATGCTGCAGTGAACTTCTCTCTATCTTGTGCTGAGATAGTCTTTAAAGAAGTACCCATTACTTTGTAGGCTGCATACTTTGAATCAATGTATGGCATTAAATCTTTTTCAATTAACTCATTAGCAAATGCTTTATCAGTTAATTTGTCTTTATTAGCTTTAATATCGCTAATAGTCTTAGTTGCAACTTCATTAGCTAAAGCATATGGGTTTTGAGTATCAGATGCTTGAACATTGAAATTAAAAGCTAATAGAGCAAAAGCAACAATAGCACCAAATAATTTTTTCATTTATAAACTCCTATTGAGCATCAGCAGTGTTTTCTGCTTGGTTATTCTTTGCTTTTTCCTTATCTGCATTTGAGTTAAATACAAACTTAGAAATTAAATCTTCTAAAACTAAAGCAGAACCAGTATCTACAATCTGATCGCCATCTTTTAGATAGGTACTGCCCATTTCTTCATCATAAAAACCTGGGGTGATACTAATGTACTGCTCACCGATGATACCAGCTGTTTGAATAGATGCTTTTGAATCAGATGAGATCTTATCAAACTGATTTTGAATATCTAAACTTACAACTGGAGTTAATGATTCTGGATCTAAGTTAATAGCGCCTACACGACCAATTAACACACCACCAATTCTAATTGGAGCTCTAATTCTTAAAGAGCCAATATTCTCAAATTTAGCAGTTACTCTGTAGGTCTGACTATCACTGTTTAAAACAAGACCTGCCACCTGAAGAGCTAACACCACTGCAGCGATAATGCCTAATAGCATAAAAACGCCAACCATAATTTCTGCTTTTAAATACTTCATGAAAATTACCTTTTTATATCTATTAGAACATTAAAGCAGTTAATACAAAATCCATTCCTAGTACTGCTAAAGATGATTGCACCACTGTCGCAGTAGTAGCATGAGAGATACCTTCTGAGGTAGGTTTACAATCATAGCCGTTAAATAATGCAATCCAAGTACATACAAAGCCAAAAGCTACAGCTTTGATGATCATTGGTACTAAATCTTCAGCAATATCTACAGATGCCTGCATACCTGACCAAAAGATACCATCGTCTAAGCCAAGCCAATCCACGCCTACTAACTTTCCACCATAGACACCTACTAAGCAGAACATGATAGATAGAATTGGCATTGAAATCATACCGCCCCAAAATCGTGGAGCAATGATACGACGCAGAGGATCTACAGCCATCATCTCCATTGCTGATAATTGCTCTGATGCCTTTAATTGACCAATTTCAGCAGTAAGAGCAGAGCCTGCACGACCTGCAAATAACAAAGCAGTAACCACTGGACCTAACTCACGGATAATTGAAAGAGAAACTAAACTTCCAAGAGATCCTGTAGCCATAAAGTCTTTTAAGATATTAAAGCCTTGCAACCCTAATACCATACCAATGAAAAGACCTGAGACTATAATGATGATAATTGACTGTACACCAATAAAGTAAATTTGATTTACCATTAATGGGAAGGTCTTTTTTAAGTTTGGTAGCGCAAAAATAGAGTGAAAGAAGATTAAAGATGATCTTCCTAAAGACGCTATTTTTCTTAATACATATCTACCTAAAGATCCGAAAAAATCAAGCATTACAAATCCTCAATATAGTTATGTGAGCCTTTGAGCTTGAAAGCATAAGGACCATCAAAATCACCATTGATAAATTGGATAACTCTAGGATCTTGACTATGGACTATCTCATCTGGTGTTCCTTGTCCTAGAACAGTTCCTTGAGCAAGGATATATACATAGTGAGCAATTTCTAGAATTTCTTTAACATCATGGGTTACCACAATTGAGGTTTTACCTAATGACTTGTTCATATCAGAAATTAGCTTTACTAGGACACCTTTAGTAATAGGATCTTGACCTACAAAAGGCTCATCATACATAAGTAAATCAGGATCAAGAGCAATTGAGCGAGCTAAAGCTGCACGACGAGCCATACCACCTGAGAGCTCTGATGGGTAAAGATCTGCAGCAGCACGCATACCCACAGCTTCTAAATTCATCAAAACTACATCTTTTACCAATTCTTTTGGTAAATCAGTGTGCTCTAAAATCGGAAAAGCTACGTTATCAAAGACTGTCATATCAGAAAATAAAGCACCGCTTTGGAAGAGCATACTCATTCTCTGTCTTAACTTATATAAGTCACCTCGACTTAATTTATGAACATTGATACCATCAAATTCAATAGTACCCTCATTTGGGGTAAGTTGAGCACCAATTAAACGTAAAATGGTAGTTTTACCGGTTCCTGATGGACCTAAGATGGCTGTAATTTTTCCTTTAGGAATATCTAAAGTAAGGTTTTTATAAATCTGCTTACTTTGGTAAGAAAAAGAAACATTTCTTACTTTAATAAGACTTTCTGTGATCATTAAAAAAATTTCCTAAAATTATTTAACCTCTATATTTTATCAAATTTAAATTAAAAATTAGCTTAACAATTTTAAGGAAATTGCCAATTTCAGCCAGTAAGTAAGCTTTTTTCAACTTCAAAAATTCACTTTAGCATTCATATATGTGAAAACTGTTTAAAAATATGTGGCACATTTGTTGCTATAATAGTGCCATTAATCATTTCAAAATAGGCTATATCTATGCATACAAACACTTGCTATGGTCGTATTGATAACGATCTTTTAACAAGACTATCTAGTATCAAACTAGTAGCTTTTGATGTCGATGGCACTATCACTGATGGTGGTATCTATTACGATAATCATGATTTTGAAATGAAAAGATTTAACTGCAAAGATGGCTTTGGTGTAGTAGCTTTATTCAATGAAGGTATTGAAACAGCTGTAATAACCGGAAGAAATGCACCACTTACAGAAAGACGTATGCGTGATTTAAAAGTAAAACACATCATGCAAGGTCAATCTAATAAAGCAGAAAGTTTAAAAGCTTTATGTAATAAACTAAACATCACTCCAGATGAAGCGGTATGCTTTGGTGATGATTTAAATGACATGCCAATGTTTAGAATTGCAGGCTTTGTAGCCTGTCCAAAGGATGCTCACCCATTTGTTAAAAATTACGCTGATTATGTAACCACTTTAGAAGGTGGAAAAGGCGCTTTAAGGGAGCTTTGCGATTTAATTTTAATTGCTAAAAATGTTCTTAATGCTGACGGTGGCTATATCGATGAGCGTTACTAAAAAATCAATTGTAATGGCTTTAATTTTAGCCTTAATTGCATGTATCTTATGGTACTTCTCTATAGTGCTCATGAAAAAGGAAGTGGTGGTTAATAAGAACTATCCAACCTTTGTGGCTTTAGATACAGAATCCACAATTTACGACATCAATGGTAATGTCTCAAGAACTTTAGTTGCGACAAAAACTACCTATTTCAACGATAAAAACTACTATATTTTTGAAAATCCTTTAATTACTGCCTATGATTACAAGAAAGATCAAGTAAACATTTGGCACTTAAAAGGAAAATATGGTGATTTAAAAAATAACGAAATTGCTTTTGTTAAAGATGATGTTTTAATCTATCCAGGTTTTACAGGTTCTCAACTTAAAAAAGCAGTAGCAGATTACCTTTATTACGATATCAACAAAAATCTAGTTACCTCTAAATCTACAGTTACCATTTATGGTCAAGGTATCAAAACTACAGGTACTGATTTTAGTCTCGATTTAAATAAGAATGTTATGTCTTACAAAGGACAGCCTAATGCAACATACTATCCAAACTCTAAATAAGATTAGTGCAGGTCTTGCTTTATCACTATTTTTAGCAACTCCAGCTATGGCTTTGAAGGATGATACTAATCAACCTTTAAATGTAGTATCAAAAGAGCAGATTGCTGATTTTGATAGTAATAAAGCTATATTTTTAGAAAACGTAATTGCAACTCAAGGTACTATGGAAGTTCATGCTGATAAAGCTGAACTTACACGAGATGAAAATGACGAGCTAAAAGAAGTAATTGCTTATGGCAAACCTGCTACTTTCAAACAATTACAAGAAAATGGTAAGGTAATTCATTCACAGTCTTCAATTATTCAATACTTACCTAAGAAGAATTTACTAATTCTTATTGGCAGAGCTACCATTTGGCAAGAGAACTCTCATGTTGATGGTGAAAGAATTGAATACAACACCATTACTAAGCAGCTAAAAGCAAGTAATGAGAATAGCCAAGGTGGTCGTGTGCAAAGTACCTTTATTCCATCTGAATTACAAGATAAGAACAAAGACAATAAACAAAATAACAAGTAAGTTAAGTTAGCATTATGAGTGAATTAAAAGCCCTTCATTTAAAGAAGACCTATAAAAAGCGCACTGTAGTATCAGATGTGAGCATTAGTGTAAAAAGTGGCTCGATTGTAGGTTTATTAGGACCTAATGGTGCTGGTAAAACTACATCTTTTTATATGATTGTAGGTATTATCACATCTGAAGATGGTCAAATTCTTTTAGATGATAAAGACATTACAGCTTTTCCTATGCATGCTAGAGCTCGTGCAGGTATTGGCTATCTACCTCAAGAAAATTCTATTTTTAGAAAGCTTACCGTTTATCAAAATCTAATGGGTGTAGTTGAGCTTTTACCTAATTTAACTAAAGCACAAAGACAAGAAAGAGTTGATCAGCTTTTAGAAGAGTTCTCAGTTACTAAGTTAAGAGATAACAGCGGTCAGTCTTTATCAGGCGGTGAAAGACGTCGTGTCGAGATTGCAAGAGCACTTGCTGCTAACCCAAAGTTTATTCTTCTAGATGAGCCTTTTGCAGGTGTTGATCCAATCTCAGTTAGTGAAATTAAGCAAATTATCACTCACTTAAAAGATCGCGGTATTGGTGTTTTAATTACCGATCACAATGTGCGTGAGACCTTAGATGTATGTGAAAAATCTTACATTGTGAATGCTGGTCAAATTATTGCTCAAGGCACTGCTCAAGATGTCTTGAATAACGAAAAGGTTAAGTCTGTTTATTTAGGTAAAGATTTCTCTTTATAGTTTTATAAGTTAGGTGAAATTTATGGCTGCAATGGGCATGAATCAGCAGTTATCTTTAAAACAAACTGCAAAAATGACTGTACAGATGCAACAAGCTATCGGCTTATTGCAGTTATCCACACTTGAACTTGAACAAAAAGTAAGAGACATGGTTGATGCTAATCCTATGCTTGAGATGGATGAATCAACTAATGATAACCGTGAAGTATCCTTAGATTCTTTAGATCAAGATAATCATAACAATGATGATTTTGACCCATTTAATGATGAAGCTTCAATTCATAACACCCAAATTGATGGTGAGATAAGCCACGATGTAAATATCAAAGAAAATGGCGAAACTAACATCAATGAAGTATCAAGTTCAGATTATCAAGATAACTTTCAAAATGTAGATTTCTCAGCAGGCCCTAGAACCAAAGGCCCTGTTCTTGATAACGATGATGTCTACGAAGGTGAGACTACAGAAACTTTGCAAGATCACCTAAGTGAGCAATTAGAGCTATCTCCTCTTCAAGGCGCAGATAAACTTATCGCCCAAACTATCATTGATGGTGTCAATGACTCTGGATATCTTACAGAATCTTTAGAAGATATCTTATCTTGTGTGGTAACCACCTATCCAGATACCACCATTGAAGATGTACAAGCTATCTTAAAACTTGTGCAACACTACGATCCAATCGGTGTTGCCTCAAGAAATCTTCAAGAAAACCTACTTATTCAATTAAATGAGTTACCAAAAGATACATTAAATCTCAATTTAGCTATAAGAATTGTCAAAGATTACTTTGAGCTTTTAGCCAATAAAGACTTTAGAGCTCTTTGCAAAAAGCTCTCTATCAAAGAAGATTTATTAAAAGAGGCTAATAATCTTATCGTATCTTTAAATCCTCGTCCTGGTAACTTTAAGCCATCTAAAAAAGATGAATATATCATTCCTGATGTCATTGTAGTTAAAGATAAAAATGGCAACTATGATGCTGTTTTAAACAGCCAAAATCAGCTTAGAGTTAGAATCAATAAAGTTTACAAGTCACTTGCTGATAAGGCTACTAATAAGAAAGATAAAGAGTTTTTCCAAAATAACCTAAGAGAAGCTAACTGGTTACTCTCAAGTATCGATGAGCGCAACGAGACACTACTTAATACTAGTAGATACATTGTTGAACATCAAAAAGACTTCATGGAATTAGGTGAGTCTGGTATGCACCCTATGGTGTTAAACGATGTTGCAACCGAAATTGGGCGTGCTGAATCTACAATTTCAAGAATTACCACTAATAAGTTCATTGCTACCCCTAAAGGAACCTTTGAGCTTAAATACTTCTTTACCTCAAAAGTAAGTACCGATGATGGTGATAGTGCCTCTTCCATGGCAATTAAAGCTAAGATTAAAGAGCTAATTGCAGCTGAAAATCAAAGAAAGCCACTATCTGATGATAAGTTATCAGAGATGCTAGGTGAGAGTGGCTTTAAAGTTGCAAGAAGAACTGTAGCTAAATATCGTGAAGCTTTAGGTATTGAATCATCTTCAAAACGTAAAAAACTTTAACTTAATTGGTAGTTTTGATTATCAGTTAGCACCATTAATGGTGAAACAGTTCACGAAAAAGAAACATAAGTTAATAAATTTTAAAATTTTTGTGAAATTTACCCTACAAATTTTGAATATTTAAACTATATTTAATAGTGTAGTTACATTTCAGTACTCGCTTAACAAACTACCTGACACTTAGATCAGGTTAAGGAAGTAAATATGCAAATTAATATTCATGGCGTAGGCGTTACTCTAACTGATGCTCTTAAGGATTACGTCAATGACAAGTTTAAGCGTCTTGAGCGTAAAGGTGATATCATTACCTCTATCTCAGTAACTCTAACCGTAGAGAAGTTAAGTCAAATCGCTAAGGCTGATTTAGCAGTAGCAGGCGGTAATCTTCATGCAGAGCATGAGGCAGAAAGCATGTATCCAGCAATTGATGGTCTAATCGACAAGGTTGACGCTCAATTAGTTAAGTATAAAGAGAAACTAAGATCATAATCCTTTAGTTTCCTTTAGTAAGATTTAATACAAGCCCTGCCAATGCAGGGCTTTTTGTTTAGGTAAATATGTTAGTACTTCCAGACACTCATATACTCTCTCCTCTTTTTTGCTTTAGTAAAAAGCGTCTATTTGAGGAAATTGCAGATTGCGCAGGTTATATCTTAAAAAAAGATCCTAAAGATGTAATCATTGCTTTAAATGAAAGAGAAAAGCTTGGTACTACGGTGTTTTACCCAGGTGTTGCTATTCCTCATGCGGTAATTGACAGTCAAAGTGATACCTTTGCAATTTTAAGTATCTTAAACAAACCTATTACCTTTAATTCAATTGATGCTGACGAACAATTAGTTGATATTGCACTAAGTTTATTTATTTCACCAAAAGATGATTTAGATAATATTGAGCATCTTTTAAAAAGCCTTACAATAGTCTTATCAAATAATGATTTATTAAACTCTCTAAGACTTGCTAAAAATGAAAATAAAAAATTAGAGACCATCATAAATCAGATTGATGAACTAATAGAAAATAAAAGACTAGAAGGACTAGTTGATTCACAAGAAATCGAAAGTCCTCACTCTGAAAATTAGGAAAGTCATTTATGACAAATAAAGTAGAACTTGTGGTGATATCAGGTCGTAGTGGCTCTGGTAAAACCGTTGCTTTACATGCGCTCGAGGATTTGGGGTTTTATTGTATTGATAACCTTCCATTTCCTTTTTTAAATGATCTAATCGAATTAGCTAAAAAGAATTACCCAAAGATTGCTGTATCTATTGATGTTAGAAACATCCCTATCAGCGATGACTATAGTGAACTAAGTGAGATCTACAATAAAGCTATTCACGATCCTGATATTAACTCTACAGTGATCTTCATTGATGCTGACGATCAAGTCTTAATTAAGCGTTATTCAGAAACTAGAAGACTTCATCCTTTATCACTTCATAATCTTTCATTAAACGAAGCTATCATGAAAGAAAGTGATATTTTAAAGGTAATTTCCTCAGTTGCTGATTTACGTATTGATTCAACAAATCTATCTATACACGATCTTTGCAAACAAGTGATCACCACCATTCAAGGTAAGCCTTATAAGCAGATTGTGATTATTTTTGAATCATTTGGATATAAAGACGGTATCACCAAAGATGCTGACTTTATCTTCGATGCGCGTTTCTTACCAAATCCTTATTGGGATCCTAACATTCGTGAATACTGCGGTTTAGAAAAGCCAATTAAGGATTTCTTTGCAAAGTATCCTGAAGTAGACAATTACATTGATAAGATTGATGACTTGTTAAATGGAATTTTAAAACCTATCGAGCAAAGTGATAGAAGCTATTTAACTGTTGCTATTGGTTGTACAGGTGGTTTCCACAGATCAGTGTATATTGCTCAATCTCTTGCAGATAGATTTAAAGCTAGGGGAATTGCAGTTAAGGTACGCCACAGAACCTTAATCAAAAAGAAAATTCAAATTAAAGACTAATCTTTTTTAGGAAGTAATTTATTCTTTGTCGAAGGCTTTTTCTCTTTGGTAGTTAAAGCCTTTGTTTTATTAGCTACTTTCTTATTTTCAATTACTTCATCGCCATTTTCATCAAGACCACCATTAGCTTTAATGATTAACTCTTTAACTTTCTTCAATGAAGCATTTTCAATCTGTCTTACGCGCTCTACAGACACTTTAAGCTCATCAGAGAGCTCTTGTAAGGTAGCCTTGTTCTCATCTAGCCATCTGCGCTTTAGAACGTATCTAGAACGCTCATCAAGCTCTTTTAAGGCCTTAGCTAGCATCTCAAGCTCATAGCTTTGATAATCGCGATTTTCAAAGTTTTTAGCAAAGTTTGAGTTTTGATCTTCAAGATATGCAGCAGGAGCTAGCATTGGAACCGATGCAGTATCAGAGGTATCCTCAGAGGTTAAGTCATAACCTACATCTTGACCAGCTAGACGAGTTTCCATCTCGGCTACATCACTTTCAGTTACACCTAACTCATTTGCTACAATGTTACGTTCTTGCTCAGTAAACCAACCTAAGCGCTTTTTATTTTGTCTTAGTTTAAAGAAAAGTTTTCTTTGAGCTTTAGTAGTAGCAATCTTAACTACACGCCAGTTTTTAATTACGTATTCATGAATTTCAGCTTTAATCCAAGGTACAGCAAATGCAGCAAGTCTAGCACCAGCATCAGGATCAAAGTGCTTAACAGCTTTCATTAGGCCAATATTACCTTCTTGGATTAAATCAGCCATAGGTAGGCCATAACCATAGTAACCACGAGCAATACTTACTACTAAGCGCAAGTGAGCTAAAATTAGCTTACGAGCAGCCTCAAGATCGCCATAATCACGCAATCTTATAGCAAGTGATCGCTCATCATCAGGCTCTAGCATTGGCACTTGATTGATAACTTTAATATAGCTATCAATATTGCCCACAGGAGCTAGCATACCGCCCATAGATTTTATTTGGTTATCTGACATTAACTTATGACCAGCTATTTTATTTTGTAATTCTAAACTAATCGATTAAAGCATCAACGAAGTTATCAATATCAAATTCACGCAGATCTTCTGTCTTCTCACCAATACCTACATAACGTAGAGGTACTTGATATTTATCTGATAGAGCGAAGATCACACCACCTTTAGCAGTACCGTCAAGCTTAGTTAAGGTAAGACCAGTAACTTCTACAGCTTCTTTAAAAATCTTCATCTGTGACATTGCGTTTTGTCCGGTGGTAGCATCTAATACTAACATCACCTCATGAGGTACGCTCTCGTCAATCTTCTTCATTACACGGACAATCTTTTTAAGCTCTTCCATAAGATTATCTTTGTTTTGAAGACGACCTGCGGTATCGCAAATTAGAACATCACTACCGTGAGCCTTAGCTGAGGTTAAAGCATCATAGATAACAGAGGCACTATCTGAGCCTGTAGCTTGTGCTACAACTGGAGTATTAGTTCTAGCTCCCCACTCTTTTAATTGCTCAACAGCTGCAGCTCTGAAAGTATCACCAGCAGCTAACATAACCTTTAAACCTTGCTGTTTATACTTTAGAGCAAGCTTACCGATAGTTGTAGTCTTACCTGCACCATTTACACCTACCATTAAGATAACGTATGGTAAATCGCCTTGCTTTTTAACTACAAGCTTTTGCTCACATGGTTTTAAAATATCCTTTAAGATTGTCTTAAGATTGCTCTTTAAAGCACCAGCATCATGTAATTCACGTGCTTTTGAGATATCTTTTAACTTCTCAATAATGCTGTTGGTAGTATCAACACCAAGATCTGCAGTAAGTAGTGCTGTCTCTAAATCTTCATAAAGCTCTTCATCAATCTTTTTACCTGTAACTAAAGCACTTAATCCATAAGCTAAGTTTTCACGAGTTCTCTTTAGTCTTTCAAAAAATGATAATTTAACTTTCTCTTTAGACTCAGTTTCTACATTCTCTTGAGTATCAGTAACTTCTGTTACTTGCTCTGACTCTTTAGTAACTTCTTCTTTAGATACTGTATCTGTAGTATTAGATACTTCTAAAACCTTTTCTTCAGATACATTATCTTTAATCTCTTCTTTGTCTAAAGACTCTGTTTTATCCTCTACTTGTGAGTCTTTATCAGAAGTGTTCTCTTCCTTTACTTCATCTTGTGGAGCTTCTTCGACAACGCTATTTGTATTTTTGTCAGTAACAATATTCTCTTTAACTTGTTCTTTTTGAACTTCTTCAACTACATTAGAGCTTTCTTGTAATTTTTCTTGTTCTTGTGTTGGCTGTTCTTGTTTAGATTTTTTAGAAAAAAATGAAAAAAGACCCATCTATAACCTCAGAATACACATATAAAAATCGCCCTTAATTATAAGCTATTAAGACAAATATATCACAATTGAAAAAAATACTATATCTATGCAATTTTGTGTCAATAGATTAAACTTATAAGAAATAATCAAGGAAGGCTCTATGAGTAATAACGAAGTTAAAATTATTGGCGGAAAATTCAAAGGTAAGTTACTAAAAGTACTTGATGCAGAAGGCTTAAGACCAACCCCTTCAAGAGTTAAAGAAACAATCTTTACCTGGCTTAAAGAAAGTGTAAATGGAGCTAAGGTATTAGATCTCTTTGCAGGTACTGGCGCTTTAGGCTTAGAAGCTTTCTCAAGAGGTGCTCAAGATATCACCTTAATAGAGCTTAACAAAGACAATTACAATAACCTAAAAGATACTGTACAAGGCTTTAAATCATCTAATATCCATGTTTTAAATGATGATGCGGTGCATTTTTTAAATAATACCCAAGATTGCTTTGATTTAGTCTTTTTAGATCCACCTTATAAACTAGATATCTACAAAGATTGTTTAAGTTTACTTCTAAAAAGAAACTTAATTTCTGACAATTCTTTAATTTATGTAGAGATGAGAAATGGTTCTAATCAAGTAGTACCTGGTTTTGAGATCATCAAAGAACAAAGTGCAGGACAAGCTAAATACTGCTTATATCGAAAGAGTCAATTATTATTCTAAAAACAAAAGAGGCTAGTTTTAAGCTAGCCCCTCTTCTTTTGCTAATTACTACAACTAGTGACTACGGTTTCGAGCAATCTCTACAACCTTCATACGTGCCATAGCATCAGCAAGACGTGATAGCGCATGAGCATAGTCAGAATCACCACTACCATGATTTTCTAGCATCTGTTTAGCAGCCTTGATAGCTTCTTGTGCTTGAGCTTCATCAATGTCATCAGCACGTAAAGCAGTATCAGCTAGAATAGTAACAGTATCTGGCTGAACTTCTAACACACCACCTGCTAGATAAATTTGATCTTCTTTATCATTAGAATCAATCAAACTTACCATACCAGTTTTAATGGTAGTTAATAAAGGAGTATGACCATAGCGGATACCAAGTTCACCTTCAGAACCTGTAACTCGAACAGACTTTACAGATCCTGAATATAGCTTACCGACACCACTAATTACGTCTAGATGGAATGATATAGTATCCATTTACCACCCCTTATTATAAGTTCTTAGCTTTTTCTACAGCTTCGTCGATTGTACCAACCATGTAGAATGCCTGCTCTGGTAGATTATCGTAATCACCATTGATAATACCCTTGAATCCGCGGATAGTCTCTTTTAGTGGTACGTACTTACCAGGAGAACCAGTGAACACTTCAGCAACTGAGAAAGGCTGAGATAAGAAACGCTCAACCTTACGGGCTCTAGCTACAACAAGCTTATCTTCTTCAGATAACTCATCCATACCTAGAATTGCGATAATGTCCTTTAATTCCTTATAACGCTGTAACACGGTCTGAACACCACGAGCTACTTCATAGTGCTCTTTACCTACAACATATGGATCTAGCTGACGTGAAGTTGAAGCTAGAGGATCAACAGCTGGGTAAATACCTAAAGATGCAATTTGACGTGATAACACGATAGTTGCATCTAAGTGAGCGAAAGTAGTTGCAGGGCTAGGATCGGTTAAGTCATCAGCAGGAACGTAAACAGCCTGAACTGAAGTAATAGAACCTTTCTTAGTTGAAGTAATACGCTCTTGTAGTACACCCATTTCCTCAGCTAGTGTAGGCTGATAACCTACGGCTGATGGCATACGACCTAATAGAGCTGATACCTCAGTACCTGCTAAGGTGTAACGGTAAATGTTATCGATGAATAACAATACGTCTAGACCTTCATCACGGAACTTCTCAGCAACAGTAAGACCTGTTAGAGCAACACGTAGGCGGTTTCCTGGTGGCTCGTTCATCTGACCATAAACCATTGATACCTTATCAATAACCTTTGACTCTTGCATCTCATGGTAGAAGTCATTACCCTCACGGGTACGCTCACCTACACCAGTAAACACTGATAAACCAGAGTGGGCTTTAGCGATGTTGTTAATAAGCTCCATCATGTTAACGGTCTTACCAACACCTGCACCACCGAATAGACCAACCTTACCACCTTTAGCAAATGGGCAGATTAGATCCATAACCTTAATACCAGTTTCCAAAATTTCGGTAGTTGATGATTGCTCAGCATAAGTAGGAGCAGCACGGTGAATAACCCACTTCTCCTTCTCACCAATAGGACCTCTTTCGTCTACAGGCTGACCTAGAACGTTCATAATACGTCCTAAAGTCTCACGACCTACAGGAACCTTAACACCGTCACCTGTGTTAACAGCCTCTAAGCCTCTGCATAGACCATCTGATGAACCCATGGCAATGCAACGTACTACACCACCACCAATTTGCTGCTGTACCTCAAGAACTAGATCTTGACGATTCTTACCATCGCCTTTAACCTCAAGAGCGTCATAAAGCTCAGGAATATGTCCTTCAGGGAATTCAACGTCAACCACAGCGCCGATGATCTGTACGATAGTACCTTTCTCACCAGCACGATTTGAAGTTTCAGCCATTTTATTTCCTCTTATCTATTTAAACCGCTGATGCACCAGATACGATGTCGTTTAATTCCATCGTAATACCGGCCTGTCTTGCCTTGTTATATTCAAGCTGTAAATCATTTACTAAAGCTTCTGCATTATCAGTTGCAGCTTTCATTGCAACCATACGAGCAGCTTGTTCTGAAGCTAAGTTCTCTAGCACAGCTTGATATACCATTTGTACTACATAACGGTCTAACACAACTTTTAAGATGGCCTCAGGCTCTGGTTCGTATAAGTAATCCCAATGATGTTTTGCAGCTTCTTGATCTTGTTCAAGAGGTAGAAGCTGAGATACATTAGGAATTTGAACCATAGTATTTTTAAAGACGTTGCAAGAGAGATAAATTTCATCAAGCTCGCCATTTAAAAATGCATCTGTCATAACCTTGATAGCGCCAACTAGCTTTTCAGGCTTAGGATCATCACCAAAACCTGAGTGAGAAGCCATTACATCAATATTGCTGTGATTAAAGTAGCCTGCAGCTTTTGAGCCTAATAAAACTACCTTTACACCAATACCTTGTTTTTCAAATTCTTGCATTTTCTGCAATACTTTTCTAAACAAGTTAATGTTCAAGCCACCACATAGACCTCTATCTGTTGCAATCACGATAAAGCCTACATTCTTAACTTCACGCTTTTCCATAAATGGATGGCGGAACTCACTGTGACTTGAAGCAATATGATTAATAATGTCGCGTAAACCTTGTGAATAAGGACGAGACTGGCTCATTTTTTCTTGAGCCCTACGCATCTTAGAGGCGGCAACCATTTGCATCGCACTAGTGATCTTCTGTGTGTTTTGCACAGAAGCAATCTTAGTACGTATTTCCTTTGCACCTGCCATTTAAGAGCTCCTAGTAAGTCTGTGATGCCTTAAAGTCTTTTACAACTTCACCTAACTTAGCAACGATTTCGTCGTTATAGTCAGGATTTGCATCAATATCCTTAATCAATTGATCGTACTTAGAATGAGCAAACTCTAATAAAGCTTTTTCAAAGTCCAAAACCTTATTTAGTTCAACATCCTCTAAGAAACCTCTTTCAGCAGCGAAGATAGATAAAGCCATCTCAGCAACAGATAAAGGTGAGTACTGGTTTTGCTTCATCAGCTCAGTTACTTTTTGACCATGATTTAGCTGCTTACGAGTTGCATCATCAAGATCTGATGAAAACTGAGCGAAAGCTGCTAATTCGCGGTACTGAGCTAGAGCTGTACGAATACCACCTGATAGTTTCTTAATGATCTTAGTCTGAGCAGAACCACCTACACGAGATACTGAAATACCAGGATCAACAGCAGGTCTTACACCAGAGTTAAATAAGCTTGTAGTTAAGAAGATCTGACCATCGGTAATTGAAATTACGTTAGTAGGAATAAACGCAGAAACGTCACCTGCTTGTGTTTCAATAATTGGCAATGCAGTTAATGATCCAGTCTTACCTACAACCTTACCACCACTCTTTTCTTCTAGGTACTCAGCGTTAACACGTGAAGCACGCTCTAAAAGACGTGAATGTAAGTAGAATACGTCACCTGGGAAAGCCTCACGCCCTGGAGGACGACGTAGTAATAGAGAAATCTGACGATATGCTACAGCATGCTTTGATAAGTCATCATAGATGATTAAGGCATCTTCACCTTGATCCATGAAGTACTCGCCCATAGCACAACCTGCGTATGGAGCAATGTATTGTAAAGCGGCAGTATCAGATGCTGATGCAACTACCACGATAGTATTTTGTAGAGCACCTTCTTCATCTAACTTTCTTACAACTGAAGCAATAGTTGAAGCCTTCTGGCCGATTGCAACGTAGATACAACGAACACCATATTTAACCTGGTTGATGATTGTATCGATTGCTAAAGCAGTCTTACCAGTCTGACGGTCACCAATGATTAACTCACGCTGACCACGTCCGATAGGTACCATTGAGTCAACAGCCTTATAACCTGTTTGAATAGGCTGCTTAACACCTTCACGGGCAATAACACCTGGAGCAATCTTCTCAACAGGATAGTAATCCTTGCAATCTACAGGGCCTTTACCATCAATAGGAGCACCTAGAGCATTAACAACTCTACCTAATAGTGAATTGCCAACTGGTACTTCTAGAATACGACCAGTGCTATGTACTTTCATACCTTCTGATAATTTATCATAAGGTCCTAAAACAATAGCACCTACAGAGTCACGCTCTAAGTTTAGTGCTAGACCATATAGATCATTACCAAACTCCAGCATCTCACCCTGCATAACGTTGGACAGACCGTGAATTCTGACAATACCATCGTTAACTGAAACGATAATACCTTCGTCACGCTCTTCTGTCACAACCTTAAATTGCTGAATTCTTTGTTTAATTAAATCAGCAATTTCAGTTGAATTAAGTTGCATTATTTGTCCTCTTTTTTATCTGAGGGTTGTAGACAAGTTAGTTAAGCTTGTCTTGACACTAGCATCGATTACCTTATCGCCAATCTTTAAGATTGCACCACCAATTAAGGTTTTATCAATCTTTGAAGAAATAACAACCTTAGCATCGTATTTTTTAGCTAGCTTATCCTTAAGTGATTCTATTTCGCTATCAGAAAAAGCTCGTGCAGAAATAAGAGTGCATTCTAAGCACTTATCGTGCTTATCTCTCAATCTGACAAATTCTTCGAAGATCTCAGGGATAACTTCAAAACGATTGTTTTCACCAATCACTTTAATGAAGTTTTTACCACCTTCATCTACAAGGTCTTTTAACAACGAAATTAGACTGTCAGCTGCAATTTGAGGATTAGGAGCTAACTTTAGGCTATCCATGAAGTATTGATCCTTACATGCAATAGACATAGCCTCAAGTAGATTCTGCCATCCATCTAAATTGTTGGCCTCAAGTGCTACATCAAAAGCAGCTTGAGCATAAGGTCTTGCAACAGTCAAATTTTCAGCCATTACGATACCTCTTTAACTAAAGCAAATCGGTAATTTTCTTAAGCATAGCTGAATCTGTTTTCTCATCAATTTTCTGATCGATGATCTTCTCAGCGCCAGCAACAGCTAAAGAAATAACCTCAGATCTTAAATCTTCGCGAGCTTTATTCTTTTCAGCTTCGATTTCACTCTTAGCTAAATCAAGGATCTTTTTACGCTCAGCTTGGGCCTCTTCTGAAGCCTTATCGATAATTTGAGATCTAGTTTTGTTTGCTTCTTCAATGATCTTCTGAGCTTGAGCCTTAGCATCACGAACAGTTTGAGCTGCATTTTCGTTAGCTAGTTCTAAGCTCTTTTTAGCTTTTTCAGCTGCGGTTAAGCCGTCAGCAATTTCCTTTTGTCTCTTTTCAAGAGCATTCATCAATGGAGGCCATACATATTTCATGCAAAGCACAGCAAAGATTAGGAAAGCAACTGCTTGACCTACAAATGTTGCATTAATTTCCAATCTAGATACCTCTAAATTAGTTTGAACTGTTGTCTATTAACCTGCAACAGCAAACATTAAGTACATACCTAAACCAACACCGATCATAGGAATAGCATCAACTAGACCCATAACGATGAAGAACTGGGTACGTAATAGAGGTAATAAATCAGGCTGTCTTGCTGAACCCTCTAGGAACTTACCACCTAAGATACCAATACCGATAGCAGCACCGATAGCAGCTAAGCCCATCATAAGACCTGCAGCAAGGTATATTAATTCCATTTTATATCTCCTGTAATAACACTTAAAAAAAAACTAGTCTTCTTCACTAGCCATTGATAGATAAACAATGGTTAGTACCATGAAAATGAATGCCTGTAAGGTCACAATCAAAATATGGAATAGAGCCCAAGGCACATTTAAAACCCATTGGATCCACCATAAAGGTAGAAGCGCAATCAGAATGAAAATCATTTCGCCTGCATACATGTTTCCAAAAAGACGTAAGCCTAATGAAATTGGCTTAGATAGTAAGGAAACACCTTCAAGTAGCAAGTTCACAGGCATAAATGCCCAATGATTAAATGGATGTAAAGTTAAACTCTTAACAAAGCCTAAAACACCAATATTCTTAAATGAGAAGGCAAAGATAAGTAAGAACACACAAAATGCCATAGATAAAGTGATGTTCACATCAGCTGATGGAACAACTCTCATATATGGAACACCGATGTGCTTTGCAATCTCAGGAAGTAAATCAATTGGCAATAGATCCATTAAGTTCATGAAGAATACCCACATGAATACAGT
This sequence comes from uncultured Succinatimonas sp., assembly GCA_900316375.1. GTDB lineage: Bacteria > Pseudomonadota > Gammaproteobacteria > Enterobacterales > Succinivibrionaceae > Succinivibrio. The sequence continues at coordinate 32,564 of ONCS01000014.1, read as the reverse complement.
TAATGAAAGAGGAGCAATTAACTTACTCTTGCGTTTGAAGATTGATGAAACAGTATCCTGAACAAATGTAAATATCATCTCAACAAAACACTGTAGCTTTGAAGGAACGCCACTAGTAGTCTTCTTTGATGCATATTTAAATAGAATTAAAAATAGGAAACCTAAGATTACAGTTAAACCTAGAGAATCTAGATTTAATGTATAAGGATTTACAATTTTTGACTCGTGATTTTCAGGTAAGGCAGCGTAGCAAGATCCACTTCCTAAATCAGTCAGTTTACATTTTTCAACAGCCACTGTTTTAACGCAGTGCTCTTGTGAATTATTAACAAGACAAGCATTAAATTCTTCTGCATTCACAGGTTTAACACTATCTACAATTGATAAATCACGAAGATCGACTTGTAAAAAATGTAAGTGATGGGAAATGTACTCTTGAGAATTACTCTCTGACATAGAATTCACACCTTAGTTTTTAAATAAAGCTACAAAATTTTACTTTTGTAAACCAATCACCTATCAGAAGCAAAATACGACTATTACGTCACATTGTCAAAAACAAAATCTTTAATTTTGTTCTTTTAAGTGAGAATTTTTTCCGTATATACAATCTACTAAGTATATGAATATACGTGAAAATACAAAAATTACAAATGAAATAATTACAATTTTGTCATTCAAGTTAAAGAGTTTGAAGGAGATCAAAAACAACAAAATTAGTAGTAAAAATTTTAGGAAAAAGGCATAAATAACCTCATATATTACATATCCAGAGGTTAACATTTTAGAGTTTTTATGCCGATTAGCTAGATAGAAATATACTAGAGAAATTATAAAAAAAATACCACTTCCATTCACAAATGAAATAATATTTAATAAGTAATTTTGAGTAGTAAAAAAGGTGTATACAAGAAGGATAGATGTATATAGAACAAAAAGAATTATGTATCTAGAAAGGCTCTTTTTGTCTATATACATTTTGTTTAACTCTCTAATGAGAAGCACTTTAAGATCTCTTCTAATTCTTCCTTAGAAGAGTATGACAAGGTAACCTTGCCTTTATCATCGCTTACAGCTTTAAATTTAACTTTAACGCCAGAGAGCTTTGAGCTTAAGTCTTTTTCCCAGTTATTAAAGTTTTCATTGTTATAGCTTACCTTTTCTTTCTTTTCAAAAGAATCAGTGCCGTTTTCTTTAATATCTTTAACTAAAGCTTCAGTCTGTCTTACAGATAAAGACTTCTTAATTACATATAAGGCAGCCTTTAACTGAACTTCTCCATCTTCAAGCGCTAATAAAACCTTAGCATGACCTAAATCTAATTGACCTGCTGCCACCATATTTTTAACATCTTCTTGAAGATTGTTAATTCTTAAAATATTAGTAACAGATGATCTAGATTTACCTAAAGTCTTAGCAAGCTCTTCTTGGCTTAAATTACATTCATCAATCATTAAAGCAAAAGCTTTAGCTAATTCAACAGGATTTAAATCCTCACGTTGAATATTTTCAATTAAAGCCACAGCATAGCTGTTTACTTCAAGATCATCACGAATTAAGCAAGGGATCTTCTCTAAAGAAGCTAGCTTACAAGCTCTATAACGTCTTTCACCGCAAATGATCTCATAAAATCCATCTTCAGCTTTTTTAACTAATAAAGGCTCTAAAAGACCATGCTCTTGAATAGATAATGACAACTCTTTTAAGCTATCTTCATCAAAATTCTGTCTTGGCTGATAAATTGATGCTCTTAATTGCGCAGTTGGAAGTTCTACAACTGAATTTTCAGGAGCAATAATCTCTACTTTAGGCTCTGCAACTTGAGCTTGTTCTTCAACAGGAGCAGTAGTCTGTATTACAGACTCCTTTTTACGCTCTTCTTGGATCTTCTTTTGTTCACCAAGTAAAGATCCTAAACCACGACCTAATCCTGCCATTTAAAAATCCTATTTGTTAGCCTTTGAAATAATTTCAGCTGCTAGTGCTAAATAAGCTTTTGAGCCAACTGATGATTTATCGTAATACATAGCAGGCTTACCATAACTTGGGGCCTCAGCTAATCTTACATTTCTAGGAATAATAGTCTCGTAGACTAAGTCACCAAAATTCTTTTTAAGTTCTTCTGATACGTCAGTTGATAAGCGATTACGATTATCAAACATAGTACGCAAGATACCTTCAATCTTTAATTTTGAGTTTACAGCAGATGCTAACTGATCAACAGTCTCAATTAACAAGGTTAAACCTTCTAGTGCAAAGTACTCACACTGTAGAGGAACTAAGATTGAGTCTGCTGCACATAGAGCATTAACTGTAAGAATATTTAAAGATGGAGGACAATCAATAAATACAAAGTCGTAATTGTCTTTAATGGTATTTAAAGCCTTATTTAAAAAGTTTTCACGACCAAATTTATCTAATAAATTAACTTCAGCTGCAGTTAAATCTTCATTTGAAGGAATTAGATGAAAACCACCTTCAGTTTCGGTAACAACAGCTTCTTTTATATCTAAACCATCGATTAAAACGTTGGTAATTGATTTTTCAAGACCAAACTTTAAAACACCTGAAGCCATAGTTGCGTTACCTTGAGGGTCGCAATCTACAACTAAAATCTTCTTTTGCATAGCTGCAAGAGAGGCAGCTAAATTTACGCAGGTAGTTGTCTTGCCAACACCACCTTTTTGATTGGCAATTGCAATTACTTTTGTCACTTTTAAAATCCTATAAAGTAGTATGTAACTTCAAGATCACTGCTTGTCTTTTTTCATCTAATGAAGGTACTTTTAATTCAATTGTTTCTTCTATTTTTGCAAAATCTTGTAAAGATCTTAATTCATCTTCTTCAAGATTTGCCTTCATACAGATGAATTCACCATTTGCTGCAATTAGATCTTGGCACCATTCAACAATTTTAGATAAAGGTGCAAAGGCCCTACTTAAAATACAATCAAACTTATTTTCAGGTTTGATGTTTTCGCAGCGATCATTGATGATAGTTACGTTTTGTAATTTTAATGAAACCATAGCTGTTCTTACAAAAGACAATTTCTTAGCTATAGAATCAATTAAAGTAAAATGTATTTGTGGATTTAGTATAGCAAGAACTAGACCTGGAAAACCTGCACCTGTTCCCACATCTGCAATATTATTTCCTTTATTTTGAATTAAAGGTGAAACTACAGCGCTATCTAAAATATGCTTTACTACCATCTGCTTTGGATCGCGAATGGCAGTTAAATTTAAAGCATTATTCCATTGACTTAAAAGACAAACTAAAGTTGCTAATTTGTCTAATTGTTCTTCAGTATAAACAACTTCTGTTTTAGACATTAAATCTTTGATTAAAGCTAAAATCGAGCTCTTCTCAGCGCTAGTAGTTTGTTTATGCATATTAGTTCTTTCCAAGTAAATTCATCTTTTTTAGATGAACAAGTAAAATTGAAATCGCAGCAGGAGTTACACCAGAAATTCTTGATGCCATACCGATAGTTTCAGGCTTGTACTCATTAAGCTTTTGAGCAACCTCATTAGATAAAGCAGAGATCTCTTTATAATCAAAGTTTAGAGGTAATAAAGTTTGCTCGTTTACACGCTTTTTCTTAATATCTTCAAGCTCTCTTTGTAGATAACCTTGATATTTTACCTGAATTTCAACTTGCTCAATTGCTTGTTCTTTCTTAGCAATAGGTTCAAGTTTAGCAGCTTCTACTAAGTTTGGAAGTTTAACTTCAGGACGACGTAAGATCTCTTCTAAAGTCTGTTCTTGAGATAGGTTAGCTTTTAAAATAGTGTTAATACCTTTACCCATATCTGAAGATGGCTTTACGCTTGTCTCACGAAGACGAGCTTTTTCTTTTTCAATTTGATTTTGTTTATCTTCAAATTGCTTCCAACGCTCATCAGAGATAATACCTAATTCTCTTGCCTTAGGAGTTAAACGAATATCAGCATTATCCTCACGAAGAATTAAGCGGTACTCAGCACGAGATGTAAACATACGGTAAGGCTCTTTAGTACCTAAGGTACATAGATCATCCATTAGCACACCTACATAAGCCTCATCACGTCTTGGGAACCAAGGCTTTTGACCTTTAATATAAAGACCAGCGTTAATACCTGCTAGTAAGCCTTGAGCTGCAGCCTCTTCATAACCAGTGGTACCGTTAATTTGTCCTGCTAAGAATAAACCTGGTACTTTCTTAGACTGCATAGATACAGAAAGTTCACGAGGATCATAGAAATCATACTCAATAGCATAGCCAGGACGTGCAATTACAGCATTTTCTAAACCAACGATTGAGTGAATAAAGTTCTCCTGCACATCAAATGGTAATGATGTAGAAATACCATTTGGATAAACTAAAGGTGAGGTTAATCCTTCAGGCTCAATAAATACATGATGAGAAGGTCTATCAGGATAACGCACAATCTTATCTTCAATAGAAGGGCAGTAACGAGGACCAACTGAATGAATAATACCTGAATATAAAGGACTTCTGTCTAAACCACCTCGAATGATGTCATGAGTCTTTTCATTAGTTGAAGTGATCCAGCAAGGTACTTGAGTTGGATGGATCTTCTCTTCATTTAAAAATGAGAAAGCTGGCTGTGGATACTCTGGCTCTTGTCTTGTCATCTTAGAGTAATCAATAGAGCTTGCTAGAATTCTAGCAGGAGTTCCGGTCTTTAAACGACCTACCTTTAAACCTAATTCTTTTAAGTTTTCAGCAAGCTTAATAGATGCAGGATCACCTGCACGACCGCCAGAGTAGTGCTCAAGACCAATATGAATTAAACCATTTAAGAAGGTACCTGCGCAGATAATTACAGCTTTGCAGTAAAAATCAAAGTTAGCAGCTGTCTTTACACCACAAATACAGCCATCTTTATAGATGATCTCGGTTGCAGGTTGCTGGAAAATAGTTAAATACTCATAGTTCCATAAGGTCTTTCTCATCACCTCTTTATATAGGTGTCTATCAGTTTGGGCACGAGTTGCACGAACAGCTGGACCTTTAGATGAGTTTAAGGTTCTAAACTGAATACCTGCTTGATCAATAGCACCAGGACATACACCGCCCATAGCATCAATTTCTTTAATTAGATGTCCTTTACCAATACCGCCGAAAGCTGGATTACAAGACATCTCGCCTACAGTCTCTAAATTATGAGTTAAAAGTAGGGTCTTGCATTTCATACGAGCAGAAGCCGCAGCAGCTTCAATACCAGCGTGACCTGCACCAATAACGATGACATCAAAATTTCGTGAGTTATTCATTTTTTATTAAAACCTCAGATCAAGATTTAAAGATCGTGATCTTTTATAAACTGAGTTTCAAACTTTTCCACCGAAATTGAAAAGTTAATTATTAATAAAGATCTATTAATCTATTAATATATATTTCTTTATTATTGTTATTATTAGTAACGCAAAAACTGTTGTTTTTGAATTTTCTTTTTATATTTCAATAAATTATTAAAAAATTTTTCTTTTTAAAAGTTGTAGTTTTGAATTTGTTTATTGTGGAAAAATGGCAAGTTATCAACAGCATAAAATTTAGTTATATTTAGACCAAATTTTTTCCAAACTTTTTCCCACAGTTTTTAACACTTTTCCTACAAGTTTTAAACGTTGCTTATTGTACAAAATTACGCCTTAAAAATGAGATCTTAAGCGTAATTTTTTTCCTCTTTTGCCTAATCTTTTTATAGTTAATCACTATAACTACCTATTAAAAATTAGTATTAGACTATTTTTAAGTAAAGGTGTTTAATGAACACATCTTCAGTAAACAGAAAGCTTGCTGAAATTTAAATAATCACTTAATTAGAAAAATTTGGAAGGATATTTATGAAAAAGTCACTTTTAGCATTAGCTGTTGTATCAGTAACTTTATTTACAAACTCATCAATTGCCGCAACTGTATATGATAAAGATGGTACCACTTTAGCTGTAGGCGGTCGTGTTCAATCAGTTTTCTTTAATGGTCAGCTAAATAAAGCAGCTGATCATGATAGCTCTCTTGTAAACTCTGCTCGTTTAAATTTAGCAGGTTCTACTAAACTTAATGATTACATCTCAGTTCTTGCCTTTACAGAATGGGATTTAGCTGATGGTCACCAAAGAAATGTAGGTGATAACATTAAATCTCGTGAACAATATGTTGGTGTTGATTTTGGTAATTTTGGACGTGTAATAGCTGGTAAAACTTTTGATGCTACTCGTTCTGTAACCTCAGCTACAGATCAATATGAAACTTTAGATATTCAAAATGATACTGGCTTAAATGGTGATCGTCGAACTGGTATTATCCGCTATGACATAAATACATATGGTGTGTTCTTATCAATAGGTGCTCAAATCGCAGCTGATAATCAAAGCGTATTTGGTAAAAAATATGATTTAAATAGTGGCTATTCAGGTGCTTTAGGTTATACCTTTGATAATGTTGTCTTTGGTCCTCTATCTTTTAAAGTAGGTTATAACTACTTAGAAGGTCAAAATGATAGATATCAAAAGGCTGATGGCACTGAATATGTTAATTCTTTAAAGAATGCTCGCAATAGCGCAGCTTCTATTGCATGGGGATCTGCTGCTAATGGTCTTTACCTATCTGCTTTATATTATGGACAGAAAGTAAAATTTGACTACTTGCAACTTGCTAATAAGAATACCGAGCTTAAGAGAAAAGGTGCTGAGTTCATCGGTGGTTATGGCTTTGATAATGGAATTGGTGTATATGCTGCCTACAACTATCAAAATACCAAAAACTCTTTCTTTAAGGATCAAAGAAAAGATCAAACTTTAAGAAAAGTTCCTTTGCAAGTTAAATACACTGCTAATGCTAACTTTAAGGCTTGGGCAGAAATTGAGTTTGATGCAAACTCAGATAGTAAGTTAGATAGAGGTACTGAGTTTACCATAGGTGCACGCTATACCTTCTAAAAAGATAAGGTATCTTCTTTAATAGTCAAAACTCAAATTGGAACAATCTAGATACGTTGCAATTTTGAAAAAAGTTTAAAAGGCTAAAAATCGCATAAGAATGCTAGTTAACGCTGGCATTCTTTCTTTTTATGTACTATAATAGATACGTTATATAACGTATCTATTATAGGTGATTTTATGAAAAATAATGAAGAGCCAAAACTACCGCCTCTACTTATTTCATCTGCTAATAATGGCAAACAGTATTATGTTATGACTTATAAGAACGTATGGGATGAAGAGAAAAAGAGATGCAAGCGAGCTAACTCCACTAAAATCGGTAAGTTTGACCCAAATACAGGTCTTATCACCTTTGACGATACCTTTTTAGAGAAAAGGCCTGATTTAGATGGATTACTTGTTTACAGAACAGGTACTGGTAGAAAAACTGACTATAAATTCATTAAACCTGGAGTTGGTGAGGATGAGCCTGATTTAACGTTATATAAACCAAGAGGGGCAAAAACTCTTCATGCAGGAGCCACCTATGCTTTAAGTAAAATTGTTGCTTTATCTCCATTAGGTAGAGCTCTGCAAAAAGCATTTCCTTATCGTAATGATGCAAAGAAGCTTTTATCACTTGCGTACTTCCTAGTTATAGAAAGAGATAACGCTTTATATAACTATTCTGAGTTTGCAGAGTGCACCTATCTGCCTTTTCAGCGACCTATGGAATCCCCTGAGATATCACGTTTAGTTAAGAGAATTAAACTTGAGCAAGTAGACAAATTCTTTAAATACGTTAATGAGGAGTTTGATAGAGACTTTAAAGATAAAAGTGAATTTAAAACAAAGTATTTGGCTTTAGACTCTACTTCAATCAGCACCTATTCAAAGTATCTATCTGATGCCGAGTATGGTCATAACAAAGATGACGATGACTTAGCTCAAGTTAATCTAATGCTTATTACAGAGCAGTCACACGGTTTTCCTTTATATTACAAGAAGTTCTGTGGTTGTGTCCCTGATATATCAACCATCAGAAGCTATATCGCTGAAAGCTCTCGTTTAGGCCTTCCTAAGGATGTAGTCTACGTTGCTGATAGAGGTTATCCATCGGCTAAAAATATTGAAGACTGCTTAACTAACGGTTTAAGTTTCTTATTCAATATGCCTGCAACTAAGCTAAAGTCAATTCAAGACGAAGTTGATGCTGTTTACAATGAGCTTTTAGATGTCAATAATCATGTCTACCACTTGAACCAAACTGTGGTTACCCGTGAGATCCCTTGGAAATATGATCCTTACATTGTTAAAGGCAAGTGCAAGCAATATAAGGGTAAAGCAAATCTATTCTTACACTTCTACTATGATGAAGAAATTTACAAAAACAATTATTCAACGATAAAGGCTAACGTGATCAATGTAAGAAGTAAGATTTTAGAAGGCAAAACTCTTTGTGCTGCAGAGCAGGCCTACGTCGATCAATATATGAATGTTGCAGAAGATGGCTCTGTTACCATTGATATGGTTAAAATGAATGATGCTTGTAAGTATAGAGGGGTACGTGTTCTTATTTCTGATACAGTTAAAGATCCTATTGAAGCTTATAACGCATATGAAAACAGATACCAAGTTGAACTTGCATTCAATACCATGAAATCACGCCTAAAATGCAATAGATTCCGTGTACACCGTGATGATACATTAGAAGGTAAGGTATTCCTTCAAGTACTAGCTACTAGCATATCCATGATGGTAAGACGCAAGATCTACGAGTTTAATCAAAGAAAGGCTACGGATAAAGCCCTAGATAAAGTCAAAATCAATGTAGTTCATGATAGTGATAATAAGCTATTACGAAAGCTTAATAATATCTTTGCTACATCCTCTCAATATGGAGTTTTATTCGATCCTATTGTGGGTAAAAGAAAAGACTTGCTTACAATCTTAGATGTACCACTACCAGGTAAAGAAAAGACAGGAGAGGTTGATCCTGACGACGAGGATATAACGATCGATGATGTAAAACCTCTAGAAGAACTTCTATAACTAAGAATAAAGCCCGCATTTACTGCGAGCTTTTTTATTACTCTCTCAAACTAGATACGTTTTTTAGTGTTCCAATTTGAGGCCTTTTGCATGAAATTAACTAAAAATAGTTAATTAAACACGCTTCTTGAACTCGTTGGTACGAGTATCAATTTCAATCTTGTCGCCGATGTTTACGAAATCAGGAACTGAAATGGTGTAACCGGTACCTGCTAAGCGAGCTGGCTTAACAACTTTACCTGAGGTATCACCCTTAACAGCTGGCTCAGTGTACTCAACTTCGCGAACGATGGTGATAGGTAACTCAACAGAGATAGCCTTACCATTGTAGAAGGTAACCTGGCAAACATCTTCCATACCGTCAACTAGGTAGTTTAGGATATCACCCATGTTGTCTTTTTCGATTTCGTACTGGTTGAACTCTTCGTCCATGAATACGTATAGAGGATCACCGTAGTATGAGTAGGTGCAATCCTTGTGCTCTAGGATAACGTCGTCTAAACGGTCATCAGCACGGAAAACAGTCTCGGTACCGCCGTTTTGTAGAAGGTTCTTTAACTTCATCTTAACAACAGCTGCGTTACGACCTGATTTGCTGTACTCAGCCTTTTGAACGATCATTGGAGCGCCGTTTAACATGATTACGTTACCAGCACGTACTTCTTGAGCTAACTTCATTGTAAAACCCTTTAAAATTAAAGTTAAGAATATATATTTGAAGGCAAGATCTTAATCTAGCCATACATTCGGCTTATTTAAGCCGTTGATGATGTCTTGTCAGATCCTTGCCACAAGAAACTGTGTAGGACGATTAAGCTTACTTAATCTCTTATAAGATCATCCTTGATTTCACTTAAAAATCGCATTTTAAGCAAAGCTAACACGCTATTTTAACACTTTTATGCTTTATTTTATCAAGTTATAGAGTAATTTTTTGATTAATGAAATCTAAAAGATTGTTTGTAAGGGAGCCTAATGATATTAAATGCTCAGACCATTGTTTGGAGATTTCTTGCCAATCTTCCATAAACTCAGCTATATCAAAATCATTTATATAGTCAGAAAATCCGTTATAGCTTAAAGTAAGTTCTTGTAACTTTTCTATAGCATCTTTATTTTGGCAATACTCTTTCATTCTTTCAAATAAAGCTAAAATTTTGAATTTATGAGCATCTTCATCTTGAGGGTAGATATGCCATAAGAAAGGAACTCCTGTAATCATAGCTCTGACAATTGAATCTTCTCCTCTTACTAAATTGATTTTTGCATTAGCAAGTATAGTGTCATATTCATCTTGTCCTACCATTTCTTTAACAACGATTGTTAAATTATCAAATTGGTAGGTATCGCCGACTTTTAAATTAGTACCTAAAAGTTTATTTAGGTTGTCTAATGGCTTTCCTTCAAAAACTAAAACTTTATTTAGAGAACCTACTTTTTTAAGGTTATTTAAAAATGTCATTACCTTATTATTTTCATAACTAAATAAAGTCATGTAATCAGAACTTTGTGTCTTATTCCTTATTTTTGAAAGAAAATTATCTTCAATTACCACTCCTCCAGTCTTTTTAGTAAAGCCTGGAAAGAAAAAGTAACTTTGCATACCATCAGCAAAGGATGGCAAGGTGTGACAATCTTCAGCAAAGGTCTCTGCTGTGAGATATTCAAGATTAATAACTTCACAGTGTTCTTTTTTTATTTTTTCTAAGATAAAACTAGGAAGTCTTACGGAAAAAGCTTGAATTATTACCTTATTAAGTGAATATTCTTCTGTTTCTTTTGGCCAAGGTAAGATTTTTAACAGAGGGCTTTCTCGATCCTCTTTAGTGAGAATTTTGGATAAGGTTTCTAAATTATTGCAAAAAAAGGTTACTTGATAATTTTTTACACAAAGATCGCGACAAAGCCTTAAACAAACGCCTGCATCACCATAGTTATCAATTACGTCGCAAAATAAAGTAAACATTATTTATAAGCTTAATTATCTGAAATTATTACTAAAAAGATCTTGTCAAGAAGCATTATCAATAAAATGCATGAAAATGCGTGTCAAGTCTTAGACTAAAAATTTATATAAAAAATTGAATTGAAACATAGGAGCGTATTGTACATAATATACACAACTTATTTAAGTAGCTAACCTATTGATTTATATATAAATTTTTCTAACTATATAATAAATAACAAAAAAAATTTTAAGTTAGTTTCCTTAACTTACAAGCTTTTTAATTTTTACTATAAACATAAGCAAATTGGACTAAACATGATTAGATTCATTGTTAAGAGAGATGGCCGTAAAGTATCTTTCAACGAAGATAAAATTGCTAATGCTATTCGCAAAGCACTTATTTCTGTTCATCCTGATGATAAGAGCACATCTCAACATGAAGAAGAGGTAGTTGAAAAACTAACTCGTAAAGTAGTTTCAGAGATTGAAAAACAAAATCTTGAAGAGCCTTCTGTTGAAAATACCCAAGATCTTATCGAAAAAGTTCTTATTCAAGCTGATCTAGCTGATGAAGCAAAGAACTTTATTCTTTACCGTCAAAATCGTTCAAATGTAAGAAATTACAACACTGACTTAACAAGAATTTATCGTGATCTTACTTCTAAGAGCACTGCTGACATGGATTTAAAGCGTGAGAACGCTAATATCGATGCTAATGCTCCTATGGGCTTAATGCTACGCTTTGGTTCAGAAGGTGCTAAAGATTACGTTCGCCGTTATGTATTACGTCCTGAGCACTCAATTGCTCATGCTCGTGGCGATATTCATATTCATGATTTAGACTTCTACATGCTAACTATCAACTGCTGCCAAATTGGTCTAAAAGATCTATTTAAGCGCGGTTTTAGTACTGGTCACGGTTTCTTACGTGAGCCTCAATCTATTCAATCAGCTGCAGCTCTAAGCTGTATTGCTATTCAGTCAAACCAAAATGACATGCACGGTGGTCAGTCAATTCCTCTATTTGAGTATGACTTAGCACCATATGTTGCTGTTTCTTATGCTAAGCACTTATGCAAAGTTGTTTGCATTTGTCTGCGCAATGACAGTGCTAATGTAGATAACTTAAAGCAATATTGCAAAGAGTTATACGAAAAGTATAACACTAACTTATCAGATGAAGTTCAAGCTTTAATTAAAGCTAAAGTTATTGAGACTTTAAAAGTAGCCGATCCTGATCATGACCACAGTGCTGATTATGATTACATTATGAGTGAAGCTATTAAGCTAACTGAGCGTGAGACCTATCAGGCAATGGAAGCTTTAATTCATAACTTAAACTCAATGCAATCACGTGCTGGTGCTCAGGTTCCATTCTCATCAATTAACTACGGTACAGGTACCATGCCTGAGCATCGTATGATTATGAAGAATGTACTTTTAGCAACTGATGCAGGTTTAGGTGGCGGTGAAACCCCTATTTTCCCTGTACAGATTTTCAAGGTTAAAGATGGCATCAATACCAAGAAAGGTGATCCAAACTTTGACTTATTTGAATTAGCTTGCAAGGTATCTGCAAAGAGATTATTCCCTAACTTCTCATTCTTAGATGCTCCTTATAATGCTCAATACTATAAGGAAGGTCATCCTGAGACTGAAGTAGCTTTAATGGGTTGCCGTACTCGTGTAGTTTCAAATTACTATGATAAGACTAAGGAAGTAATTCCTGGTCGTGGTAACTTATCATTTACCACTATCAACCTACCAAGATTAGCAATTGAAGCTCATGGTTCAATTAGTAAGTTCTTTGAATCATTAGATAAATTAATCAACATGGTATTTGTTCAGTTAATGGACAGATTTGAAATTATTGCTAAAAAGCAGGTTTTAAATTATCCATTCTTAATGGGACAAGGTGTTTGGGTTGGTTCTGAAAGACTAGATCCAGAAGATTACATTGAAGATGTAATTAAAAACGGTACTATGTCTGTAGGCTTTATTGGTCTTGCTGAGTGCTTAGTTGCTTTAATTGGCAAGCACCATGGTGAAAGCAAAGAAGCTTATGATTTAGGTTACAAGATCTTAAAGCACATGCGTGATCTATGTGATCAGCACACTGTAGATACAGGTCTAAACTTCTCATTATTCTCAACTCCAGCTGAAGGTCTATCAGGCCGCTTTGTTAAGATTGATAAGAAGATCTACGGTGAAATTAAGGGCGTAACTGACAGAGATTACTACACTAACAGTTTCCACGTACCTGTTTACTACAATATCTCAGCTGCTGACAAGATTAGAATTGAAGGTCCTTTCCACGAGTTATGTAATGCAGGTTCTATTTCATACGTTGAAATGGATGGTGACTTAACTAAGAATGTTGAAGCCTTTGAGAAAGTAATTCTATGGATGAAAGAATGTGGCGTAGGTTATGGTTCTATTAACCACCCAGTTGATCGTTGTCCTGTATGTAATTACGTTGGCGTAATTGGTGATACTTGCCCTCGTTGCGGTCGTCGTGATGGTGAAGGTGTAAGCATCGAAAGATTAAAGAAATTAGGCGTAGGTTGCATTTGTACTGGTTAAAAAGTACTACAATCACCTAAAACAGCAAATATATTAAACAAGAAAAATAATAAAATTACTTAGAAATAAGTAAAGGAGACTTTAAATGCAAACAAGACTACACGTTCGTAACGGTGTTGTAGGTCAGGGCGTCAAGTTTGAGAGAATTAGACGTGTTACCGGCTATTTAGTTGGTACTTTAGATCGTTTTAACGATGGTAAGCGCGCTGAAGAGCGTGATCGTGTAAAGCACATGCACGTTTAATAGTTCATGGAATCTTTAGATTTGTCAATCCTTGATAAAACTACTGTAAGAATTGCCGGAGCCGTTCCTGAGTCTATCGTGGATGGCCCAGGCATTCGTTATGTGATTTTTACACAAGGATGCCCATTTCATTGTCGTGGTTGCCATAATGTGCAATCACAGTCCTTATCTGGTGGTATGGATGTAACTCTTCGTGTTTTATACGATGAGATTGTTGAAAATCCATTAACCACTGGTGTTACATTTTCTGGTGGTGAACCTTTTATCCAGCCAACTCCTTTGTCAATTATGGCTAAGATTTTAAGAGCAAAAGGTTACAACATTTGGGCTTATTCTGGTTTTGTCTTTGATAAGCTAGCAAATGATCCACAGCGCAGAAGACTTTTAGAGCTTTGTGATGTAGTTGTAGACGGTCCTTTCGTACTTGCTAAAAAATCATTAGAGCTTGATTTTAGAGGTAGTTCTAATCAAAGAATTATCAATGTACAAGAATCTTTAAAACAAAACAAAGTTATCTTAATGGAAGGGTTTAAGTAAGAGGAATTGGCAAAACAAGTTGTATGTAGATCTTGTGATCTAGTTGTTAACATAGACAATCTCAAGAATGATTACAACTGTGTCTGTCCTCGATGCGGTAGAGTCCTTTTATCGCCATCTCTTTTAAAAGCAACTGATATTTCTATCGTTGCTTTTTCTGCTTTATTATTCCTAGCAATTAGCATTATTGAGCCTTTTATGTCCATTTCAGCTATGGGCACAGGCGCAAGTATGTCCTTATATTCAATTGTAAGTATTCTGCAAAGAGACTGGGGCTTGCTTTTATATTCTTTCTTATTCTTTACTTTTTTTGCCCCTGTTTATGTTTTAGTCTCCATTGTTTTGTCAGGCGGATTTAATTTAAGGTTTAATATTCTCTTTGCTAAGCTTTATACCTTTAACCATAGTTTATGCATGGTTGATGTGTTTGTATTAGGTATTGTGGTAAGTTTAATTAAGCTTACAAGTCTTGCTGATGTTGATTTTTACATAGGTTTTTATACAACCTTTATCTTCTCGGTGTTGCTTTTATGGTGCTGTATTAACTATAAACCTCAAAAAATTTGGAATAAGTTAAAAGAGCAAGAAGATTTATATTTAGTATCAGGCATTACTGCTAAAGAGCAAGGCTATAAGACATGTAGAGAATGTGGGTATGTATTTAAAGCAAATACAGATGAAGATCTTTGCCCAAGATGTAAAAGTAAAGTAAGTTATAGAGCTAAATCTTGTATTTCTAAAAGCTGCGCACTACTTATTGCTGCTTTAATCCTTTATTTACCTTCAAATTTGTATCCTGTGATGTATACAAGATTCATCGGCTCAGAGACTGGTTCTAATATTATTGAAGGTGTGATTGCCATGTGGAATATGGGATCATACTTTGTGGCATTTATTATTTTACTTGCTTCAATTTTTATTCCGGCCTTTAAAATTGTTTCACTTGCTTTTATTCTATATGCTACAAAATACTCAAAAATCTTAGTAAAAAGAAGAGTAAGTAAGTTATATCGCTTTGTCTTGTTTATAGGACGCTGGTCCTTAATTGATGTGTATGTAGTTATTATCATGGCATCAATTGTACGTATTGGAAACTTATTAAGCATAAGCCCAGGCTTTGCCATAATATGTTTCTGTAGTGTGGTTTTAATTACAGTATTCTCAGCTGAAGCCTTTGACGAAAGGTTAATTTGGGATCTTGAGGCTCAAAATGACGGAAGCAACAAGTAAGCTTGTAAAGAAAAAGAAGATCTCTTTATATTGGCTAGTGCCCATCCTAGCTTTAATTATTACTTCAATACTGATTTGGCAAAATACCTTCAACAAAGGAAAGTTAATTGAGCTTTACATGGATGATGCCTCCGGTATTGAAGTTGGAAAGACCCTTGTAAAGCTAAGATCAGTAAATGTAGGTATTGTTGAGAACATTACTTTATCTCATGATTTTAAAGGTGCGATTGCTCAAATTAGAATGAACCCAGACACTGATGAACTTTTAAATGAGGATTCATTGTTCTGGGTCGTAAAACCTCGTATTCAATATCATTCAATTTCAGGCTTAGATACTATCCTCTCTGGCTCTTATATTCAGATGTATAAAGGTAGTTCTGAAGAATACTCTGATGAATTTGAATGCTTAAAAGATGAACCTTTAGGTCTTGATGAATCAACTATTCCTATTAAGTTAATAGGACACACTAAAAAGGTAATTTCAGCAGGTACTAACATTAACTACAATGGCTTTAATATAGGTCTTGTAACCAATTTACACTACGATGTTGATTCAGATACTGTAGTTTACAATGCTTTAATTAGAAAGAAGTATGCAAACTTAGTTAATCTAAATTCTGTATTTTGGATTGATGCCGGTATTGATTTTCAGATCTCTCCAACCGGTGGCGTTCAATTCTCAATGCCAAATTTAGAAAACTTAATTGAAGGTAGCATTAACGTTAATCAGTTTAATAGTGATGTAGGAGAACCTATTAAAGCTAATGCTACCTTTGGTCTTTATAACAATCAAATTGATGCTAAATACGCTAATATCAAAGGCAATCCTCAATATGTACTCATGTTTGATAGTGATGTGAAGAATATCGGCGTTGGAAGTAAGGTTAGATTAAGAGGTATTGATATTGGACAAATTGTAAAGATGTCTTGGTTTGAAAACTCTGAAGATATCTTTGATATGAGCAAAAAGATCCCTGCTTTAGTTATTTTAGACGTGGATAAGCAACAAGCTTTAAAAGCTAAACAGTTGTTTAAAAAGCATCTTAAATCTCAAGATCTGTGTGCTTACATTGATAGCCAAAATATCATATCTCAGGGATCTAGCATTAAATTGATAATTGATCCTAAGTATAAGTGCTCATCTTCAATTACAGCATATAGAGATACACCAGTAATTCCAGTGCTTTCTCAATTAAGTATTACAGGACAATTAGAACAGTTTACTCAAAAGCTAAACAGCGTTGATTTACAAGGTATTAGTAATAACTTAAATCAATCTCTTACAAGCTTAAATCAGACTTTAGAAAACGTAGCAGCCCTTACTGATAGTCTTAATAAAAAGAAAACAGTTGATAAGCTAAACAAAACTATTGAGAGTTATTCAGCTAACTCTGATCTTTATAAGTCTTTAATGGACATGTCTCAAAAGCTTAATACTACCTTAGATGAGTTGTCTCCAACCATTAAAAAAGTAGGTCAAAAGAGTAATTCTTTGGTATTTTCAAGTGATTCTAAAGATGTCGAAATCAAGGTTAAAAAATGATTAAAAACTTTAAATTAACAATCTTTGCTTTATTAGCTTCAGGTTTACTTAGTGCCTGCGTAAATCATGGCACTTCAGAGATGAGCTTTGATAGATACTCTTTAGTTGAAGACTTAAAGGCCTCAAGTTTTACAGCTGATTACAAAGTTAACTTAGATCTGACCAAAGCCTTAGATGAAGGTGGTGTGGTAGTTAAAACCTCTGATGTAACTTTAAGAAGTGCTAATAACCATCGTTGGTCATCTAATTTAAAAGATCAATTAACTGCAATAGTCTGTGAAAAGTTAAATGATTACCAAGTAAGAAAAGATCTTGATATAAAAATCTTCGTAAGCAAATTCTACGGCACCACAGACGGTAATGTAACCATTGAGATGAATGTAGGTACTACCTTAAAAGGAAAGCCTTATTTTGACAAAATCTATAGCTTTAACGAGGTACAAGCTGAAGATGGTTATGCAAGCTTAGTTGAAACTTTAAAGAAAGGATTTTTTAATTTATCAGCTAATTTAGCTCAAGATTTGAGCTTAAAAGATTAGAAAAGTAATCTCCTCTAAAAAGAGGAGATTAAGCATATTATTTGCCAATACAGAATGTAGAGAAGATCTTACCTAGAATGTCATCTGAGGTAACTGCGCCAGTGATAGTTCCTAAATGATCTTGAGCTTCGCGGATCTCTTGAGCACATAGGACTAAATCACCAGTATCTAAAATGTCTTTAGCTCGTTTGATAAAGTCATAAGCTACTTCTAAAGAACTTACATGACGGCGTCTTGCGATAAATACACCTTCGGTTGGAATGATACCTAAAGCAGATGTTAACTCTTGTTTTAGTTCATTGAGTCCATCTTCAGTTTTAGTTGAAGTCTTAATTTGCTTTAAACGGCTTAAAGGCTCTTGTGAAAGTAGATTTTTTATCTCATCACATAGACCTTTATCAGACTTTGAAACTACAACCATGATGCGATTTTCATTAGTTTCAAACTCTTTTATCTTATTGAAAGTCTCTAGTGCGTCATCTGCTTTTTCAGAGCCATCAATCATGAATAAAACTAGATCGGCCTTCTTAAGCTCATCAATAGCTTTTTGAATACCAATAGCTTCAATTTCATCTGATGGGGTATCACGGATACCAGCGGTATCAGTAATTATAACAGGTACACCTTCAACTTCAATTTGAGCTGTTAGTACGTCACGAGTTGTACCAGGAATGTTAGTTACAATAGCTTTATCAGCACCTGCTAAAGCATTTAAAAGTGATGATTTACCAGCATTAGGAGATCCTGATAAAACAATACGGGCACCTTCATTTAGTTTTACACCTTGATTAGCAACTTCTAAGGTGTGACGGGCTAGTTTTTCTATATCAACAAGCTCTAAACCTGTTTTTCCAGATTCAAAGAAGTCTTCGTGCTCTTCAGGAAAATCTAAGCAAGCTTCAAGTCTTACTCTAAAATTAGTAATTCTCTCAGATAGCTCATTTACATTCTTAGCAAAAGCACCCTCAAGTGAGGCTAAGGCAGCTTTAGCAGCACCTTCAGAGCCTGCTGAGATTAGATCTTCAACAGCTTCTGCTGCAGTTAAATCCATCTTATTATTTAAAAACGCACGACGGGTAAATTCACCAGGCTCAGCCTGTCTTACACCATCAATACTTAAAACTGCTTTTAAAACTCTTTGAGGAGCGACATTACCGCCGTGACCTTGAAATTCAATTACTTCTTCGCCAGTGTATGAATTAGGTGCTTTAAAGTATAAAAGTACACCTTCATCGATAACATCGTTATTTAATTTGAACTGCTTAAAATAAGCTTTGCGAGGTTCTGGAGTGGTTCCGGTGAGCTCTTTTGCAACGTCTAGGGCCTTAGAACCTGAGACCCTAATAACGGCAATGCCACCCCTGCCGTGAGGGGTGGCAATTGCTGCAATTGTATCTTCAATTGATGACATGAATTTTAGTTCTTTTTAACAGCAGTCTTCTTCAAGCTAAGTCCACGCTTCTCAAGTGATCTGAAGATAATGAACTGCTGGAAGATAGTAAAGCAGTTAGATACTAACCAGTATAGGGTTAGACCTGCTGGGAATGTACAGAACATAAAGGTAAAGATAAATGGCATAGCCATGAATACCTTACGCTGAATAGGATCTGTAATTGGAGTAGGTGACATCTTCTGTAAGAAGAACATTGAAATACCATAAAGAATAGGTAGAACAAAGAAAGGATCTTTTACAGAAAGGTCGGTGATCCATAGAATGAAGCTTGACTGACGTAGCTCAGTAGACTCCATTAAGGTCCAGTATAAAGCAATGAAGATAGGCATCTGGATGATTAGAGGTAAGCAACCACCTAGAGGATTAACTTTCTCCTCTTTGTATAGTTTCATAGTCTCAGCGCCGATCTTAGAACGGTCATCCTTAAACTTCTCTTTAATCTCCATTAGTTTTGGCTGTAATAATCTCATCTTAGCCATAGAAGTGTACTGTGCCTTAGTTAATGGGAACATTACACCTCTAACAATTAAGGTTAGAACGATAATTGCAAAACCCCAGTTGCCAACAATTGAGTGGATGAAGTTTAGGATCTTAAATAGAGGAATTGAGATGAACCATAACCAACCGTAATCAACAGTTAAATCAAGGTTCTTTGCAACAGTTGACATTGCATCTTGGTTCTTAGGACCTACCCATAATTTTGCTGATAAGGTAGTGTCTTGGCCTGCCTTAACAGTTGTAGGATTAGTTCTAATACCAATGATTGCTGCTTGATTGTTTTCAGCTGCGCCTGAGTAAATAACATGACCTTGGGTATTCTCGTTGCCACCAATCCATGCTGATACGAAGTAGTGCTGAATCATTGCAACCCAACCTTCTTTGGTTGATAGGTTGTACTTCTTATCATCGATAATGCTATCTAAGGTTGCCTTCTCATAACGAGCTTCATCGGTTGAGTATGCAGTACCACGATAAGCACTAGCAACCATACCAAAGCTTGCATTCTTTTGTAAGTATGAGTCATCAGCAAATTGCTTTAACTGGCCATACATACATAAAGATAAATCTTTATCAGAAGTATTAGCAATATCGTAGCTTACTTTAACTACATAAGAATCTCTATCTAAGGTATAGGTCTTAACATAGGTTACGCCGTCTTTTTCAAAGGTAAGCTTAGCACATACTGAATTTTCGCCGTCTTTTAAAACATACTCTTCAGCATCTGCAGTAAATTCTGGTCTTTCAAGATTATCAATACCATCACGACCTGCTAGACCACTTTGTGCTTGATATAAGAACTGTGGCTCGGTCATTAAAAGATGGAATGGATCATCTTTGTCTTGTTCTTGCTTAATCTTAGGAAGCTTAGCATCAATGATGTCGCCACCTTTTAGATTAATAGTTAACTCTAGATTATCACTTACTAATTTAACTACTTTGCCTACAGCTGACTGATTGTTGATCTGATCATTTTGCATTGTAGCAGCTTGTTCAAGTGCTCTTTGCTCATTTGCTTTATCAGAATTCCAGTCCCAGAATAAGAACATGGCAGCACAAAGCAAAAGAATAAAAATAAGATTTCTTTGTTGTTCCATTTGATTGATAACCTTAGAAGGAAACTACTTAGTAACTTTTTTAGGTACAGGATCAAATCCACCTGGGTTTAAAGGATGACAACGACAGATCCTTTTAAAACCAAGATAGACACCATGAATAAAACCCCATTCTCTAATGGCTTCAAGAGTGTATTGTGAACAGCTAGGGTAAAAACGGCAATGCTGTCCGAGAATTGGACTAATGAAGATTTGATAAAAGCGTATCAGCAGGATAGCTATTTTTCCAAACGGTGAGATATTTGTAGCCATAGTCTTTTAAATATAGCACTTAGTTCAGAATTGCTTTTATCTTCTATTTTTGGTCTAGCTATGACAACTAGGTCAAGATTATGAAGAGAATGTTGATTTAATCTAAAGGTCTCTCTAGCAATTCGCTTAACACGATTACGCCAAACAGCCCTTTTTAAAACTTTTTTAGGTATAACCAATCCGAGCCTTGAACACTGTAATTCCTCATTCTTGCGAGCAAGAACTAAAACTCCAGATTCGCTGGCACGGACAGGGTTTTTGAATACCTTATCATATTCCTCGGTAGTCAGTATTCTGGCAGACCGAGGAAAGGTATTATTAGCCATTAACGGTTGTTAAACGCTTACGACCCTTTGCACGACGACGTGATAAAACCTTACGGCCGTCTGCAGTACGCATACGTACACGGAAACCGTGGGTGCGCTTACGCTTAGTTACGTTTGGCTGGAAAGTACGCTTCATTTGAAACTCCAACGACGGTACTACCGCCTTTAATTACACGCTGATATACATTAATAAGCGATTAATTAAGATTAATCGTTATTAATACAAAGTCCTACATTTTACATTGCAAATACTGTTAAGGTCAATACCATTTTTTGTGATAGAATAATTAGCTACCCAAAAATGACAATTAATACAATTAATAACTCTTAAAAAGGTCTTTTTTTATGGATTTATCGCAGATATGGATCGAGGCTATTAAGCGCCTAACCCAAGAAAAAACAGATCCTGCTGATATTGGTCTTTTGCAAGTCATTCAGACCCAATGCTATATTAAATTAAATGGTAATAATATTGATTTTGTTTGCTTAAATGATTTAGCAACAACATTATTGCCAAGATATTGCTTTGACCTTTTAACCAAGATTAATGAGCAGATGAATGCTCATTACGGCATGACTATATCTAATTCTAGTTCTGCAAATAATGCCTCTAATCAAGTTGGCATGCCATCCAATCAGCAAAACTTTAATAATGGATTTGTTTCTAATCAGAACAATGGTTTTAGTTCTAATGGACAAAATCAATCATCTGAAAGAAACTATAATCCACAAAATCAAGGTTTCAACAACACCAACAATACTGTAGAGCAAAACTCTTTTAAGCCATCTAATGTAAAAAAGAACTTAAATCTATCAAGCAGTATCAACCCTGATAAGACCTTTGAAAATTACGTAACTGATCCTGAAAACCAAACTATCTTAGCTGCAGCTACTGCAATTGCTCAAGATCCATGTGCTGGTAGATATAATCCATTTTACATTTACGGTGGATCAGGACTTGGTAAGACTCATATTCTTTGGGCTATTGCTAATAGAATTTTCCAAACTCGTCCTGAAGTTTCAGTTATCTATATTCGTGCAGAAGAGTTCATTCGTAAGTACGTTGAGTCAATGTCTAAAAAGAATAGCTTTGACCCAAATCAAGTTCATTTCCAAGAGATGTTCACTCAACATGATGTTTTCATCATGGATGATATTCAAAGTTTAACTAAAGGTGATAAGGCACGTGATACCTTCTTTGATATTATTGCCACATTCCTTGATATGAGCGGTAAGCAGTTAATTCTAGCTGCCGATGAACCACCTGGAAAATTAAAGAATTTCTCAGAGCGTTTAGTTACTCGTTTTGGCTCAGGCGTTTGCAGTGAAATTTATCCACCAAGCTCTGAAACTCGTGCTGCAATTACTTTAAGTAAATGTAATGAATTAAACTTACGTTTACCTGATAGTATTGTTGATTACATTGCAAATAACATTAGATCATCTGTACGTGAGATTGAAGGTGCTATTAAGACTTTGAAAACTCATGTAGACTTAAAAGGTGAAATGATTACTTATGATGAGGCTGTAAAAGCTTTATCAAATCTCGTAAATATTAGAGCTCAAACTACAACTTTAGAAGCTATTAAAGAGCGTGTTGCTAAAGAATGTGATGTTACAGTTGAGTCAATGGAATCATCAATAAGAGTAAAAAATGTATCTAGAGCACGTGCTTTAGCTATGACTCTTGCAGATGAGTTGATTCCTGCTTTATCATTAAACGACATTGCAAGAGCTTTTAATAAAGATCACTCATCAGTCCATTCAGCAATCAAGAAGATTAAAACTTTAATGGAAAAAGATACTGAGCTTTGTGAAACCTATAAACAACTTACATTGTCTTTAAAGAAGAATTAAACGGAGATTAGAAATATGAAGTTCAACGTTGTATATGGCAATATTGTCAATCAGTTGAATACCTTAGCAGGTATTGCTGGTTCTTCACCTAACAAAGACGATATTACTCAGAATATTCTAATCAATGTTACTGGTAATGAGCTTACTTTAAAGGCAACAAATTACAACATTGAATTACAATCTGTAATTGCTTTAGACACTGTTTTTACAGAAGGTGAAATCACTGTTAACGCTGTAAAGCTAAAAGATGTTTTAGGTAATCTTGATAAGAACAGCGTAGTTGAGTTCAATCTAGATGAAGAGAAGAATCTTTTAATTTTATCTTGCGATAGCTCAACTTTTGAAATTCGTACTCGTTCTGCTATCGATTTCCCATCATTTGAGATGGATAACCCAACTCATACTCTTGTATTAAAGCAGAAACAATTAAAGTCTATTATTCAAAGTTCAATCTTCTGTGTTTCAATTGAAGACTTTAGAGATTACTTTAAAGGCATTCGTTTAGAAGTTAATAGTTCAAAGCTTGAAGCTTTTGCTTCCGATGGTCACAGAATGGCTATCCTAGAGACTACATTAGAGAATGTTCAAGCTGGTCAAGAGCCTTTTGGTGTGATATTAACTCGTCAGTGTGCATCTCAGCTTGCTGATATCGTTGGCGCTGAATCAGAAAGTGATGTATCTTTAGCATTTACTAAGGATGCTGTTCAGACTTCATGCAATAACTATAAGTTAACCTCAAAGCTTATCAACTGTGGTTATCCTAATGTTAGAACAGTTATTCCTAAGACTATTGAAAAACAAGTTTCTATCCCTAATGCACAGCTTGTATCAAAGATTAAGATTGCATCTTCATTATCATCAAAGAGAATTAACGGTGTGACCTTTAACTTTGGCAATGGTGAGGTGGTAATGCACTCAGAGAACTCTGAGCACGAAGTTTCACAAGCACGTTTACCTTTACCTGATGCTGTTGATAATATTGAGATTTCATTAAATGCTCAGTATGTACGTGATGTATTAACTAATATCAAGTGTGATAATGTCTTGTTCTGCTTTACACAGCCTATGATCCACGTTTTAATCAAACCAGAAGTTGAAACTAATGACTTTGGTATCAAAGCAAGTTACATCATTAGTAAAGTTGTGGTTTAAATTAAATTGAATTTATACAAGGCAGCTATACGCTGCCTTCTTTGTCTATGAAACTTAAAAGACTACTAGTTCAAAATTACAGAAACATACCATTCTTAGATTTCACTCCCCATGATTGTTTTAATGTAGTTTATGGTAAGAATGGTGCAGGTAAAACTTCTTTACTTGAAGCTATCTCATATTTAGGACTAGGTAGATCATTTAGACAAGCTAAATACCAATCTCTTATCAAAGATGGTCAAGATTTCTTTTCTATAAGCGCTGATATTAATCAGAATAGCTCTAACTTCAATGAATCAGTAGGTATTAAGCGTAATAGGGCACGTGGACAGTCTTTAGAGATAGCCATCAATGGTAACCGCTCTAATAGGCTTATAGACCTTATAGATAAGCTTAGCATACAAGTAATCCACCCTCAGGGCATTGATCTTATCTTAGAAGGTCCTGAGCTTCGTCGTAACTACATTGATTGGGGCGTTTATTACTCTTATCCTGAGTTTAAAGAGCATTGGTTTAGATATAAAAAGTTTCTAGCTAATCGTAATACTTTACTCAAAGATAGAGCTCAAAGCGATACCATTCAGTTTTGGGATGAAATGCTCTGTGAATCAAGTGAAATTATCACTAATTTTAGAGAACAATACCTAGAATTATTAACTAGAGTTCTAAAGGAAAAATTAAAGGTCTTTTTACCTCAATTTGACTTTGAAATTTCTTTTTCAAAAGGCTGGGAAAATGGCTTGCCACTGCGCTCTGTGCTTGATTCTAACCTTGAAAAAGATCGTATTTTAGGGTATACTTTTTATGGTTGTCACCGTGCAGATTTAAAGATTAAATGTAACAATTTTTCTGCAAGTGAAACCTTATCTAGAGGACAACTAAAACTCCTAGTTTGTGCTATGAGATTAGCTCAAGGCTCACTATTAAAACAGCAAATTGGTAAGAGCTGTGTTTATTTAATTGATGATTTAAGCTCTGAGCTTGATCCTATCTCTAGAGAGATACTTTTAAATGATCTTAAGGATTGTAAAAGTCAGGTCTTTTTGACCAACATATCAAAAGATATCCAAACACCATCTGATGCTCTTTATATAGATATTGAAAAAGAGATCAATGGTGCTGTTATGTAATTATTGATGCATAGAGGAACAAATGGCCGAGAATAAAAACAACGATTACGATACTTCGAGTATTAAAGTATTACATGGTCTTGAAGCAGTTCGTAAGCGTCCTGGCATGTACATTGGCGATACAGATGATGGTTCAGGCTTACATCATATGGTGTTCGAGGCCGTTGATAACTCAATTGATGAGGCATTAGCAGGTTTCTGTAATCATATTGAAGTAACCGTTCATGAAGATGGTTCTGTATCATGTGCAGATAATGGTCGTGGAATTCCTGTTGCTATGCACCCAGAAGAGCATGTATCAGCAGCTGAAGTTGTAATGACGGTGCTTCATGCCGGTGGTAAGTTTGACTCTAATTCATACAAGGTATCAGGCGGTCTTCATGGTGTAGGTATTTCTGTTGTTAATGCACTATCAGACAAGCTTGAATTAACCATTAAACGTGAAGGCCACGTTTGGCAACAGATTTACTTAAATGGTGGTAAACCAGAAGCTCCTCTACACCAAATTGGTGATACCGATGAGACAGGTACTAAGGTTCGTTTCTGGCCATCTCCTGAAATCTTCACTAATACTACTTTTGTTTATGCACAGCTTGCTAAACGTCTTCGTGAATTATCATTCTTAAACTCAGGTATTAAGATCACCTTAACCGATTTAAGAGAAGATCCTGTAAAGCAGGAAGTATTCCATCATGAAGGCGGTATTGGTGAATTTATTAGCTATTTAAATGCTAATAAGACCCCATTAAACCAAAAGGTAATTCACTTTACTAAAAAGTGTGATGGCAATATTACCGTTGAAGTTGGTATGCAATGGACAGATGCTTATACAGAGAATGTTTACTGCTTTACTAACAACGTTCCTCAAAAGGATGGTGGTACCCATTTAGCAGGCTTTAAGCGTGCTATTACTGCATCTTTAAACAGCTACCTAGAGAAGTCTGGGCTAATCAAGAAGAGCAAGGTTACAACCTCTGGTGATGATGCTCGTGAAGGTTTAACCGCAGTTATCTCTGTTAAGATGCCTGATCCTAAGTTCTCATCACAGACAAAAGATAAGTTAGTATCTTCTGAGGCAACTGGTGCTGTAGCAACTTCTGTTTCTGAGTATCTAGGATACTTCCTTGAGGAAAATCCAAAGGATGCTGAACTTATTGGCGAGAAGATTGTTGAGACTGCTCGTGTACGTGAAGCTATGCGTAAGGCACGCGATATGTCACGTAAGAAGGGTGGTATTGATTTAAATGTTGCTCCTGATAAGTTAGTTAAGTGCCGCGAAAAAGATCCTGCATTATCAGAAATCTTCTTAGTAGAGGGTGATTCTGCAGGTGGATCAGCTAAAGGTGGTCGTGATTCAAAGTTCCAAGCTGTTTTACCTTTAAGAGGTAAGATCTTAAACGTTGAAAAAGCACGCTTTGATAGAATTATCGATTCTCAGCAGATCGGTACTCTTGTAAGTGCCTTTGAGTGCGGTATTGGTAAAGAAGAATATAATCCTGAGAAGTTCCGCTACCACAATGTAATCATTATGACTGATGCTGATGTGGACGGTGCTCATATTCGTATTCTTTTATTAACTTTCTTCTATCGTCACATGCCTGAGTTAATTGAGCGAGGTTATGTTTACGTAGCACAACCTCCTCTATATAAATATACAAAAGGCAAGCAAGTAAGATATGTTCTATCTGATAAAGAAGCTTTAGAGTATAAGACTAATATGGCTGTAGAAGCTGGTGCTTTATACCCAACTAAAGACACAGCTCCTATTTCTGGTCCTGCTCTTGAATCATTATTTGTTGCTTACAACAAGATCATGACTCGTCTTCCTAAGTTAACTCAAAAGTTCGATAAAGACTTAATTATCAACCTAATGTACTACAAGTTATTAGAAGGTGATGATTTCTCATCTCAAGATACTGTAAAGACTTGGGTTGATGGATTTATCAAGCAATTACCATCTAACGAGTCAGAAGGCATTTTCTTTAAGTCTGAAGTTGTACATGACGCGATTGCTAATAAGTACCTACCTGTAGTTATCAAGCATGTTCATGGCATTGACTACAAGTACACTTTAGATGAGAACTTCTACAATTCAACTGAGTATTCAATGTTAAAAGCAATGAATAAGCAAGTTCTTGATTTAGTAGAATCAGATGGCCACTTACTAATTGGATCACACGAAGTTCCTGTGAAGAATTTCCACGAAGTTTATACCATCCTAATGAAGGAAGGTTTCTCTGGTGTGAAGATCCAGCGTTACAAAGGTCTAGGTGAGATGAGTGCTGAACAGCTTTCAGAAACCACTATGAACCCTGACACTAGAACACTACTAAAAGTTAATATCACTGATGCTATGGAAGCTGATCGCTTATTCACTGAGTTGATGGGTGAAGATGTAGAGCAGCGTAAAGTATTTATTGCTGAGAATGCATCTAAAGCTAACTTAGATATTTAATCATAATTATTTTGTTTTAAAGGGAGGCTTATGCCTCCTTTTTTATGTTCCACGTGGAACATAAATTTTAATAGTAACCTTTTATTCATAAAATTACATTCAGTTTTCTATATCAATAACAGTCTTTAGATCTATATTCGGAATCAACCTAAATATGGGCATATTTAATTTTCCGCTATGTTTTAAGGTTCCTTGTTACTAGCATTGTTTTTAAAGTCATGTTCTACGTGGAACAAAGTGTGTGGCTAATCATTTTTTATATACTTGAATGATGTAAATTTTGTTACAGCCTTTGCTTATCTCGCCTTTCGATTTAAATTGTCGGTTAATATTATTTCAGATATCTTAGTAAAATTTCTGCATATAGAAGAATCTTAATCTCTAAATAGAGTTAAAAAAATTAATTCAAAATTTTGTACATCATTCGAACTACAAATTATAGAAAATTTTTTGTATCTGTTATGAAAACAATAGAGAAATTATCTAAAGGTTATACATTGTTCCACGTGGAACATCTCAAAATTCATTTTTCGATAAATAATGTCTTAATAGTTAAATTACTTATTAGCAAATTTTGTGTTCCTAGAATTTTTTAAGAGAGATTTTCAAATTCATATGATTGAATATTGAAGCTGTTTTAATGTTCCACGTGGAACATTCATCTGCTTTTACATATGAAAGCGATAATTATGATTGAGAAATTATTCTTAGAGCTGATTCTTGAAAATTGCATATTCAACAAATTTCAAAATTAATTCGATGTCATTGATAATCTAAAAATAAGATAATGTTCTACGTGGAACATAATTTTTAAAGTAAAAGAATTATAAATATATAAGTTCATGACCTCACTTCGGCAAGTCTAAAAATTCCTACTTTTATATTACAAGTTATAAAATATTATCTACAAATTTGAAATACAAAAATTACACAAGAGAATTTTAAATTCATTTATAAGATAGATATGAAAGTAGCGAAAATTGTTCCTCGTGGAACAAAATGATAGAAATAAAAAAGGCGGCCAAATGACCGCCTTGTGCAAAGAAATTTCAAATTAGTATAGAACAGAAATATCTGCTGTTTTACCAATTAAGTTGTGAAGCTGTTGTAGTAGGTGTAATCGATTTTCCTTAACTTTAGGATCATCTGCATTGACCATTACCTTATCAAAGAAGTTATCAACAGGCTCTTTTAACTCTGATAGAGTTGCTAAAGCTTGAGTGTAATCACCTTGAGTGTAAAGATTGTTTACCTTGGGTGACACTGTATCAAGAGCAGTAGATAATGCCTTTTCTGCATCTTCAGATAACAATGCCTTATCTACATTACCTTCAGAAACTGTAGCTTTGCTTAAAATATTGTTTACACGTTTGTAAGCAGAAGCTAGGTTTTCTGCAGCAGGTAGATCCTTAAATGATTTAACAGCTTTAACTCGCTTATCAAAATCAAGAAGATCAACAGGTGCAGTTGAAAGTACTGCTAAGAAGATTGAAGCTTCGATATTCTGATCCTGGTAGTAAGCTTTTAAACGATTGTAAACAAAGTTTACAACTTGATCTTTTGTATCTTTTGCTTTTACCTTGTCGTCTAGAATATTGCATGCCTCTTCAATTACTTTTACGAAATTGAATGATAGGTTGTTCTCTAGAACGATACGTACCAAGCCAATTGCAGCACGGCGTAGACCAAATGGATCCTTATCACCCTTAGGTAACATGTTGATACCGAAAATACCAACTAGAGTGATGATTTTTTCGGCTAAGCTTACTGCAATTTCTACACCCTTAGTTGGGATCTTATCGCCTGCAAAGCGTGGGCAGTACTGCTCAAAAATTGCTTGTGCTACGTCAGGATCTTCACCATCTAATTCAGCATAGTGCATACCCATAACACCTTGGGTATCTGTAAACTCAGTTACCATGGTTGAGGCTAAATCGCACTTTGCTAGATGTGCTGCACGAGCTGCTTTAGTTTCATCTGCACCGATTAAAGAAGCAATATACTTAGCTAACTTCTCTACACAGTTAGAACGGAAAGCGATAGTACCGATATCCTTTTGATAAACGATAGTCTCTAAGCGTTCAAATAATGACTCTAGTGAGTGTTTTCTATCGGTGTTAAAGAAGAACTCAGCATCTGATAGACGAGGACGTACAACACGCTCATTACCTGATACTAATGAGGTTGGATCTTTAGGATTGATGTTAGACGCAAAAGCAAATACAGGAAGTAACTTACCTTCTTTATCGTAAATTGGGAAGTACTTCTGATCACCCTTCATAGTGTAAACAAGGGCTTCAGCTGGAACCTTTAAGAAACGCTCTTCAAAGGTTGCCTTAAAGATATGTGGCTCTTCAACAATTGAGGTTACTTCTTCAACTAAAGCATCATCAAGATCAGCAACACCATTTACTGAGTTTGCAATGTCTGTTACTTGTTTGATAATTGATGCTTTACGCTCATCGTAATCTGCAACAACTGAACCTTCATTTCTTAGTTGTTCTACATAGCTATCTGCTGAATTGATAGTAACTTTTTGCTGACCTAAGAAACGGTGACCATTGATAGTCTTTGAAGATTCAACACCTAAAATTGAACCATTGATTAGTTCATCACCAAATAACATACATAGCGTATGAACAGGACGAACGAACTCTTCACGTTTAGCACCCCAGTGCATTAGGCGTGGAATTGGAAGTGCCTTTAATGCGTTTTTGAACATCTCTGGTACAACTTCAACAGCCTGTTTACCCTTCTTTAGAGTCTTGATATATAGCCAAGCACCCTTTGGTGTTTCTAAACGCTGAGCCTGGTCAATTGAAATGCCGTTAGCATTTGCCCAACCTAAAGCAGCTTTAGTAGGATTCCCCTCAGCGTCAAAAGCAGCCTTAACTGCAGGACCTTTAATCTCTACTTCTTTATCTTCTTGCTTATCAGCTAAGCCTTCAATGAATAGAGCTAAACGACGAGGAGTTGCATACCACTTTGAACTTGCGAACTCTAAGCCTTCATCCTTTAACTGCTTTACGAAAGAATCGTGAAGTGACTGAGCTAAATTACGAAGTGACTTTGGTGGTAATTCTTCAGTACCTAATTCTAATAATAAATTCTTGTTAGTCATTTTTAAATCCTAGTTGTTCTTGTCTGCCTGTTGTTTGCACATTGGGAAGCCAAGAGCCTCTCTTGATTTATAGTAAGCTTCAGCAACTGCCTTTGAAAGAGTACGAATTCTTAAGATGAAACGTTGTCTTTCAGTTACAGAGATAGCATGTCTTGCATCTAATAGGTTGAAGCAGTGAGCTGCTTTTAAGATGCGCTCATAAGCTGGAAGTGGAAGAGGCTTTTCTAGATTTAATAGATAGCTTGACTCTTGCTCCATCTGATCAAACATCTTAAATAAGAAATCAGTATCAGCATACTCAAAGTTGTAAGTTGATTGCTCAACTTCGTTTTGGTGGAAAACGTCACCATAGGTAACATCACCATTTGCAGTGTGTGCCCAAATTAGATCGTAAACAGTCTTCTTCTTCTGGATATACATTGCAAGTCTTTCTAGACCGTAAGTTAACTCACCGGTTACTGGGAAGCACTCAAGACCACCAACTTGCTGGAAGTATGTAAACTGTGAAACTTCCATACCATTTAACCAGATTTCCCAGCCTAAACCCCAAGCACCTAAAGTTGGGTTTTCCCAGTTATCTTCAACGAAGCGGATATCGTTCTCAGTAGGATCAAAGCCTAACTCTTTTAATGAGCCTAGATATAACTCTTGGATATTATCTGGGCTTGGCTTTAAGATAACTTGGAACTGGTAGTAGTGTTGTAGACGATTTGGGTTTTCGCCGTAACGACCATCAGTAGGTCTTCTTGAAGGCTGAACATATGCACATGAAATTGGCTCAGGGCCTAATGATCTTAAGAAGGTCATAGGATGAGAAGTACCAGCGCCAACCTCAAGATCAAATGGTTCAGCGATCATGCAACCATGACGCATCCAATAATCCTGAAGGGTTAAAATTAAGCCCTGGAATGTTTGAAGGTCGTATTTGTTAGACATCTTAAGTAAACCTTACAAAATAAAAATTAAGTAGTGAATTATTCGCTACATTTGACTGATAAAAAATATGTTACATTTTACCATTAAAAGGCTTGTAGATTGCGCTTTTTGTGCAATTGTTCACATCAATTTTTAATCAATTTAAGAAAAATTTTTGAAGGCTAATTCAAGAATTGGTAGTAAGTGGTAATTGAGATAATATTAGTATGGAAAATTAGGCTCCTAGGTTTAAGACCTAGTGCCAGCACTGCTTATTGAATTAGCAAATTAAGAGTCTTTAGGATCAGATAATTTCTTCTTTACAATAAAAAGATGAGGATTTTCTGAATTAGGCATTGCAAGAAGTTCATGTTTCATAAACTTGCAAAAAGCAGGAACATCACGAAGAGATACAGGATCATCGGATAATAAATGAAATACTTGTCCATCAGGTGCTTTTCTTACAGCATTTCTTAAAAGTGTAAGAGGCTCAGGGCAACACATTCCTCTACAATCAAGCTTTATAATATTATCCATGGGTACCTCGTTTGTGCTTGAGTATTATAGTTTGTTTTTGCTTACTTTGAAAAAAGATAATACGACGACCAAGTCTAGATGATCGAGATCACAATCTAGACTACCTAATTTAAAAGCTAGCACTTAACGTGCTAGTAGCTGTTTAA